>NZ_JARWOJ010000433.1 GCF_029868625.1 Nocardia neocaledoniensis | reverse complement strand
GCTCAGCGGCGGGCGCGCGCTTGGACTCGGCGCCGGGGGCGCGCTTGGGGTCGGCGGCCGGTGCGCGCTTGGGGTCGGCCGCAGTGGTGCGCTTGGCCGGGCGCTGGGCGCGGCGGGCCGGGCTGGCCATGTCCACGGCGGTGTCGAGGTCGTCCAGGACGTCGGCGCCGCGACGACCGCGCCTGCGGCCGGTGTCGGCGAGGTCGGCGGCGGGTCGGCGCCGCCGGGTCGGCTTGCGTTCGGTCCTGCGCTCACCGCCGCGTTCGGCCGTGGCGGCGGCGGGGGCCCGCTTGGCGATCGCGATCCTGGCGCCGCCGATCGCGAGCACGAGCACGGTGGCCAGCATCATCGTGGGGAAGCGCTCCACCAGCGGGATGACCAGGTTCATCAGCACGTCTTTGATGGAGGTGGTCGCGCGGCCACCCAGCATCTGGCAGGCCAGCGGCACCGCGACGAACAGCAGCAGCGGGGGCAGCACCATGGCCGAGAACAGGCCGCGGAAGCGCACCGCGCTGACAGCGAGCACACAGCCGAGCACGTACAGCGCCGAGAAGGTGCCGGTCGGGTAGGTCTCACCACCGAGCGCGTCGATCAGGAACCCGAGCAGCGTCATGCCGGCGGCGAGCGCAATCGCGGCCCAGGCGGGGATGCCGGGCACCGAGGGCACGATCGAACGTTGCGGCGCGGGCACCCGGGGTCGCGCACGTTGGGAAGCAGCCACCCTATGACACTAACCGCACATCGCTCCCGCAGGTGTTACGGCACGGGATCTCAAAGTCGATCCTCCGCGTCGGCGAACGCGACGACGCGCGGTCTGGTCTCGGTCAGCCGGATTGCCGGAAGCTCCTGATCGGCGATCCCGAGATCATGCATCCGGCGTGCCGTGACCAGCACCCGCGACTCCACCGAGCCGACCGTCGCGTTGAAAGCGGCAACGGCCTTACCGAGATTCACGCCCAGGTTGTCCAGATGCTCGGCCACCTTGCCGATCCGGGTGTAGAGCTCCTTGCCCAATTGCTGCACCGTTGCCATATCGCGGGAGAGCGCTTCCTGACGCCAGCTGAACGCGACAGTGCGCAAGAGGGCGATCAGCGTGGTGGGAGTCGCGAGGATCACGTTCCGGCCGAACGCGTACTCGAGCAGACCCGCGTCGGTGGTCAGCGCGGCGTCGAGGAACGGGTCGCCCGGCACGAACAGGACGACGAATTCCGGCGCCGGGTCGAACGCCGTCCAATAGGCCTTGTCGGCCAGCTGGTCGACATGGGCGCGCAGGTGCTTGGCGTGCCGGGCCAGCAGCCGGTCGCGCGCGGTGGGGTCGTCGGTGGTCGCGGCGTCGAGATAGGCGGTGAACGGCACCTTCGCGTCGACCACGATGTGCCGCCCGCCTGCCAACCGGACCACCAGGTCGGGCCGCACCCCGCGCTCGTCGCCACCGGCGCGGTGCACCTGGGTGTCGAAATCGCAGTGCCTGGTCATGCCCGCCAGCTCGACGACGCGCTCCAGCTGGATCTCGCCCCAGCGACCGCGGACCTGCGGCGCGCGTAGCGCCGCGACCAGCTGACCGGTCTGGTCGGAGAGCTGATGCGAGGTGCGCTGCATCCCCGCGACCTGCTCGCGCAGACTCGAATAGGCGTCGATCCGGTGGTGCTCCACCTGGCGGATGTGCTGCTCCAGCGCGCCGACCGCGTCGCGCAGCGGGTCGACCAGCGCGCCGACCGCGGCGGAATGCCTGCGGGCCGCGTCCTCGTTCGCCGCCTGCAGTGAGCGCTGCAGCAACCGCTGATTGTCACTCGCCGCGGCGAGCCTGGCCTCCGCCACGGCGGCTCGCTGCCCGCCGCGGGCGGAATGCCCCAACCAGCCGAGACCGAATCCGGCGGCGAATACCAGGACGAGCGCGACGAGCATCGAGGCGGTCATAGCGGCGATAGTGCCCCAGGGCACCGACAAACTCGCAATCGCCGGGCAACCCGGGCGTGGTGAATGACACCCGTGTAGTGCGTCGATTGAATTCTGTCGGTGGTGTGGCCTAAGTTTCGCGGCATGCGGATCCTGCACACCTCCGACTGGCACATCGGGCGCACCTTCCACGGTGTCGACCTCCTTGCCGATCAGGCACGGGTGCTGGCCGCGATCGCGGAGCTGGTCGCGACCGAATCCGTCGACGTGGTCGTCGTTCCCGGCGATGTCTACGACCGGTCCATCCCGAACGCCGATGCCATCGCGGTCTGCAACAGCGGTTTCGAGGCGATCAGGGCAGCGGGCGCGCGGATCGTCGCCACCTCGGGCAATCACGATTCCCCCGCCCGGCTCGGCGCGGGCGCCAGTTTCGCCGCGGCGGGCGGGCTGCATCTGTGCACCAGGGTGGCCGACGCCGATCGACCGGTCCTGCTGCCGGACGCCCACGGTGACGTCGCCTTCTACGGCATCCCGTATCTGGAGCCGGAGATCACCCGCGTCGAACTCGGGGTGCCGCAGGCCCGTTCACACGCGGAGATCCTCGATGCCGCGATGGGGCGCATTCGCGCCGATCTCGCGGGCAGACCGGGCACCCGCTCGGTGGTGCTGGCGCACGCGTTCGTCGTCGGCGGGGAGGCCACCGGCTCGGAGCGGTCCATCTCGGTGGGCGGGGTGGAGACGGTGCCGATGTCGTCGTTCGACGGCGTCGACTACGTGGCCCTCGGCCATCTGCATTCGCCGCAGACGCTGTCGGAGTCGGTGCGCTACAGCGGTTCCCCGCTGCCGTACTCGTTCGCCGAGAACTCCCATCGCAAGGCCGTCTGGATTCTCGATCTCGACGCCGACGGACTCGGCGAGGTGCGGCGGCACGAGCTACCCCTGGTGCGCGGGCTCAGCAAGCTCACCGGCACCCTCGACCACCTGCTCGCCGATGCCGAATTGGCCGAGGCCGAACAGCATTACGTCTCCGCCACGCTCACCGACAGCGCTCGCCCGGTGGATCCGATGCGTAAGCTGCGCGAGCGGTTCCCGCACGCCGTCCACGTGGAATGGGCGCGCCCGGAGGGCAATCCGGAGCTGCGCTATCGCGAGCGGGTGCACGGCCGCCGCGACGTGGAGGTGGCGGCGAGCTTCCTGACCGACGTGCGCGGCACACCGACCGAGGGGGAGATGACATGGGTGGAGCGGGCGCTCGCCGCCGCGGTCCGCGAATCCGATGCGGCCCGCGTGCCCTCGGCGCCCGACACCGATCTGACAGAAGCGATCGCGTGAGCGGCCCGCGCGGTGGATCCGGGCGGGTACAGATCGACGGCGGTGCGGCATGAGGCTGCACCGGCTGGAGATGGTCGCGTTCGGCCCGTTCGCCGATGTCACCGTCGTCGATTTCGACGCGCTCGGCACCGATGGGCTGTTCCTGCTGCACGGGCACACCGGCGCGGGTAAGACCACCGTGCTCGACGCGATCGCGTTCGCGCTCTACGGTCGCGTTCCCGGCGCGCGCGGTGAAACCAAGCGGCTGCACTCCGATCACGCCGACCCGCAGACCCCGCCGCTGGTCACCCTGGAGGCGACGCTGGGCGGTCGGCACCTGCGGCTCACCCGCAGCCCGGCCTTCGAACGGCCGAGCCTGCGCGACAGCGGCAAGACCCGCGAGGTCCAAGCCAAGGCCACGCTCGAGTGGCTCGACGGGTCCGGCGAGAACCTGTCGCGGATCACCGATGTGGGTGACGAGGTGTTGCGGCTGCTCGGAATGAGCGCCGAGCAGTTCTTCCAGGTGGTGTTGCTGCCGCAGGGTGATTTCGCCAGGTTCCTCTGCGCCGAGAACGAAGAGCGCGAGAAGCTGCTCGAAAAGCTCTTCGACACCCAGCGTTTCGGGACCGCCGAGCAGTGGCTCGCCGATCGCCGCCGCGCCGCCGCCGCCGATCTGGACACCCGCAAACAGGGCATCGACCGGTTGATCACCAAGGTCGGCATGGCCGCCGGCTACGGCGGAGCCGAATCGGTCGGCGTGGGCGACGCGGTGACCTGGTCCCAGGAACTGCTGGCGAAGGCCCGCACCGAGCTGGCCGAGGCGAACGCGAATGCCGAACTGCGCCACAAGGAGTCGGCCGAGGCGCGTACCGAGGCGGAGGAGGGGCGGCGCGTCGCCGAACTCCACGCCAGGATGACGGCGGCCCGCGCGGAACTCGCCGCCCACACCGCCGGGGCCGCCCGGCGCGCCGAGCTGGCCAACGAACTCGAGCAGGCGCGTCGCGCCGAGCCGGTCGTCCAGGCGATCGACGAGGCGCGGTCGGCCGTGCGCCAGTTGCGCCGCGCCGAGGCCGCCACCCGCGGTGTCGCCGATGACCTGGCGGCACGGCTCAGCGCCGACGAGGCCGCCGACATCGTGGGCGTCGACCTGCTGAGGATCGTCTACGAGGACGAGGCGGTCGCTGTCGGCTCGGCCGGGTCGCCCCACCCGGTGAAGCTCTCGGAACTCGCGCGGCTCACGGGTGCGGCGGGGTCGGTCGATCGCTCGGATGACGCGCTACTCGCGGATGAGCCCTACCGCACGGATGGCTCACAGCCCGTGGACGACACGCCCGCGGCGAACGGCATCCGGCGGATGCCCGGTTCGGAGCAGCGGTGGGCCTCGGACGCCGCCGATGGATCGCCTGAGCGCGGTTCAGCATTCGGCGACGACCAGGGCGACGGCGGCACGCGCGATGCGCGGCCCGTGCGCGGCGGCGGAGCGGCGCAGTCCTCAGGCGCAGCGACAGTTCGGGCGTCCACTCGCGAGGCGCTGCACACCCGGGAATCCCCTGGCGGACAGAAACAGTCGGTCGCGCGAGCGGTCCGTGATGTCGAGGGCGATCTCGATGCCGCGGTGAGTCAGTGGAATGCGCAGCTCGGAGTGCTCGGGGAGGTGCGGGTCGAGGTCGATCTCGCCGTGCAGCTCGGAGCGGATCTCGCGGCGCACGAATCGGAGGCGGCCAGGCTTACCGAGCAAGCGGGCGCACTGGAACGGCGACGGAACGAGTTGCCGACGGCGATCGCCGCGGCGGGCGAGCGGCTGCGGGAAGCGACCGATGCGGCTGCCGCCCTCCCGGGCCTGCGGACAGAGCTGGGCAAGTGGCAGGATTCGGCGGCGGCGGCGGTGGAACTGGCCAGGCAGCGACCGGCTTTGGATCGGGCGCGGGCCGAATTCGATACCGCGCGGCGGACGCACCTGGACGCGCGCGAGCGGGTGCTCGACCTGCGGACGCGGCGCTTGGCCGGCATGGCCGCCGAACTCGCGGGCGCGCTCACCGACGGCGCGCCGTGCACGGTGTGCGGGTCCGCCGAACACCCCGATCCCGCACGCCCGACCGACGACGCCGTCTCGAAGGACGCCGAGGACGCCGCCATCGCCGACGAGCGGGCCGCCGAGGCCGCCCGCGATCGGATCGCCGAGCGGATCGGCACACTCGAACGCGAGATCGAGGCGCTGACCGCCCGGGGCGGCGACGCCGACCCGGTGGTCCTGGCCGACGCCGTCCGCACCGCCACCCACCGCTTCGACGACGCCGCCGACAGCGCCGACCGCGTCCCGGCGCTCACGACCGCTCTCGAGACCCTGCGCGCCGAGGAAACCGCCCTGCACGAGCAGTCCCGCGACCTCGACGCCCGCCTCGGCACCGTCACCGCGAACATCGCCACGACGCGCGCGCGCCTCGACGAACTCACCCTCCGCCTGCGCACCGTCGCGGGCGCCGACCGCACCGTCGAGGCCCGCACCACCCGCCTCGAATCCCTCATCGCCGCCGCCACCGCCCTGCGCGTGGCCCGCACCGACGAATCCGCCGCCCGCGAGGCCGTCCGCCAGATCGCCACCCGCGTGGAAAACCTCGCCCGCACGGCTGGTTTCGTGTGGGAAGACGGCGAGTCGACTGTTCTGACCGATACTCCGGCGGCAGACCTGTCCGGGGCGAGGTCGCCGGACGGAAAGACCTCTGTTGACGGAGACACCGAAGCTCTCGACACATCCACCAGTCCTGGTTCGGATGCGACCGAGCCCGGAGCGCAAGACGGTGGGGCGGGTGAGCCGAGTGCCCGGGCGGGACGGAGCGCGCGTACTGCCCGGGTAGCGCCCGAGATGCCTACTCTCTTCGATCTTTTCGACGAGGACGAGCTCGGCGACGAGCCGGAGCCCGAGGCCGAACCGGCGCCGCCGCGTGACGATATCGCGCTGCTCACCGCGTACGCGAAAGTGGTCTCCGCGCTCGCGCGCACCACGCGGCAACAGGCGGCGATCGAGGCCGAGCTCACCGCCGCGGACCGGGCACGTGCCCATGCGGAGGCCGTGCTCGCCGAGCCGCAGATCCGCGCGGTGGCCGAGCAGACCCCCGGTGACCTGGAGACCATGGAGCAGCGCTTCGCCGAAGCTCAGCAGGCCCTCACGGCGGCGGTGGCCGCGCAGTCGGCGGCGACAGAGCGGGTGGCCCAGCTCGAGCAGCTCGGCACCCAGTTGTGGGCGGAGGTCGAGCGGATCGCGCCCGAGCAGCGTGACTTCGACGAGCTGGCCACGCTCGCCGAGGTGGTCGCCGGGCGCGGCGAGAACAATCGCCGAATGTCGTTGCGCTCCTACGTGCTCGCGGCCCGGCTCGAGGAGGTCGCGGTCGCGGGGTCGCTCCGGTTGCGCCGGATGTCTGGTGGCCGTTACGAATTCGTCCACTCGGACAAAGCGGGCCCGCGCGGCCGACGCGGCGGCCTCGGCCTCGATGTCCGCGACGACTACACCGGCGCGGTCCGCTCCGCCAAGACCCTCTCCGGCGGCGAAACGTTCATGGCCTCCCTGGCGCTGGCGCTCGGCCTGGCCGACGTCGTGGCGGCCGAGAGCGGCGGCCTGGTCCTGGACACACTGTTCATCGACGAGGGCTTCGGCAGTCTCGACGCCGACACTCTCGACGCGGTGATGGGCGTCCTCGACGAACTCCGCGCGGGCGGTCGCGTGGTCGGGGTGGTCAGCCACGTCGATGAGATGCGCCAGCGGATTCCCAGCCGCCTCCATGTCGTCCGTGGCCGTACCGGCTCCCACCTCAGAGCGACCGTCGCCTGACGGTTGGTCCGGCTACTCCGGTGTCCGGAACGCGTGCAGGGCGGGCGCGACCCAGGTGGTGAGGTACACGCGCAGTTCCGCACCGCGTCGGGGCGGGCGGCCCGGGTCGAGGACGAACGACTGGACGATGCGCAGCATGTGTTCGACCAGCTCGTCGAGCCGGGCACTGTCGATCCCGGCGCTGTCCCAATCGACCGCGAAGCGTTCGAGAATGGACCGGCCGAAGGTGCGCGCGGTGTCGGAGGTGACGCCCGCGGAGAGCGCACCGGCGCGGCCAGGGGCCAGCAGCAAGCCCAGGTAGCGATCCTCGGGCAGGCACTCGAGGGTGTAGGCGATGCCTTCGACCACCGCGGCGGCCGGGTCCCGGATCCGGTCGAGATGGGCGGCGAGCACATCGAGGAACCGGCCGGCCTCGGCCAGGGCGGTGGCGGCGAGGAGGGCGTCGGCATTGGCGAAGTAGCGGTAGACCGTCTGTCGGGTGACACCGAGGTCGCGCGCGATCTCGGCCATGGTGAACTCTCCGCCGGAGCGCTGGATGGCCGTGCGGGCGGCGGCCAGGATGCGCTCGCGCGCTTCGTCATCGTCGCCAGGGGTGGTGCCCGACCAGCCGTGCGTGCGCATCAGGCCCTCTCGTCTCGGGGTGAACGACGGTCCTGGCGACCCTAGCTGGCGCGGGCGGGGCGAGGGTATTCTCCGCATTCGAGACCATACACATTGGTAGATATGTATGGTCGTGGCATGGTGACCCCCATTTCTCCCGGCAATGCCGGATTGACCGAGGACCTGACCCGCCGCGCGCTGCGCCTGGTGCTCGACCGGACGACCGACATGGCCGAATCGACGCTGCGCGTGCCGCTGCACTACTACCGCGATCCCAAGCTCACCGAGGTCGAGGAGTCGCAGATCTTGCGCCGGACGCCGCTGGCGATCGTTCCGTCGGCACGCATCCCGCAGCCGAACGACTTCGTCGTGCGCTCGGTGCTCGGCGACTCGTTGCTCGTCACCCGGGATCGATCGGGGACCGCGCACGTGTTCTTGAACTACTGCCGCCACCGCGGTGCGCAACCGGCGTGCGGATCGGGCAATGCCACCCGCTTCACGTGCCCGTACCACGCCTGGACCTACCGGAACACCGGTGAGCTGGCCGGGGTTCCGGGCAAGGCGGGCTTCACCGGGATGCGGCGCGAGGACTACGGGCTGGTCGAACTGCCGAGCCAGGAGCGCCACGGATTCATCTGGGCGGTGCTCACCGCGGACGGTTCGATCGACATCGACGCCCATCTCGGCGCGATGGGACCCGAACTGGCGCAGCTCGATTACGCCTCCTACGGTTACCACGACGATCGTGAGTTCGTCTCCGAGGTCAGCTGGAAGGGGGCGCTGGAAGCGTTCGCCGAGAGCTACCACTTCCCGTTCGTCCACGGTGAGAGCGTGATCGGGCAGAACACAGTCGCCGACACCTCGACGCACGACGAGTTCGGCCGCCACCATCGAATGGGTTTCCCGTTCAACTGGATCACCGCGCTCGACAGCGACCCGACCGGCACCTGGGACCCCTTGATGAATATGGGCGTCATCTACTGGATCTATCCCAACCTGATCCTGGCGAACAGCCCGGTCGGTGTGGAGATCCTGGACATGTTGCCCGCGGGCGCGCCGACCCGATGCACCGTGCGGCACAGCTGGATGTCCAGGACGCCCGCCACCACCGACGAGGAACGTGCCGTCTATGACGGCATCTACGCCCAGGTTCACGCGGCGGTCCGTGACGAGGACTTCGCCATGCTGCCTCAGTGCGGTGAGGGCGTGCGGCGCGGCCAGCACGATCACATGATCATCGGGCGCAACGAGATCGGCGTTCAGCACATGATCAAGACCTTCGCCGCCGAACTGGGTGTCGCGCTGGAGTGATCCGGGTGGTGGTGTGGATCAGGCGGTGGGTTCCGGCACCGGGGCGGTAGTCGCGGTGCCATCGGACGTTCGCTCGAATCCCGGCAGCCAGCCGTCGATGTACGGGATCATCAGCTGGATCAGCGGCCCGATGCCGAAGGCGTAGACCAGGGTGCCGATGCCCACGCTGCCGCCGAGCAGCCAGCCGGTGATCAGGACCGTGGCCTCGATGCCGGTGCGCACGGACCAGACCGGCCATCCGGTGCGGGCGACCAGTCCAGTCATCAGGCCATCACGGGGTCCTGGACCCATTCCCGCGCCGATGTAGAGCACGGTGGCGGCGGCATTGACGACCACCGCGACGACCATGGCCAGCACCCGCACCCACATCGCCTCGGCGGCCGGGATCAGCCACAACCCCACGTCCACGGCGACGGCGATCACGACCACGTTGCTGATCGTGCCGAGCCCGGGTCGCTGCCGCAGCGGTATCCACGCGAGCAGCACCGCGACGCCGGTCAGTGCCGTCACCGCGCCGAAACTCAGCGGCACGTGCGCGGCGACGCCCTGATGGAAGACGTCCCACGGATCGAGCCCGAGCCCGGCCCGGATCATCACCGCCATCGACGTCCCGTACAACCACAGGCCGACGTACAGCGCGACCAGGCGACGAGTGAGCATGTGTCTCAGCATCCGCAGAACTGGACCCGAGGAAAAGAGCCAGATGCTCATTACTGGACTGGTTGACCCACCGGGAACTCGATCGGATGTGCCGCACCCTCGTGGTCGAGCAACCACCGCTTCACCGCGAGTCCCCAGCGGAATCCGCCGAGCGCCCCGCCGATGCGCAATACCCGGTGGCACGGGACGAACAAGGCCGCCGCATTGCGGGCGCAGGCATTGGCGGCCGCCCTGGTCGCCGCGGGCCGACCGGACAGGCCGGCGAACTCGGTGTAGGTCACCGGCTCGCCCGCGGGCACCTTGCGGAGCACATCCCACGCGTGGAGCAGGAACTCGCCCGAGTGCTGACGGACCGGGACGGTGTCGATGGCGGTGAGGTCGCCGGCGTGGAAATCGAGCACTGCCCGGGTGACCCTGCCGAGGTCGTCACGTTGTCGCAGGTCGGCGGGGCGCAGCGACGGGTGGATCACAGAGACCAGATCGGCGGGCGCGGCAGTCCAGCCCGAGCCGAGCACCGCGCCGTCGGCGTCGACGATAGCTGTGAACGGCCCGATCGGCGTGCCGACCGTCGCCACGTCGGCGTGACGGGTTGTGTTGGTGGACATGATATTTCGCTCCCGGTCGGAGGTCAGATGGAAATGAGGCCGCGCTGCAGGAGCGCGACTTTCCACAGGTGCATGGACAGATACGAACGCCACGGCGCCCAGCGAACGGTGTCGGAGAGGTCGACCCCGGCGAGCGCCGCACCCTGGCGGACCACGAGATCGGTGCCGAGCAGAACGTCGGGATCGGCCAGCGACCGCATGGTGACGTAGTCGGCCGTCCACGGTCCGACACCATCGAGCGCGAGCAGGTCGCGGCGCAGATCGTCGGCGGTGCGCCCGGCGTGCAGCACCAACTCACCGTCCGCGATGGCACGCGCCGCGGACACGATGGCCGCGACCCGACGGGTCGGCCCGGTCAGCACGTCGGCGCCGTGTTCGGCCACGGCCGCGGCAGTCGGGAACAGCAGTGGCACCGGCCCGTCGATCCGCTCGCCGAGCGCCTCGACCAGTCGCGCGGTGTGCGTCGCCGCCGCCCGCACCGAGATCTGCTGCCCGATCATGGTGCGCAACAACAGTTCCGCACCGTCCACGCATCCGGGCACCCTGATCCCCGGGGTCAGCGTGCCGTCGAATCGTGGTGCGAGACGAAGACCGTCGCTCGCCCGCGCCACCTCCGCGCCGCCGCCCGACCCTGCTGACTCGAGCCCGGCACCGCCCGATGCGTGATCGCCGGCGGCCGTCGATCCGAGTGTGGCACCGCCTGATTCGCGACCGCCGGGAGCGGCCGTCGATTCGAGTGCGGTTCCGGGCGATCGGCGGTGGTCGCCGGCCGCCATGCCGAGCGCGGTGTGCGCCGCCCCGCCGACGCCACCCGCGACACCCAACGCCTCATCGATCCCCGCCGGATCCGCGTCCAGATCCAGCAGATGGCGAACTCGCGCCACCGTCGGCGCCAGGTCGCGCATGTCCCGCAGCGCGAGTTCGGTGCGGACGTGCCCGGGCTGGAAGGAGAGCCGAATGGTCGCGTGTCCGTGGGGAGTGCGCAGGCTGCGGGTATAGACGCCGTCCGCCCACAGCTCCATTCCGGGCACCGTGTGTGCCGACAGGAACCAGGACAACCAGCCGGTGTCGAGTGGTTCCCGGTACGGGAGCCGCAGCGTCAGGACGCCGGGTGTGGCGGGCGCGACGACATCGGCGCGCGCGGAGCGTCGCGTCTCGGTGCGCATCGCGGTCGGGCTCACCGCAAAGACCTCGCGCACGGTGTCGTTGAACTGGCGAATACTGGTGAACCCCGCCGCGAAGGCGATGTCCGACATCGACATCTCGGTGGTCTGGATGAGCAGCCGCGCGGTATGCGCGCGATGGGCCCTGGCCAGTGCCAACGGGCCGGCGCCGAGTTCCGTGGTGAGCACCCTGGTGAGCTGGCGCGAGGAGTAGCCGAGCGTCGCCGCCAGCGCGGGAACGCCACCGCGCTCGATCACCCCGTCGCCGATCAACCGCATGGCCCGCGCGGCGAGGTCGGCGCGCACATTCCACAGCGGGGAGCCTGGTGCGGCGTCGGGCAGGCAGCGGCGACAGGCTCGATACCCGGCCTGCTGCGCCGCCGCGGCGGTGGGCAGGAACGAGACATTGGCTCGTTTGGGGGTGAGCGCGGGGCACGACGGCCGGCAGTAGATGCCGGTCGTGCGCACCGCCGTGAAGAACTGCCCGTCGAACCGGGCGTCCCTGGTGGAAACCGCCCGGTAGCAGCGCTCGAAGTCCATCGCGGTGATCGTCACGAGGTCAACGATGCCGCGCCCGCGACCGCGAAGCTAGCGGAAATCGGCCACGATCGCCTGCCCGCTGAAACCGTGGGCCGGTCCCATGGATCGAGATCACCTGGAACCGGCCGATGCCCGGCACCTGGCCGGGCATCGGTGTCAACAGCAGCGGGTGGTCGGATTCCGCTCGGCCTCGTCGTAGCGGTCGCGCCAATACTGTTTCTCGCTCGGCACCGGGCAATCCGGATGGTTGCGGCGCAGGTGATCGACGTACCGCTGGTAGTCCTGCCCGCCGTTGATCGCGCTGTACCACCGGGCGACCCCGCGCACGCCGCCCCACACTCGGGTCAGCAGCGCGCGGGGCGACGAATCGGTACGGGTGCGGACGGCCGGTCCGACGAACCGGCCCTCCACATCCCGCGACACACTCACGACACGTGCGCCGATCCGGGCGCGCTCACCTTGCCCTCGGCGATGAGCACATCCCACTCCTTCTGCACGTCCTTCTCCGCCGAGGTGGCGAGGAAGCCGCTGGGCGAGAAGATCTTCGACGGCTGCTCCTCGGTCTCCGAGCTCGACACCGTGCCCGAGCGGATGGCCCGCGCGCACACGATCGCGCCGACCACGGTCACGATCAGCACGAGCACCGCGAACACGATCGAGAGCGTGCCCTGGATGAAGGTGTTGCGGATCGCGATGTCGACCTGCTCGGGCGTCTTGGCCGTCAGGCAGCCCTTTCCGGCGTCCTTGGCCGCCTGGCACAGGCTGTGCTGCTTCCAGTAGCCGAGCTTGGGGTCGGCGGAGAAGATCTTCTGCCACGACGCGGTCATCGTGACGATCAGATCCCAGGCCAGCGGAATGCCCGGAATCCAGGCCCACTTCCACTGCCCGCGCTTGACGATGATCGTCAGCACGACGGTCAACGCGATCGCGGCGAGCAGCTGGTTGGCGATACCGAACAGCGGGTAGAGCGCGTTGATGCCGCCGAACGGATCGTTGACGCCCATCAGCAGCACGCTGCCCCAGCCCGCGACGACAAGCAGCGAGCACACCCACGCGCCGACCCGCCAGGACGGATCACGGAACTTCTTGAACCCGCCACCGAAGTTGCCCAGCGCGTCCGAGACCAGGAACCGCGCGACACGGGTGCCGGCGTCGATGGTGGTGAGGATGAACAGCGCCTCGAACATGATCGCGAAGTGGTACCAGAACGCCTTCATCGATTCGCCGCCGAGGAACTGGTGGAACACCTCGGAGATGCCGACCGCCAGGGTCGGCGCGCCACCGGTGCGCGAGACGATCGAGTTCTCTCCGACATCGGAGGCCGCGTCGGCGAACAGCTCCGGCGTCGCGGGCGGGCCGGACAGGCCGAGCGTATTGGTGAACTTGGCGGCGCCTTCGGCGGTGCCGCCGGTGAGCCCGGCCGAGGCGTTCATGCCGAAGTACAGGTGCTGATCGATGATCGAGGCCGTGATGATCGCCATCACGGCGACGAACGACTCCATCAGCATGCCGCCGTAGCCGATCATCTTGGCGTTGGATTCCTTGGCCAGCAGCTTCGGCGTCGTGCCCGAGGACACCAGCGCGTGGAAACCCGAGAGCGCGCCACAGGCGATGGTGATGAACAGGAACGGGAACAGGCTGCCCGCGAACGCCGGACCCGTTCCGCTGGAGGCGAATTCGGAGATCGCGGGCGCCTTCAGGACCGGCATGGTGATCAGGATGCCCGCGGCCAGCAGGACGATGGTGCCGACCTTCATGAACGTCGACAGGTAGTCGCGCGGGGCGAGCAGCAGCCACACCGGCAGCACCGAGGCGAAGAAGCCGTAGGCGATCAGGCACCAGGCGATGGTGGTGCGGGAGAGGGTGAACCAGTCGGCGCCCCACTCGGTCTCCGAGACCCAGCCGCCGCCGATGATCGCGGCCAGCAGCAACACGATGCCGATCGCGGAGACCTCGCCGACCTTGCCGGGCCGCAGGAACCGCAGGTAGACACCCATGAACAGGGCGATCGGGATGGTCATCGCGATGGAGAACACGCCCCACGGGCTCTCGCCCAGCGCGTTGACCACGACCAGCGCGAGCACCGCGAGCAGGATGGTCATGATGGCCAGGATCGCGACGATCGCGGCCACACCGCCGACGGCGCCGAGTTCGTCACGCGCCATCTGCCCGAGGCTGCGACCGCGCCGGCGGGTCGAAGCCCACAGCACCAGGTAGTCCTGCACCGCGCCGGCGAGGACCACGCCGACCACGATCCAGATGGTGCCCGGCAGGTAACCCATCTGCGCGGCCAGCACCGGGCCGACCAGCGGGCCGGCGCCGGCGATCGCGGCGAAGTGGTGGCCGTAGAGCACCCGGCGATCCATCGGCATGAAGTCTTTGCCGTTGTCGTAGATCTCGGCCGGAGTGGCGACGTCGTCGCGCGGCTTGGTGATCTTCCATTCGATGAACCGCGCGTAGAAGCGGTAGGCGATGATGTAGGTACAGACCGCCGCGATGACGATCCACACCGCGTTGACCGACTCGCCGCGGACGAACGCGAGGACCGCCCAGGCGATGGCGCCGAGTACGGCGATCCCCGCGAACACGGCCTTCTTGGCGGGCGTGATCGGCGTGCGATCGACGACACCGACCGGAGGCAAATCCGGATCGGTCCGCAGATATTCGATGGTCGCCATGACTCAACTCTCCTGGTATAAGGCGCAGAGCCTCGGGTGAAACATCGAACAACGTAGCCGATGGCCCATCCACGCCGGAGAGATTCACGCCCCATCGTGCGCAAGATGAAATTTTGTTCAGGAACTCACTCGCCGGCGTAGGTGCCGAAGCTCCACAGGTTGCCTTCGGGGTCGGCGACGGTGAACCCGCGCGAGCCGTAGTCCTCGTCGCGGAGCCCGCGAATGAGCGTCGCGCCCGCGGCGATGGCGCGGTCGTGCAGGGCGTCGGGTTCGGTGGTCACCAGGTAGAGGGAGACCGCGCCGGCCGGGCGGGTGCCGAAGGGGCTGTCGTCGCGGCCGGTGGAGCCGAACATGATGCCGCCGCCACCCGGCCAGCGCATTTCGCCGTGCTCGACGACCGACGCGTCGTCCTCGCGGGCATACAGCGCGACCTGCTCGAAACCGAAAGCGTTGGAGAGGAATTCGACCATGGCGCGGGCGTCGTCGAAGGCGAGGCACGGCCAGATCGTGGTCTGGGTGTTCGTTGAAGTAGCCATGTCCTCAGCCTCGCGCTTCCTGGGTGCCCGGGTCTTGGACGGATGGAATCTCCTCCGCGAGCCAGGTGGTGGGGGCACAGCCGGCCAGCTCGGCGAAGTCGCGGTTCAGATGGGCCTGGTCGTAGTACCCGCAGGTGGCGGCGACCTGGGCGATGGAGACATAGGACGGGGTGCTCGCCAGCATCCGCCGCGCCCGTTCGAAGCGGATGATCCGGGCCGCCAGCTTCGGGCTCGCGCCGAACTCGGCGGTGAACTTCCTGGTCAGATGCTGGCGGCTCCAGCCGATCCGGTCGGCCAGCGGGGTGATCTCGCAGGTGCCGCCGCTGCCCACGAGAGTGCGCCAGGCCCAGGTGATCTCGGGTCCGGCGAGCGACTCGGTACGCGCGGCCGCGGTGAGCGCCCGGTCGCAGGCGGCGAACCGGGCGGGCCAATCCGGTTGCGACTGCACGGCATCCGCGAGCTGGTCGCCGAGATCGCGGTGGGCGTCGGTGCATTCGATCGAGACATCCCACAGCTCGCTGGCCGGCATGCCGAACAGGACCCGGCTGCCCAGCGGAGTCAGCTCGATCGCGACACCCTCCTGAAAGCCGGTGTGCGCGATCATCGCCGGGCTCGCTTGAAGGCCGCTCAGCACGCACCGGTAGCTGCCGGGGGCCTGCTGAGGGTCGGTGTGCGCGATGACGTCGATGGTGGGGCCGACGGCGACGATGAAGGTCATGTGGCGTGAGGGCAGGCCGCGGTGCAGGCCGGGCTCGAAGCCGGTCAGCCGGTAGCCGATGTAGCGGTCGATGAACGCGCGCAGCACCGGAGCCGGAGCCGCGGTCACCACCTCCGTGGACGCCTCCATAAGCGCCACGCTACGCCGCGGAACGCCCCGATGACCAGGGCGAGAAGGTGCTCTCCGCGTTCGAAACGTGGCGGTGAGATGTAGCACTCACGGCCTCAGGAGCTGTGGGAACGCGCACTCCGCCGGTTACCGTTGCGCCTTCGTCCCAATCTCAGGAGGTGTCATGCGGCGAGTTCGGTACGAGCGCAGCGGTGGTCCGGAGGTGCTCGAGGTCGTCGCGGCCGAGATGCCCGTGGCTGGTCCGGGTGAGCTGCTGGTGAAGGTCGAGGCGATCGGCGTCACCCTGTCGGCGATCCGGCGGATCAGCGCCGAGGTGCCCCAGCAGCTGCGGGCCGAGGTGGCCGGTGAGGTCGTCGCGGTCGGTGACGGGGTCGACGGCTACGCGGTCGGCTACCGCGTCGTCGGCCTGTGCGCCGACGCCTACGCCGAATACGCCGTGCTGCCCGTCGACCAGGCGTCCGCGATTCCCGACGGCGCGTCCGCCGTCGACGCGGTCGCGCTGATGCGCAGCGGTCTGGTCGCGCTCGGCGCGCTCGACACCGCCGCGCCCCGCGAAGGCGAGACCGCCCTGGTCACCGCCGCCGCCGGTGGTGTCGGCCACCTCGCCGTGCAGCTCGCCCGCGTCCGCGGCGCCAGCTGGGTCGTCGCCGCGGTGTCCGACGCGGCCAAGGCCGATTTCGTGCGCGGCCTCGGCGCCGACGAGGTCGTCACCTACGACCAGCTCCTCACCGCCAAGCAGGCCGACTTCGCCCTCGACGGCGTCGGCGGCACCGGGCTGGGCGCCACCTTCGGCGCGCTCGCCGAGGGCGGCCGCGTCGTCACCTACGGCACCGGCGGCGGGCTCATCGACACCGAGGACCTGCTCGCGGGCGGCAAGACCCTGTCCGGTTTCCGGATCGGGCGCCTCGCCCAGCGTGACCCCGCCCGCTACGAGGACCTGCGCCAAGAGGTGTGGCAGTTCTACGCCTCCGGCCTGCTGCACCCCGTCGTGCACGCCGAGTTCGCCCTCGACGACGCGGCCGCCGCGCACGCCGTCATCGAACAGCGCGCCAACCTGGGCAAGGTCGTCCTGGTTCCGTGATCACCGTCGCCCCGCTCCGCGCGTGCGGGGCGGGTTCCGGTGGTCTCGTGACCGTGCGCACCGCGTAGACTCTGGTCCTCGTGAGCCTCACCCTCGGAATCGTCGGCCTGCCCAACGTCGGAAAGTCGACGCTGTTCAACGCGCTGACCAAGAACGACGTGCTGGCCGCGAACTACCCGTTCGCGACCATCGAGCCCAACGTCGGCGTCGTCCCGCTGCCGGACCCGCGCCTGGACAAGCTGGCCGAGATCTTCGGTTCCGAGAAGATCGTCCCCGCCGTCGTGTCGTTCGTCGACATCGCGGGCATCGTGAAGGGCGCCTCCGAGGGCGCGGGGCTCGGCAACAAGTTCCTGGCCAACATCCGTGAGGCCGACGCGATCTGCCAGGTGGTGCGCGTGTTCGCCGATGACGACGTGGTGCACGTCGACGGTCGCGTCGATCCCACCGCCGATATCGAGGTCATCGAGACCGAGCTCATCCTCGCCGACCTGCAGACCCTCGAGAAGGCCATCCCGCGCCTCGAGAAGGAAGCCAAGGTCAAGAAGGACCGCAAGCCCCTGCTCGACGCCGCCAAGACCGCCCAGGAGTTCCTGAACGAGGGCACCACCCTGTTCGCGGCGGGCAAGAAGGTCGACGGCGAACTGCTGCGCGAGCTGTCGCTGCTCACCATCAAGCCGTTCCTCTACGTCTTCAACGCCGACGAATCCGTCCTCACCGACGAGGCCAAGGTCGCCGAGCTGAAGGCCTCCGTCGCCCCCGCCGACGCCGTCTTCCTCGACGCCAAGGTCGAAGCCGAACTCCTCGAACTCGACGACGAGTCCGCCCTCGAACTCCTCGAGTCGATCGGCCAGACCGAGCCCGGCCTGCACGCCCTGGCCCGCGCCGGTTTCCACACCCTCGGCTTGCAGACCTACCTCACCGCCGGCCCCAAGGAATCCCGAGCCTGGACCATCCACCAGGGCGACACGGCCCCCAAGGCGGCGGGCGTCATTCACACCGACTTCGAACGCGGCTTCATCAAGGCCGAACTCGTCGCCTTCGACGACCTGGTCGAGGCGGGTTCCATGGCGGCGGCCAAGGCCGCGGGCAAGGTCCGCATGGAGGGCAAGGACTACGTCATGGCCGACGGCGACGTCGTCGAGTTCCGTTTCAACGTGTAGTCGGCGCTGATTTCGGGCGGGCGGCGCGGTCGTCGTCTCGCCCGGCGGGGTCAGCTCAGTTCGATTCGGCTGGTCCGCTGAGTTGCTCGGCGAGGCCGAGGAGGATGCCTTCGGGGCCGCGGATGTAGCAGAGCCGGTAGGCGTCCTCGTAACGGACGACTTCGTCGCTGACCAGTTCGGCGCCGTGGGCGCGGAGGCGGGTGAGGGTGTCGTCGAGGTCGTCGACCGCGAACATGACGCGCAGGTAGCCGAGGGCGTTCACGGGGGCTCGGCGGTGATCGGCGATGACTGCCGGTTCGACGAAGCGGGACAGTTCGAGGCGGCTGTGGCCGTCCGGGGTTCGCAACATGGCGATCTCGACGCGCTGATCGCCCAGGCCGGTGACGCGCCCGGCCCACTCGCCTGCCACGAAGCCCTGGCCTTCGAGCTCGAGCCCCAGCTCGCGGAAGAACTCGATTGTCGCGGCGAGGTCTTCGACGACGATGCCGACGTTGTCCATCCTGACGGTCATGCCGCGAGTCTATGGGCCTGCTACCACGTCAGGAAGATCCACAGGAAGAAACCGGAGGTCGCCACGGCGCTCACGGCCGCCGCGACCAGGGCGATCCTGAGCTTCGGCAGCGTGACCCAGGCGATG
This sequence comes from Nocardia neocaledoniensis, assembly GCF_029868625.1. GTDB lineage: Bacteria > Actinomycetota > Actinomycetes > Mycobacteriales > Mycobacteriaceae > Nocardia > Nocardia neocaledoniensis_A. Next base: position 45,290 of record NZ_JARWOJ010000433.1, on the reverse strand, counting down.
GCGATCAAGCCGACCGTCACGGCCACGGGGACCAGCCAGGTGTCCATCAGCCAGGGCAGTGTCCAACCGGTGGCGATCTCGAGGTGGAGCACAGCGCGCATGGTGCCCCAGGCGACCAGATATCCTGCGATGACACCGAGGACGATCTGTGCCAGCGCGGCGACGATCCGGAATCCCTTGGAGCGCGGTAGCCCTGCCTGTGTGGATGTTTCCATGATGCCGCCGAGGGTAGCTTCCGGCTGCTGCCGCCGGGTGGCCAACCGTCGGCCCGCGGTGTTCGGCACCGACCGGGTCGGCGAATGTGTGAGCGATCAGTGGCTGTCCCTCGGACCGGTGGGGCGTGCATCGCGTCGAAGCCGTGTTCAGGCCCAGCTCATGGCGCTGTGTCATGTCCGGGGGTCAACTGGTCGAGGAAGAACGCGCCGCGGGCGTAGGTCGGCGCCACGAACGGATTCGAGTTCGGGATCGTGATCCGCGTAAGCGTGTAACTCGTTGCAGCTGAGGTGAATTGGCCTGGGTTCGTCGCGTGTCGGTGTGATACGGTCGTGGCGATGTAAAGAGGCGGACCGGTTTGGGTGAGCCCCGGTCACCATCGCGCTGCGGTGGAACCCATCGTCGATCTTCGGCGAGTTCCTTCATCAGACAGTGTATTCGTGCTGCCTGAAAGGGATTGAAATGCGGCTCAATCATCTCGATCTGCAAGTCTCCGACGTCCATGCCTCGGTTCGAATCTTCGTCGAAGTGTTCGGACTCGATCTACTGTCGAACCCGCGTTCATCGTCGATGGCGATTCTGTCGGATGGTGCGGACTTCGTTCTCGTCCTGCAACGCATGAAGAACGACGGTGACCGTTATCCGCGGGGGTTTCACCTCGGGTTCTACGTGGACACAGTCGCGGAGGTCACCGATGCGAAGGGCCGGGCCGAAGCGCACGGACTCGAAGTCAGCGATGTGATCACCGGCAACCGGGGAACGCTGATCTACTGTGAACTCCCGGACGGAATTCTTGTCGAAGTGAATGCGCGTTCCGTGAATTAGCGGCACAGCCAGGCGAATGTCGCGGACGGTGTGCCATCCGCCCGCGACATTCTGACCTCGAGACCGTTCCTGCTGTCGGTTCGGCGACGTACAGTTGCCACCGATCAACGGGTGTTCGAACTTCCGGTACTACGACAGCGAGGTTGTCATGACCGAGAAATCGAGTGTGTTGGCTGCGGCACTGGCGACCGCCTGTGTCCTCACCGGCGGGGCGGGCGTGGCCGCGGCCGAACCGGCGTCTGCCCCCGCGGCGGAACAACGGCACGAAGCCATGGCAGGCTTCTCCGCGGTGCCCTGCCTGCCCTGGATTCTTCCGCCCAGCGTCAACGTCCGAGATTTCCTCATCTGTCTCGCGTGACCGGCCCGGTTCATCACCGGACCATCGCGCAGCCCACCAGCGGTCGCCTCGGTCCAACGCGGAGGCGACGCGGGCGGCCTCGTGCCAGACCGCTTCGGCGGTGGGTCGCGGCATGTGGGCCGGTCACACCAGAGTGGGGTTTTGCGCACCCTGCGGGGGCGGGGACGAGCACTCGGGGACCTGATGAGGGGTGGGGATCCGGGGGAGAGTTGATCCTGTACCGCACGTGGACAGGAGGCACCGATGTCGATCAGCACAATCGCCCGGACGGGGGAGCGGCGTGTCACGGTGTCGACCGAGGACGGGGTGGAGCTGGCGGTGCGGGAGTACGGTGCGCGGCGGGCGGAGCTCACGGTGGTGCTGATTCATGGGCACTGCCTGCGGACCGAGTCGTGGACCGATGTGCGGGACGCGCTGCTGCGCGAGCACGTCGGCGCCAAGGTGGTCTGCTACGACCATCGTGGGCACGGGGAGTCGGCGGTGGCGCCGCGCCAGACCTACAACCTGGAGCAGCTCGGGCGTGATCTGCACGAGGTGCTCGACGTGGTCGCGCCGACGGGGCCGGTGGTGCTGGTCGGGCATTCGATGGGTGGCATGACGGTGTTGACCTACGTCAGCCGGTACCGGCACGAGGTGGGGAACCGTATCGTCGGTGTCGGGCTGGTCGCGACGGCGGCGAACGGGCTGGCCGACGCGGGGTTCGGGCGGCTGCTGCGCAACCCGATCATCTCCGTGTTCCAGGCCGCCGTTCGGCGCGCGCCGCGGCTGATGCAGCACGCGAAGATGCTGGCCTGCAAGGTTTTCGCGCCGGTCGTGCGCGCCGCCGAGTTCGGCGATCGCAAGGTGAGCCCGCGGGTGCTCGCACTGTCCGAGGCGATGCACAACGCGACCTCGATCGTCACCATGGCCAGTTTCCTGAGCGCCTTCAAGGTCTTCGACCGCACCGACGCGCTGCCCGCGCTCTCGCGCATTCCCACCCTGGTCCTGTGCGGCTCCGCCGACCTGATGACGCCCCCGTCGCACTCGATCGCCATGGCCGCCGCGGTCGACTACGCCGACTTCGTGATGATCGAGGGCGCGGGCCACTCGGTGATCCTCGAGCAGCCCACCCAGGTCGCCGACGCCATCGCCCGCCTGGTCCGCCGGGCGGACGCCGCCGACCGGGTCGAGAGCTCCGGACTCGCCCTCGCCGCCTGAGCCGACTCCGAGTGCGTCCTACTCGCCGCTTGCGCCGTCCAGGTCGCCGACCGAAGCAGGGCACGAGCACGGACGTAGGGCAAAACGAGCACGGGCGCCGGAGCACTGGCACCTACGGGCCGCACCGGCCGGCACTTCCCAGCAACTTCGACGGGCGGAGGCCTACCTACTTCCGACCCCGCTCGACAGCGAGCACAGCGTACGGCCGCATCTCACCCACCCTCGGGCGCCGACACCGCTCGACCTCGGTGAATCCTGCGGCGCCGAGCAGTTCGGACAGGTCGTCGACCGGCCAGCGGTAGGCGTCGGTCACCTTGTGAGGGAACACCTCGACCTGCTCCTCGGAGGCGAAGAAGCCGATGACGAGGCGGCCGCCTGGGGCCAGGACACGGTGGAACTCGGCCAGGATCGCGGGCAATTCCGCGGGGGTGAAGTGGATGAGGGAGAACCAGGCGAGGAGGCCGCCGATCGTGGCGGGTGGGGCGTCGATGGCGCGCAGCGAGTCGACGTGGAACGGGATGCCGGGGTATCGGGAGCGGGCATGCGCGACGAATTCGGGGACGAGGTCGATGCCGGTGGCCGCGAGGCCGGAGGCGTGCAGCACCTGGGTGAAATGGCCGGGGCCGCAGCCCAGATCGAGGACGGGACCCTCGGTGAGATGCCGCAGGACGAACGCGGCATCGGCGGGTTCGATATGAGTCGGCGATCCGAACAGATCGATGTAGAGCTCGTGGATCGCGCGATAGGCGGAGCGGACGGTGGTGTCGGACACCGGACCGACGGTAGCGGCTGTTTGTGCGTCCGGGGACCGGGTAGGCGAGAGGGGGAGACGTTTCCCCAGGTTGTAACCGAAAGGGAGCTGACGATGCCGATCAAACCTCTCCGGCGGGTCGCCCGCACACTGCTGGCCACCACGTTCGTGGCGGGCGGAGTGAACGGGCTGATGAATCCGAAACCGCGATTCGCCGCGGCGAGCGCGCTGGCCGATCAGGGCCGTGAACACCTGCCGGACGCGCTGGCAGCGAAAGTGCCCGAGGATCCGAGCCGGGTCGTGCAGATCAACTCCGTCGCGCAGATCGCCGGGGGTTTGTTGCTGCTCAGTGGGCGCGCGCCGCGACCGGCCGCGTTCGTGCTGGCCGCGACCGTGGTGCCGGGCACAGTGACCGAACAGGATTTCTGGGCCGAGACCGATCCGGACCGGAAGGCGGCGAAACGGGTCGGCTTCCTCAAGGACCTCGGCCTGCTCGGCGGGCTGCTGATCGCGGCCGCCGACACCGAGGGCAAGCCGTCGCTGGGCTGGCGGGGTAGGCGCGCGGTGCATTCGCTCGTGGACCGCAGCCCGAGCCTGGCCGAGCAGGCCCGCGACGAAGGCACCGTGCTGCTCGAGGCCGCGAAGTCGCGCGGTGCCCGCCTGGCCGAGGTCGCCAAGGAGCGCGGCCCGCAGCTGGGCGAGGCGGTGCGGGAACGTGGTGCGCAGGTCGCCGAGGTCGCCAAGGAGCGTGGACCCCAGCTGGGCGAGGCGGTGCGGGAACGCGGAGCCCACCTGGCCGACCTCGCGCGTGACCGTGGGCCGGAGCTCGGTGACGCGGTCCGGGAGCGCGGCTCGCACCTGGCCGAGGTCGCCAAGGAACGCGGCCCCGAACTCGGCGAGGCGGTGCGTGAACGCGGTTCGCGGCTGGCGGACATCGCGCGTGACCGTGGGCCGGAACTGAGCGACACCGTGCGGAACCGTGGTTCGCGTTTCGCCGCGGTCGCCAAGGACCGTAGCCCTCGGCTCGGCGACGCCACCCGGGAGACCAGTGCCCGGCTGGCCGAACTCGCTCGCGAGAACGGACTCGCCGGGGACCGCGGCCCGCACTTCGTCGACACCGTCCGCGACCGGGGCTCGCACCTCGTCGAAGCGGCTCTCGATCGCGGTGCTCACCTCGCCGAATCGGCGCGTGAGCACCTGGCCGACGCCGCGCGCGACACCCGCCACCGCTGAGCTGAGCCAGCCCTGGGTGATCCTCGCTTCCGCTCAGGGCACACGGGTGGCGGTGACAAACCCCCGGAGTCGCCGCTGCCCCACCTGACACCGGGCCGAGACGATCTGTCCCGGCCCGGTGTCGGCGGGCCGACGGACGGAATCCCGGTGCGCCGTATCTCATCTCGGCCTGTCCCCGGTGCGCGGGTCGGCGGACTCCCGCCGGGTCCAGAACTCGAGCGTGGCCCGCTGCCCCGAGATCCTCGGTCTGTCGGGTCGCCCCGGCACGGCGGAGAATGAACACGGGTCGGGATGGTTCGCCGGACAATTCACCACGAGAACCCCGCGCGACGGTCAATCCGTGCGAATCGGGCGCATCGGATGCTGTCGGCGTGAATACTGCGTATTCGCAGTGCTTTTCGGAGAGTGGGTCGTAACTGATGTTGTCGGGTCGTGAGACGTCCAAACCGTTTGCCGTGCGGGTCGCCCTGGTCGGGGTCGCGGTGACGATCGGTCTGCTGGGAGCGGCGGCGCCGGCCGCGGCGCTACCCGGCTCGGGTTCGGCCTCCGGGTCGGCCGATCTGGCGACGGGTTCCGCGTCCGGCTCGGCCTCCGGTTCCTCGGCCGCCGGCGCGGCGGGCGCGGCGGGCGCCTACCTCACCTGGCAGTCGGCGCAGTTCATCCAGAAGACGATCCAGATGCTGCTCGCGGTGCCGCGCAACCAGATCTAGCCCTTCTTCCAGGCCCTTTCCCAGCGCTCGGCGGCCCAGTCGCGCACGTCCGCGCTCACCAGGATCGCGGGCAGCAGCAGCGTGAAGCCGAGCGCGAGCACCACCAGCCGCAACAGGACCTCGAGTTCGGCCAGGGCGCGCAGCAACGCGGGCAGTACGCAGAGCGCGGCGAGCACCACGAGGACGATCGCCGCGAGGTTGCGGCCGGGTCCGGCGATCAGCGCGGCGCAGACGCCGAAGCACAGGCCGAGGACCAATCCGCCGACGCCGACGAAGTAGTTGTCCCAGGCGAGCCAGCTCGGGCGGGAAGACCGTTGAGTGACCACGCGGCGCAGCTTAGCGCGCCTCGTGGTCCCTGCGGGGCGGTCTCGGCCACGGGTTGCGCTCGATTCGCTCGACCGAGCGATTGAATTTGCCCATCAGCCTGCTGAACTGGGCGACGTCGTCGGCGTCCCAGTCGGCGACGACCGCGCCGATTCCCGCGGCGCGGTGCCGCTGATCGGCCGCGAGGCAGGCCCGGCCCTGGGCGGTCGCTCGCACTTTGCGGGCGACGCCGCCCTCGGGATCCGGAACCCGCTCCACCAGATCCTGTTTGAGCATCGCGCCCACCTGGCGGTTGATCGTGGAGATGTCGAGCTGGAACGCCTCGGAGAGTTCACGCAGGCTCAGCGGTTCCTCGAGCTCCAGGCGCGTGAGGATGAGAAACGCCGAGCGGTCGAGCTGGAAACCGGGGCGTCGCGGGGTGCTCGGGAGGTGGCGCGCGATCAGGTTCAGCTCGAACACCAGGCGGGTGAACGGGGTGTCGTCGTCGAGGCCGGAATCGGACATGCGCCAACTATGTCGGGTGGGTGACCCTGCCGCAAAATTGTGCACCATACACATGATGTGTACTGTACATATCCGTGTCTGTATCCACCGCCGACGTCACGCCGGCCACCCCTGAAACACGCGGCGTCACGCCGGCCGTGCTCATCGCGGTGCTCAGCACCGTCGGCGTCGTCGTCTCGCTCATGCAGACGCTCGTCATCCCGATCATCCCGACGCTGCCGACGCTGCTGAACACCTCGGCCTCCAACGCCTCCTGGGTGGTCACCGCGACGCTGCTGGCCGGTGCGGTCTCCACGCCGATCGCGGGCAAGCTCGGCGACATGTTCGGCAAGCGGCTGGTGCTCATCGCCAACCTCGGCTTCCTGATCGTCGGCTCGGTGATCTGCGCGAGCTTCTCCTCGCTGCTGCCCGAGCTCGTCGGCCGGTCGCTGCAGGGCGCGGCGGTGGGCGCGATTCCGCTGGGCATCAGCATCATGCGCGACGAACTGCCCGCCGGGAGGGTCGGCGGCGCGATGGCCGTGATGAGCGCGACGCTCGGTGTCGGCGGCGCGGTCGGCATGCCGTTCGCCGCGGTGATCGCCCAGAACGCGGACTGGCACATGCTGTTCTGGACCGCCGCGGGGCTCGGCGTCGTCTGCGCGGTGCTGGTGTTCTTCTTCGTGCCCGAGTCGCCGGTGCGCACGCCGTCGCGCTTCGATTTCGGCGGCGCCGTCGGTCTCTCGATCGCGCTGCTCGCGCTGCTGGTCGGCATCACCAAGGGCGCCGACTGGGGCTGGGGCAGCCCGTCGATCCTCGGGCTGTTCGCCGCCTCGCTGGTCAGCTTCCTGCTCTGGGGCTGCTACGAACTGCGCCAGTCCGCGCCGCTGGTCGACCTGCGGGTCTCGGCGCGGCCGCGCGTGCTGTTCACCAATATGGCCTCCATCGCCGTCGGGTTCGCGCTCTACGGCATGTCGCTGACGTTCCCGCAGCTGCTGATGGCGCCCACCGCGACCGGGTACGGCTTCGGCCTGTCGATGGTCGTGGCCGGCTTGGCGATGGCGCCGGGTGGTCTGGTGATGATGCTGCTCTCGCCCGTCTCGGCGCGGCTGTCGGCGGCCAAGGGGCCCAAGCTCACCCTGGCGCTCGGCTCGGCCGTGATCGGCCTCGGCTATCTGTTCGCGGTGGTGCTGATGGACAGCGTCTGGCAGATCGTGGTGGCCGGGATCATCGTGGCGGGCGGCGTCGGCCTCGCCTACGCGGCCATGCCCGCGCTGATCATGGGCGCGGTGCCGATCACCGAGACCGCCGCGGCGAACGGCCTGAACTCGCTGATGCGCTCGGTGGGCACCTCGACGTCGGCCGCCGTGATGGGCGTGGTCCTGGCCCACATGACCATGCGGCTCGGTGAGCACACCCTGCCCTCCCGCGAGGGTTTCCACACCGCGTTCTACATCGCGATCGCGGGCGCGGTCGTCGCCATCGCGCTGACCCTCTGCATCCCGGCGCGCAAGCCCGAGTAGTCAGCCTTTGTCCCGGTGGCCGACGTGGCCGGGCCGGGAATCGTCGCCGAGCAGTGCCGAAAGGTGCCGCAGGAGTAGCCGCAACGTGTCTTCGAGGTGCGACTGCTCGTCGGTGGAGATCCCGTCGAGCAGCTCACACTCGCGCGTCAGGACGGCGGCGACGAGATCGTCGACGGTCGCGTGTCCGAGTGGGGTGAGCTCGACGTCGACGGTTCGCGAGTCCGGCCGTCCGGTCCGCACGACGAGGCCCTGTGCCACCGCGCGGTCGACGCGCTGGGTGATCGCACCGGCGGTGATGAGGGAGGCCGCCGCCAGCTCGCGGGTCGTCATCCGATACGGCTCGCCGTGGCGGCGGAGGGTGGACAGCAGGTCGAGCGTGGCCGTGTCGGCCTGCCGGGCGCGCAGGAGGCGGGCGCGGTCGTCGCCGAGCAGTTTCGCGATCTGCCACACCCGGGTGACGATGCCGATGGAGCGCACCGGCACGCCCGGGAGTTCCCGCTCCCAGGCTGCGGCGATCGCGTCGACGGGGTCGTTCGGGGTTGCGTCGGCCACGGGTCCTCCTGCTACGCTCGTTTAGGTCTAAACGTAGCAGGAGGTAGCAGCATGCGCACTGTTGTCGTGACAGGCGGCGGCACGGGGATCGGCCGCGAGATCGCCGCCGGATTCGCGTCCGACGGCTGTGATGTCGTCATCACGGGCCGTCGCGGGGATGTCCTCGACCGGGCGGCGAAGGAAATCGGGGGCGCTGTCAGGGCGATCACGCTCGACGGCACGGACCCCGAACAGACCGCCGCCGTGGCGCGGGCTGTCGGCGCCGTCGATGTGCTGGTCAACAACGCGGGCGGGAACACCGATTTCGATCACCCGGCCCCCGAGCACCTGGGCGAGGTCGCCGAGGCGTGGCGGCGCAACCTGGACAGCAACCTCATGACCGCGGTCCTGATGACCACGGCCTTGCTGCCCGCCATGCCGAGCGGGGCGAGCGTGATCACCATCGGTTCGATCGCCGCGGACAAGGGGGCGGGCTCATACGGAGCCGCGAAAGCGGCCGTCGCGTCGTGGAATGTCGACCTGGCCCGGCAGGTCGGCGGCCGCGGCATCACCGCGAACATCGTCTCGCCGGGCTATATCGCCGACACGGAGTTCTTCCGGGACAAGCTCTCCGGGGAACGCCGAGCGGCCCTGCTCGACGCGGCGATGACCAAGCGCGCGGGAGCCCCGGCCGACATCGCCGCCACCGTGCGCTTCCTGGCCTCACCCGGCGCACGTCAGATCACCGGACAGACCGTCGCCGTCAACGGTGGCGAGTGGACGACCCGCTGACGGCCGGCGGTCAGTCCTCGACCCGCTTCGGCGCGTAGACGACCAGGGACCACTCCCGGCGGGGGATCAGGGATGCGCCGAGGGAGTGGACGGTCATGGCCGTCGTCGCGCCGGTCAGCGGGTCGCGGAAGTACATCAGCGGGTCGTCGGTGGTGGTGGGGGTCGCCGGTTCGCTCGTCCAGAACTTCGTCCACTCGGGCGCGTGTTCGCAGGTCTCGATGATCTCGTCGAGCCGCTGCTGGGTGGCCAGACCGGGGCCCATCAGCCGGAAGGCGTACACGCACATGTGCACCTGCTGTTCCCAGTCGATCAGCGCCACCTTGGCGCGCGGGTCGAGCAGCATCCACTCGAGCATGGACATGCCGGTCTCCAGGCCGGGGAACAGCAGTCGCCACGCGGCGTTGGTGGCCACCACGTCGAAGGTCGGGTGCATCTGGAGGCTGGCCGGGTGCGTGATCCCGTCGAGCAGCACCTGATCGGCGGGGCGCACCAGCGGTGCCGCCGCCGGGTCGTAGCGGCTGCTGATCGACAGGGAGACGAGATGGTCGCGCATCGCCTCGGGCACGCTCAGCGCGTCGAACAGCGCGGCCAGCGCCTCCAGGGTGGGGGTGCGGGTGCCCTGTTCGATCTTCTGGATGAGCCCGGGCGAGATCCCGGCCACGGCACTGAGCGCGGCGCGGGTCAGCCCGGCTGACTCACGGCGTTCGCGCAGGTAGCGTGCGATGGGCGGGTGTGGATTCTCCACGTCGCGATGATCCTCTTTCTCGGTCGGCGGGGCAACGGGCCGGTGTCAGGTCGCTGGACGCGGCACCATGAGGACGAGCGCCCACGGTCGCCGCGGCAGCCCGAAATCCAGGTTGTGCAGGGCCAGCGTGGTCGGCTCGCCGGTGTCGACGTGACGCACGAGCAGCTCGGGATTCTCGATGCCGTGGGGCGGGGGCGGCTCGGTCGTCCACAGCCGGTTCCACTCCGGTGCGCGCGAGCAGGACTCGACCAGTTCGGCGATGCGCGCCTGTGGCACGAGGCCGGGGCCGATCACCCGGAAGCTGTAGACGCTCGCGTGGATCTGGCGTTCCCACTCCACGACCACGGTGCGGGCCGCCGGGTCGAGGAGCATCCATTCGAGCAGGGTCGTGCCGGGGACCAAGCCGGGGAACTGCCGGGTCCACGCGTGGTTGACCGCGTGGACATCGAAGGTCGGGAAGGACTGCAGGCTGGCCGGATGGGCGAAGCTGTCGAGCAGGAGCTGATCGCTCGCCGGCACCGGTAGCGCGGGCGGGGCCGGTTTGTCGTACCGATCCGACAGCGACATCGACACCAGGTGGTCCCGGAAGGGGTCCGGGATCTGCAAGGCGGCGCACAGCGCGAGCAATGCCTCCAGGGTCGGCGCCCGGGTCCCCTGCTCGATCTTCTGGATGAGACCGGGCGAGACACCGGCGATCGCGCTCAGCGCGGCCCTCGTCAGACCCAGCGATTCGCGGCGTTCGCGCAGGTAGCGGGCGATCGGCGGATGCGGGTCTTCCATCGCACGCTCCTCGTTCGCGTCGCTGGGACAAATTGGGACAGTCGTCTAGCTTGACCGACAGTAAAGCGTTAGCAAAAATTTCTGACAGCCGGGCGGATGATCGCACGGCTACCGGTTGGTCGCATGGCGACGGCCGGGTCAGTGTGTTCCGGAGCGGTACGTGTTCGAGACCACGTCCGCGCCCCGTGCGTGGACGTCGCCGGAGGGGACGGCACGCACGCAGTGCGCGCCGAGAGCGCGGTAGCGAGCCGATGCCCGGGTGGCGCAGGGGTCCACCCGGTACTCGAAAGCCCACCCGGCCCGCTCCGGAGCACAGCTGTCGGGAACCACGCAGGCTTCCGGTTCGTCTTAGAGTGCAGAAGACAGATCGAAAGCGGGGGGCGATGACGCAACTTCAGGAACCGACCGGCCGGCTCGGCCGCTGGGTGCTCGGCATCTCGGGATTCCTCGCGGCGACCGCGGTTGTCGTCGTCGGGCTGGTGTGGTGGCAGCACGACTGGGGCGAGCCGTTCCCCGCGCTGGACTCCGAACACCTCGACGAACAGCAACTCTCCCTGGTCGAGGTGCTGCGCCGGGAATACGAGAACCCCGGCGCCGGGACGAAGTACGCCGAGGGCGTCGACGAGGCCTGGTGCGCCGATTTCGTCAGCTGGACCATGCGCGAGGCGGGGCGGCCGCTGGCCAATCCGAACTCCGGCTCCTGGCGGATTCCCGGCGTGTACACGCTCACCGAGTACTACCAGAACGTCGGCCGATTCACCCCCGGTGACGTCGGCTATCGGCCCCGCCTCGGCGATGTCGTGCTGTACGGGCCGTCGAGTCCGCTGGGTCAGCACACCAACATCGTGCTGAAGGTCGACGGCGACGCGATCACCACGATCGGCGGCAACGAGATGGGTGCCGTGCGGGTCCGCACGATCGACGTGTCGGAGACCACTGATCTCGTCGGCTACGGGCGTTTCTGAAATCGATTGTCGCTCAAGACAACTGCTCAGCTCCTGGACGGCGGTACCAGGCGGGTGCCCGTACGATGGAGTCGGTGGCGCCCGGCAGCGCCACTGCCGCGCCTCCGTCCTGCTTCCCCCTCATCGGCAGGACGGAGGCGTTGTGCCACGATGACTGGGTGCACGCGAAGGTGACCGAGGAGGCACGGCGAGACCCGATGTGGATCGAGTATGCCGATTTCGGCGAACGTTTCGTCACCTACGCGGTCACCGAGGAGCGGATCGCGGCGGCGGTGTCGGGAATGACCGGGCGCGGCGTACAGATCGGGCCGTTCTCGCTGGGCCCGGCCGGACTGGCCGGCTTCGCCGCCGAGGGAGCCCTCGGCACCCCGGTGGTCACCCGCAACCCCGGTGACGCGCTCGCCTTCGGCGTCCGTATCCCGCTGACGCTGGCCGTGAAACTCGTGCTGGGCGGGCGCAAGCTGAAGCTGGCCGCCGTAGTGGAGATCGGGCTGACGCTGCACGCGCGCACCGCCGAACCCCTGCTCGTGGTCATCGACGTGGCCCCGGTGACCGCCAAGGACGTCAGCTTCACGCTGCGCGCCGAGGCCATCGACACCGCGTGGGAGATGCTGCTCGATCCGATCGCCGGATTGGTGCAGCGTGAGGTCGCCAACCGCGTCAACGCGATCGTCGGTGATCCGAAGGTCCGTTCCGAGCGGGTCTTCGACATCGAGGCGATCCTGGACGGCTACCGCTCGCCGCACCGCAACGACAGCGTCTTCGAGTGGATCGACTTCCGTGAGTTCGGCCTCCGGTTCTTCACCAGGATCGTCACCAGGGATCGGGTGCACGACGTGGTCGCGCAGATGGCGGGCAGCCAGATCGCGGTCGGCCCGCTGTCCGAGGGGCCGCGCGGCGCGGCGACCGTCACCGTGCGCGGCGCCATCGAACAGCCGCGGGTCACCGATCGCGGGCTGGGCGAGCCGGGCGCGCCGCGAGTCTTCGACATGACCTTGCCCGTGGGGCTCGACATCACCGTCGACGTGCTCAAGGCCAATCACTACCGTGCCGACCTGCGGATTCCGCTGGTTCTCACGGCCAGGGCGGCCGAGCCCCTGCAGATCGTGATCGACGTGCCGCCGCCCGCGCTCGAGGACATCTCCCTGGAGTTCACCGCGAAGGGCCTGCGCGCGGCGACCCTGGCCCGGCTGGCCGGGATCAAGAAGCAGGTGGTGGCCCAGGTCGTCGCCGTGGTCAGCACCGAGCTGGCCGACCCGACGGGCCGCACCATCGATGTGGGCGCCGCGATCGACGGGGCCACCTGACCCGTGTGACCACTGGGACGAATGTGACCTTTGGTTCTAGCGGTTCCTGTGTGGTTGTGGTGCAATGAGTGAACGTTCGAGGCTCCCGGCGCGCGGGATCGGGGAAGGCGCGCCGGGCACGCTGCCGGTTGAAGGTCGGGTTGCGCGAAGGAGTCCTTAGATGCGTTCTGTTCCGGTGACCCGGCGCGGGTTCTTCGGGTTCGCGGCCGCCGCGGCCACGGTCGGCCTCGGGCTGTCCAGCGCGCCCGCCGCCGCGCAATCGCTCGGCACCCTCATCGATTACGCCGCGGGCGTGCCGTCGGCCGCCGCCATCAAGGCCGCCGGGCACATCGGGGTGATCCGCTACGTCTCCGATCGCCGTCCCGGCGCGGAATGGATGGCGGGCAAGCCGCTGCAGGCCGCCGAGGTCGAGGACCTGTGGCGGCACGGGCTCTCGATCGTGTCGAACTATCAGTTCGGGAAGGGTCCGACGGCCGACTGGCGCGGGGGCCTGGAGGCGGGCAAGCAGCACGCCGACCGTGGCTGGGCCCTGCACACCGCCGCGGGCGGCCCCGACACCGCGCCGATCTACGCCTCCATCGACGACAATCCGAGCGAGCAGGAATTCGAGGAGATGATCGCGCCCTACATCGAGGGCTGGCAGGCGGTCCTCGGCCCCGACCTGGTCGGCATCTACGCCAACACCCCGACCATCGACCGCGCCATCGACGCGGGCCTGGGTTCCTGGTTCTGGCAACACGATTGGGGCACGCCGGACGGTTACGTGCACCCGAGCGCCCACCTGCACCAGTTCGAGATCGACCAGCGCGACATCGACGGTGTCGGCATCGATCTGAACAACGCGCTGGCCGAGGACTACGGCCAGTGGTGACCCGCTAGGTCTGGCAGTGGCAGGTCGCCCCGGCGACCCGCATGTCCGGCTCGTCGTCGGGCACGACCCGCAGCGTCGGCCGCCCCTCGGGTTCGGCGAGCACGCCGCGCCAGGACAGCAGCGACCAGCGGGACAGGCCCGACAGCGCCGACCCGATGCTCGCGAAGGAGCCGGAGGAGATCAGCGACCCGAACGAGCCGACCGAGCCGACCGACAGTACCGATCCGACGCTGCCGATCGAGAGGATCGAATAGGCCGAGCCGATCGAGAGGATCGAGCCTTCGGACCGATACGAGAGAATGGACCGGCTGGACTTCCGGCTCCGGATCGACCGAGTGTCGCGGGGTGAAACTCGTGTGGTCGCCATGGTTCTCGGTCTACCACATCGGGATGCCCGCGTGAACCCGTGAACGACAAGAGCCCGGTCCCCCTGGCGGGTGGACCGGGCTCGGTGTGTCGGTGACCTAGACGGTGAAGAAGCCCAGGGTCGGCAGGAAGTTGCAGGTGCGCGGGGCGGCGCCCTCGGCCTGCGTGGTCAGCGACCCGGAGACGACCGCGACGACGCGGCCGTGGCCCGTGTCGGCGATGGCCGAGAGGGTGGCCGGGCCGCCGGGGTTGATCTTGGCCTCGTCGGTCAGCGTCTGCACGGCCGACTGACGGGTGTCGATGTTGAGCCACTGCACCGTCATCGGCGGGTTCTGGTTCGGGGTCGGCGCCTTGGTGCCGAGCGCGGTGAACACGAAACCGGCCTGTCCGGCGGCGGGGCCGGGCGGGGGCAGCTGCGCGGGACCGGCGACGGCCAGTGCGGTGCCGACCGAGTCGGCGCCGTCACCGATGCAGCCCTTGCCGATGGTGGGGTAGAGGAACTGCGCGATGGCCGGGCCGTCCTCCGGGATCTCCGGGCCACCGCCGCCGCTGCCGTCGAGGAAGGTGATGATCCGCTCCAGCGTCGCCTTGATGGCGGGCGGCAGGTTCAGGGTGGCGAGCAGCGCGCGCGCCTGATCGAGCAGGGCGGTCTGCGGGCTCGCGACGTCGGCGGGGCCGGCGATCAGGCCCGCGACGGCGGGCGCGAACGCGGCGAGCGCGTCCACCGGGACGCCCTCGGGCACCATCGGGACGCTGATCGGAGCGGCCTGCGGCGCGGGCGCCGGAGCGGCGATGGTCGACGCCGGCGCGACGAGCATGGCGCCGGCCGCAATGGCGAATGCGGTCGTTGCGATCCGCGATCCTCGGCTACGAAGCACTTGTCCAGCCGTCCTTACCTCGATGTTGCCAATGGGGCGAGGGTGTCGAGCCCTTCGATGTCGGGGTCACTCTAAGGACATCGCCGCCGTGTTGTACAGCCGCCCGGCCCGGTGGCGGCGAACAACAGGCGAACCGTGTTCATCGACGCTAGCCCCCACGGGTGTTACAGCTGGGGATGTTGATGCAAATGTTACCGATGGTGTCGCGCGCCGGGCCGTCAACCCGTGCGCGCGGGCCCGCGCGGGCGCCCGGTTAAGGTGATCGAAGCAACGCGACGCGGCGCTGACGCCACCCACACGACCGAAAGTCTGGCATTGAACCGACACCTCCGATGGGCTCTCGCGCTGCTCGGATTGTCCGTGCTGGCCCGGCTGGGCTGGATGCTGTTCGCCGAGAACGGGCTCAATGTCGTCGATCTGCACGTCTATGTGGACGGGTCGGCGGCGCTGCTCACCGATCGCCTCTACGACTTCACCTACGCGGAGGAGACGCCGGACTTCCCGCTGCCGTTCACCTATCCGCCGTTCGCGGCGCTGGTGTTCTTCCCGCTGCACTATCTGCCCTTCACCGCGGTCGCGGTGGGCTGGATGCTGGCGACGGTGGCCGCGCTCTACGGCGTCATCCGGATCAGCTTCGAACTGCTGCTCGGTGCCGAGCGGGCCAAGCGGACCCGCTGGATCACCGCGGCCGTCGGCTGGACCGCGCTCGGGGTGTGGCTGGAGCCGGTGCGCACGACCATCGACTACGGCCAGGTCAATGTGTTCCTGGTGTTCGGGGCGATGCTCGCGGTGCGCAGCGCGCGGTGGTGGATCTCGGGCACGCTCGTCGGCGTGATCGCGGGCATCAAGCTGACCCCCGCGATCACCGGCCTCTACTTCGTGGCGCGGCGCCGCTGGGCGACGGTGCTGTGGTCGGCGGCGGCGTTCGGGCTGACGGTGGCTGTGAGCTTCCTCATCAACGCCCGCGAGGCGAAGCGCTATTTCGGCACGCTGCTCGGTGACGCCGACCGGATCGGCCCCGTTGGTTCGGTGTGGAACCAGTCGCTGCGCGGCGCGCTGAGCCGGATCCTCGGCCACGACGTGCAGTCGGGGCCGTGGTGGATCGCCGGCGTGCTGGTCACCGCGGTGCTGGCCTTCCTCGCCTGGCGCACACTCGGCGCCGACGACCGGCTCGGCACCCTGGTGCTGGTGCAGCTGTTCGGGCTGATGATCTCGCCGATCTCCTGGTCGCACCACTGGGTGTGGCTGATCCCGACCGTGCTGTGGCTGCTCTACGGTCCGCTGCGGGCCGAGCGCACGGCCCGGCTGATCGCCGGATTCTGGGTGGTCACGATGGTGATCGGGGTGCCGTGGGTGCTGTCGTTCGCGCAGCCGACCATCTGGACGATCCCGCGCCCGTGGCCGCTGGCCTGGCTCGGCGCGGTCGACGTGCTCACCGTGTTCGCGTTGCTCGGCTGGCTGGTCTGGCGCGGCCGCGACACCCTGCGGGCGCAGGCGCGCGGCCTGACCCGGCGGCGGGCGGTGGAGGTTCCGGCCTGACGCTCAGCCGATGATCTCGTCGATGGTGTGCGCGAGCGTGGTGTCGTTCGCGGTGAGTCCACCCGCCGAGTGTGTGCTGAGGGTGAAACGTACTGTGCGCCATCGGATATCGATGTCGGGATGGTGGTCGGCGGCCTCGGCGGCGGTGGCGACCTTGCGGACGATCTCGATGCCGTCCAGGAAGGTGGGGGCCTTCACCGTGCGGGTGATCGCGTCGCCCTCGCGGGACCATTCCGGCAGCGTGGCCAGGGCGATGGTGATCTCGGGGTCGGAGAGCAGTGCCGGTTTCGGAGTACCCATACCCGCAGTTCTACGCCTGCCGCGGGCAGCGCGCATCGCCCGTCGTCACGCCTAGGCGGCGCGTGCGTGCTTGAGGGCCTTTTTGAGATCTTTACCGCACACTCCGGCGGCCTCGGCCTTCTTCATCCGCATGATGACGACGGGGCATTTGAAGCAGCGCGTCTTCTTCCTGCAGCACTTTTTCTTCGGCTTCAGGCTGGACACCTTCTTCGCCTTCACCTTGCCCATAGGAGTTAGCGTAGCCTAAGTACAAAGCCTGACACGTGCGTGCCACTCCGGTACCGGTAGGGTGTAACAGGCCGCGATGCCAGTTGAATGCGCGCCAATACACCAACAGCAGGAGGATTGAGGCGTGTCGTCTACACGCGATTTTCGCAACGTCGCCATCGTGGCCCACGTCGACCACGGCAAGACGACGCTGGTCGACGCCATGCTTCGTCAGTCGGGCGCGTTCGCCGAGCGAGCCGAGCTGGTCGACCGAGTCATGGACTCCGGTGACCTGGAGCGCGAGAAGGGCATCACCATTCTCGCCAAGAACACCGCCGTGCACCGGCACCATCCCGACGGTTCCGTCACCGTCATCAACGTGATCGACACCCCCGGCCACGCCGACTTCGGTGGCGAGGTCGAGCGCGGCCTGTCCATGGTCGACGGTGTCGTCCTGCTCGTCGACGCCTCCGAGGGCCCACTGCCGCAGACCCGGTTCGTGCTGCGCAAGGCGCTCGCGGCCAAGCTGCCGGTGATCCTGGTCGTGAACAAGACCGACCGGCCGGACGCCCGGATCGAAGAGGTCGTCGAGGAGTCGCACGACCTGCTGCTCGACCTGGCCTCCGACCTCGACGACGAGGCCGCCGAAGCCGCCGAGCTCGCGCTGGACCTGCCGGTCCTCTACGCCTCCGGTCGTGAGGGCAAGGCCTCCAAGGAGCGCCCGGAGAACGGTCAGGCGCCCGACGCCGAGAACCTCGACGCCCTGTTCGAGGTGCTGCTGAACAACATCCCGGCGCCCAAGGGCAACCCGGAGGCCCCGCTGCAGGCCCACGTCACCAACCTCGACGCCTCGGCCTTCCTCGGCCGTCTCGCCCTGGTTCGCGTGCACAACGGCGAGCTGCGCAAGGGTCAGAACGTCACCTGGATCAACGCCGAGGGCGCCAAGCAGGTCAAGATCACCGAGCTGCTGCAGACCATCGGTGTCGAGCGTCAGCCCGGTGAGGTCGCCGTCGCCGGTGACATCGTCGCCATCGCGGGCATCCCGGACATCATGATCGGCGACACCCTCGCCGACATCGAGAATCCCGTCGCGCTGCCCCGCATCTCCGTCGACGAGCCCGCCATCTCGGTGGTCATCGGCACCAACACCTCGCCGCTGGTCGGCCGGGTGCAGGGGCACAAGCTCACCGCCCGCATGGTGAAGTCGCGCCTGGACCAGGAACTGATCGGCAACGTGTCGCTGCGCGTGCTCGACATCGGCCGCCCCGACGCCTGGGAGGTGCAGGGCCGCGGTGAGCTGGCGCTGGCCATCCTGGTCGAGCAGATGCGCCGCGAGGGCTTCGAGCTCACCGTCGGCAAGCCGCAGGTGGTCACCAAGACCGTCGACGGCAAGGTGCACGAGCCCTTCGAAGAGCTCACCATCGACTGCCCCGACGAGTACCTGGGCGCCATCACCCAGCTGCTGGCCGCCCGCAAGGGCAAGATGGTCCAGATGAGCAACCACGCCGCGGGCTGGGTGCGCATGGAGTTCATCGTCCCCTCGCGCGGCCTGATCGGCTTCCGCACCGTGTTCCTCACCGAGACCCGCGGCACCGGCATCGCCAACGCCGTCTCCCACGGCTACGCGCCGTGG
The DNA here is from genome assembly GCF_029868625.1 of Nocardia neocaledoniensis. Classification (GTDB taxonomy): domain Bacteria; phylum Actinomycetota; class Actinomycetes; order Mycobacteriales; family Mycobacteriaceae; genus Nocardia; species Nocardia neocaledoniensis_A. Next base: position 26,762 of record NZ_JARWOJ010000433.1, on the reverse strand, counting down.
GCCGGTGAGATCCGCGCCCGCCACACCGGTTCGCTGGTGTCGGACCGCGCGGGCACGGTCACCCCGTTCGCGATGATCCAGCTGGCCGACCGCGGCCAGTTCTTCGTGGAGCCGGGTGCCGACACCTACGAGGGCATGGTCGTCGGTATCAACCCGCGCGCCGAGGATCTCGACATCAACGTCACCCGCGAGAAGAAGCTGACGAACATGCGCAGCGCGACCGCCGACGTGATGGAGACCCTGGCCAAGCCGCTGCAGCTCGATCTCGAACTGGCGATGGAGTTCTGCGCCGGTGACGAGTGTGTCGAGGTGACCCCCGAGGTGGTCCGCGTGCGCAAGGTGGTGCTCGGCGCCAACGAGCGTGCCCGCGATCTGTCGCGCCGCAAGGCGCGCGACCGCGCGGTGAGCAACTCCTGATCGAGTTCTGACAGTGGGACGGTACTTCGGTACCGTCCCACTGTCGTTTTCCACGGAGTCCGGTGCCGGGCTCCGCACAGATGGGCGAGGTAGGGTGCCAGAGTGAGCTCGGGGGTCAGACGCGCGAGGTGGCGCGTGGCGGTGATGGCGATGACGGCCTCGACGGCGGTCCTCGCCGGATGCACCGCGAATCCACCACCGCCGATCGAGAGCACCGATTCGCCCAAGACCACCCAGGCCAAGCCGGGCAAGAACACCGTCGTGGTGGCGATCGACGACATCGGCATCGGCTTCAATCCGCATCTGCGTTCGGATCAGTCGCCCGCGACCAACGCGGTGAGTTCGATGGTGCTGCCGAGCCCCTTCCGGCCGGTGCCGAATGCGGCGCAGCCCGGGGTGGTCGACCGGGTGCCCGACGCCTCGCTCATCGAATCCGCGGATGTGACGGCGCAGGAACCGTTCACGATCACCTACACGCTGCGCAACCAGGCCAACTGGTCCGACGGCGCCCCGATCGCGGCCGAGGACTTCCGGTTCCTGTGGCAGCAGATGACCACCCAGCCGGGCGTGGTGGATCCGGCCGGGTACCGGCTGATCTCGGACGTGGCGTCCTCCGGCGGCGGCAAGACGGTCACCGTCACCTTGACCCAGCCGTATCCGGCCTGGCGCGAACTGTTCTCGAATCTGCTGCCCTCGCACCTGGTGAAGGACTCGCCGGGCGGGTTCACCAGCGGGCTCGTCGACCGGATTCCCGTCTCGGGCGGCAACTTCACGATCAAGTCGGTCGACCGTGGCCGCGACGAGATCCTGCTCGAACGCAACGACCGCTTCTGGGGCACGCCCGCAGCGCCGGACCAGATCCTGTTCCGCCGCGGCGGAACCCCCTCGCAGCTGGCCGAATCGCTGCGCACGGGCGACGCGCAGATGGCGCTGGTGCACGGCGGGGTGGCGACGCAGGCGCAGCTGGCCGCGATCCCGTCGGTGCGCACCACGATCATGCCGCAGGCACGCGAGCTGCAACTGGCGCTCAACGGCCGCTCCGGCGATCTCGCCGACGCCCGGGTCCGCAAGGCGGTGCTCGCGCTGCTCGATCCCGCGCTGCTGGCCACCGTCGGCGCGCAGACCGGCGGCTGGGTGGAACCCGCACGCGCGCAGGTACTTCCGCCGTCGAGCCTGGGTTACGTGCCGACCGCCCCGCCGCGCCTGAGCACCGACGAGGCCTTCGCGCTGCTGGCCGAGGCCGGTTTCGGCCGGGCACCGGAGCCGCCCAAGACCGGCTCGCCCACGTCGCCCGCGCCGCAACCACGTTCGGTGGCCCGCAACGGCAAGGGCCTGTCGGTGCGGATCGGGGCCGTCGCCGAGGACACCACGGCGCTGGCGGTGGCCAACACCGCCGCCGACCAATTGCGCAGTGCCGGTATCGATGCCACCGTGCGCGGGCTGGCCGCCGACGAGCTCTACGGCAAGGACCTCACCGAATCGGGCGTCGACGCGATCGTCGGCTGGGAACTGGCCGGTGACGATCCGGCCACCGTGCTGGCCTCCCGCTACGGCTGCCCGCCGCCGGAGCTCCGCGACGCCGACGGCAAGGTGCTCGCCGCCACCGAGGCCTACCGCCAGGCGCCGAGCAATCTCGGCGGCGTCTGCGATCCCGGCTTGCAACCCTCGATCGACGAGGCGTTGCGCGGGATCGACGTGCCGCGGGTGCTGGCCGAGGCCGAGCCCCGGCTGTGGGAGCTGTCGACGGTGCTGCCGATCGTGCAGGACAATGTCGTCGCCGCGGCGGGCCCCCGGGTCGACGGTGTCTCGCTCTCCGGCGCGATCCAGGTCGGCATCTTCGGTGACACGGCGCAATGGCGGAGGCTCCCATGACCGATCGCGAGACCGGCGGACTGCTGCTGGTGCACGCGCACCCCGACGACGAAACCCTCACCACCGGTGGCACCATCGCGCACTACCGCAGGCGCGGCGTGCCGGTCACCGTGGTGACCTGCACGCTCGGCGAGGAGGGCGAGGTCATCGGCGAGCGCTGGGCCGGCCTGATCGCCGGCGAGGCCGATCAGCTCGGTGGCTATCGCATCGCCGAACTCACCGCGGCGCTGGCGGCGCTGGACGCCGGCGAGCCGTACTTCCTCGGCGGCGCGGGCCGCTGGCGCGACTCCGGCATGGCGGGCACACCGTCGGCGCAAAACCCCAGGGCCTTCGTGCATTCCGGTGCGGCCGCGGTCGACGCGCTCGTCGCGGTGCTGCTGGAGCTGCGCCCCCGGGTGGTGGTGACCTATGATCCGCGCGGCGGGTACGGCCATCCCGACCACGTCCGCGCGCACGAGATCACCACCGCGGCCGTGGCGGCGGCCGCCGAGCGGGGCTGGGACGTCCCGAAGTTCTACTGGACCGTCACCGACGGCGACCTGCTGCGTCAGCACACCGCCGCGCTGGCCCGCCGGACCGTCGACGGGCTGCCCGGCGCGCTGCCTGCGGGTTGGCGACTGCCGGTCGAGGCGGAGCTGGCGGCCATGTCGACGACGGGGGTGACCACGGTCGTCGACGTCTCCGACGCGCTCGCCGCCAAACGCGCCGCCATGCGCGCGCACGCCACCCAGGTGACCGTCGCGCCGAGTGGCCGGGAGTTCGCGCTGTCCAACAACATCGCGCTGCCGGTGCTGCCGGAGGAGCACTTCACGCTGGTGCGCGGCACGCGCGGGGCCGTCGGCGCGGACGGGTTCGAACACGATCTGTTCGCCGGTCTCGACTGACCCGCCGCGACGACACGGCCCCCTCGATCGCCGCGTGCCGCCGAATAGACTCGCCCCATGGTCACCGACTCCGATCAGCCCGCGCCGACCGCCGTCCTGCGGATGCGGCTGCCGTCTCGCCTGGAGCCGCTGATCACGGCGCTGATCGTGACGGCGCTGTGCGTCGACGCCTTGCTCACCCTGGCGGTGGAGGTGCTGTTCCTGCCGCTGTACGTCGGCGCGGTGGCGGTGCCGGTGGCGGCGCTGCTGGCGGCGCCGATCAATGTGGCGCTGGTGTACGGAATGGAGTCGGTGACCGACCGGATCGGCTTCACCTTCGCCCCGATCGTGGTGTGGGTCTTCGGTTTTCTCGTCTGCTCCTCGCGCGGGCCCGGCGGTGACGTGATGCTCGCCAGCGACGGGCGCACCCTGCTGCTGCTCGCCTGCGGGGTGCTCGCGCCCATGGCCTATCTCTATTTCCGCGCCAATCCCGGTGCGGCGCGGTCGAACTGAGGCCGCTCAGGCGCGGCCGGCCTCCGCACCGTCCAGGATCAGGTCGATGGACTGGGTGAACAGGCTGAGCTGCCCGGCCGCCGCCTCCGCCACCACCTGCGGCCGCTGCTCGACGTAGCGGCGGTGCAGTCGCGGGTATTCGGTCGACGCGGCGATGCTGGCGGTCATCACCCGGTCGACCCACTGCTCGGGCGGTAGGCCGCTGCGCGTGACCGTCATCAGCATCGCGGCGTCGTTGGTCGTGGAGCCCATGATGAACCGGAACAGTGTGTTCGTGGTGACGTCGACGGTCGCGTCGTCGAAGCCACCCGCCTCCACGATGGCCAGCATCGAATCGGTGAGCCGCATCATGTTCGGGCCCAGATAGGTCAGTGCCGCGTTGCTGAACACGATGCTGATCCACGGATGCGCCAGCAGGGTCGCGCGCAGTCCGTCGGCCTGTTCGTGCGCCCGCTCGCGCCAGTGCGCCGGGTCCGGCTCGGGGCACGGGACCTCGCGGATGACCTGGTCGACGACCAGTTCGAGGAGTTCGTCCTTGTTGGCGACGTGGGTGTAGAGCGAGGTCGCGCCCGCCCCGAGCCGGGCTCCCAGCTTGCGCATGCTCAGCGCGTCGAAGCCCTCCGCGTCGAGCAGGGCGATCGCCTCGGCGACGATCTGGTCCCGGCTCAGCGTGGGCTGATCGCGACGTTCCCGCGCCGGCCTGGTCCATACCGATGCGATCTCCATCCGGTGCCTCCTGTGCTGGGTCGTGTCCGCACAGCATAGCTCCCGACTGAACACTGTGCGGAGCGCGAACACCGTGCCTATTGCGAACGCCGTGCGGTGACAGTACAGTGTTCGAATACGCCGCACACTGTGCGGAGACTGTCGAGAGGAGACCGAGATGGACACGACTTCCGCGGGCGGAGCGCTCCGCGATCCACGGCGCTGGCTGATCTTGATCGTGCTGTGCCTGAGCTCGCTCGTGCTGGTCGTGGACAACATGGTCCTCACCGTCGCGATCCCGCAGATCGCCACCGATCTCGGCGCGAGCGCCCAGCAGATCCAATGGATCATCGACGCCTACCTGCTGGTCTTCGCCGGCCTGCTGCTCACCTCGGGCAGCCTGTCCGACCGCTTCGGCCGCAGGCTGGTCATGGTGATCGGCCTGGTGCTCTTCGGCGCTGCGTCGCTGCTGGCCGCCTACGCGAGCAGCCCGGAGCTGCTGATCGCGGGCCGGGCGCTGATGGGCATCGGTGGCGTGCTGATCATGCCGAGCACGCTCTCGATCCTGATCACCGTGTTCGACGACGAGGAACGTCCGAAGGCGATCGGCGCGTGGAGTGCCGTGGCGACGGTCGGCATGGTCGGCGGGCCGGTCGTCGGCGGCGTGCTGCTCGACCACTTCTGGTGGGGCTCGGTGTTCGTGCTGAACGTGCCGATCGTGGTGGTCGCGATCATCGCGGCGCTGGTGCTGATGCCCGAATCCAAGGGCCCGTGGCGCAAGCCCGACTTCCCCGGCATGCTGACCTCGATCCTCGGCATGACCGCGCTGGTGTGGACCATCATCGCCGTGCCGCACTCGGGCTGGACCGATCGCGGGGTGCTCACCGGATTCGCCGTCACCCTGCTGGCGCTCGGCGCCTTCGTGATCCGGGAGATGCGCACCGACGAGCCGATGGTCCCGTTGCAGCTGTTCGGCAATCGCACCTTCACCGGGTCGAGCTTCTCGCTGGTCCTGGTGACCTTCGCCAATGGCGGTCTGGTGCTCGTGCTCACCCAGTACCTGCAGTTCGTGCTCGACTACTCGCCGATGCGGACGGCGCTCGCCTTCACGCCGATGGCGGTCACCCTGCTCATCGCCAATGCCTGCGGCGCGCTGCTGGTGGGCAAGGTCGGGCCGCGGCTGGTCACCATCGCCGGACTGATCGTCATCGCGGGCGGATTCGCGGTGCTGGCCACCCTCGACGCCGGCGCGAGCTTCACGCTGCCCGCCGTGGCGATGGCGCTGCTCGGCGCCGGCGGGGGCCTGGCGATGCCCGCGGCCATCGGGGCGCTGATGAGTACCGTGCCCGAGGATCACGCCGGGGTCGGCTCCGCGCTCAACGACACGATCCAGCAGGCCGGTGCCGCGCTGGGTGTGGCGGTGCTAGGCGCGATCCTGGCAGGCACGTTCGCCGGTGCCATGCCGGACTCGGCGCCGAGCGCGGCCAGGGAGTCGATCGCGGGCGCCATCGGCACCGGCGACGACACCGTCATCGGCCTGGCTCGCGACGCCTTCTGCACCGCGATGCAGGTGACCTTCGGCGTCGGCGCCCTGGCTTCGGTGGCCGCCGCCGTGCTCGCGGTGATCCTCATGCGGGACGCGAAAGCCGGTGCGGGCGAGCAGGAGACAGAGCTGGCGAAGGCGGCTGTCTGACGTCTGATCGCCACCGGCATCGGGCCAGGTCGGGCCGGCGTAACACGCCACTCGACCTGGCCCGATGCCTCGTCGGCGCTGGATCGGGTTCGGCCGGTCGGGCATGATGACGGCATGAAGTACGTGTTGTTGATCTGCGACGACGAGACGACTTCGCCGACCATGGAGGAGATCGCCGCCGATCCGGCGTATCAGGACTTCTCGGACGAGGTGGCGCGGCGCGGCGCGAGCCTCGGCGGCGCGCGCTTACGCCCGGTGGCGGCCGCGACGACCGTGCGCGTGCGCGACGACGAGACGCTGGTGTCCGACGGGCCGTTCGCGGAGACCAAGGACTTCGTCGGCGGGATCGACATCATCGACTGCGCGAATCTCGACGACGCGATCGCCATCGCGGCGCGGCATCCGTACGCGCGCCGGGGTTGCGTCGAGATCCGCCCCGTCTGGGAATGACCGCACCACAGGCTGTTCGCGCGGCGGTGGCCGCGGCGTATCGCGACGAGTGGGGTCAGGTGGTCGCCACCCTGATCGGGTACACCGGGGACTGGGATCTCGCGGAGGACTGCGCGCAGGAGGCGTTCGCCGCGGCCTTGACGACCTGGCCGCGGGACGGGGTGCCGAGCCGTCCTGGCGCCTGGCTCATGACGACGGCGCGCAACCGCGCGACCGACCGGCTCCGCCGGGACACGGTCGCGGCCGCCAAGCTGCGCCAGTTGGCCGTGCTGGCGCGGGACCCGCTCGAGCCGCCGAACGACAGCATTCCCGACGAGCGGTTGCGGCTGATCTTCACCTGCTGCCATCCGGCGCTGCCGTTCCCGGCGCGTGTCGCCCTCACGTTGCGCACGCTGGCCGGACTCAGCACCGCCGAGATCGCGAAGGCGTTCCTGACGGCCGAGTCGACGATGGCGCAGCGCCTGGTGCGGGCGAAGCGCAAGATCGCCGAGGCCGGCATTCCCTATCGCGTGCCACCCCCGGAACTGCTGCCGGAGCGGCTGCATTCCGTCCTGGCCGTGCTCTATCTGATCTTCAACCAGGGCTATGACGACCAGGAGGGAAGCCGCGGGCTGACAGCCGAGGCGATCCATCTCGCGCGCGTGCTGGATCGGCTGCTGCCCACCGAACCCGAGGCGCAGGGCGTACTGGCCTTGATGCTGCTGCTGGAGGCCCGCCGCGACAGCCGCACCGACCACGGTGTGCTGGTCACGCTGGAGAACCAGGACCGATCCCGCTGGGATCGCGCGCTGATCGCCGAAGGTGTGCGGACGCTAGACGACGCGCTGGCCATGGGCCGACCCGGCCCGTATCAAGTGCAGGCCGCAGTGGCCGCCTGCCACGCCACCGCGCCCGACGCGGCCGCCACGGACTGGCCGCAGATCGCGGCCCTCTACGGCGAACTCGCGCGCATGGCTCCCTCGCCCGTGGTCGATCTCAATCGCGCCGTGGCGGTGGCGATGGCCGACGGGATCCCCGCCGGTCTCGCCCTCGTCGACGCGCTCGCCGAGTCCGGCCGCCTCGACGGCTACTACCTGTTGCCCGCGACCCGGGGCGACCTACTCCGCCGCGACGGGCGGTTCACCGAGGCCGCCGCGGCTTACGAGGCGGCCTTGGAACTCGCGCCCACCGATGCCGAGCGTCGCTACCTGCGAGAACGCCTCCGCGGCTGCTGAGGCGTCCGCTGCCCGAAGCTCGCGGAAGTTTTTTCGCGCCGATGTCTATCCCGCGCGTTCTCCTTCGTCGGTGGGGCAAAACCACCCGAGAGGAAGGCGAGAACAATGTCGAACACCGAGCAGTCGAACACCGAGTACCTCAGCGCCACGATGTCGGTGAGGCAGTCGCCGCAAGAGGTCTTCGCCGCCGTCACCGATGTGCGCGGATGGTGGAATCGCAACATCATCGGTGACACCGCCGCCGTCGGCGACGAATTCATCTTCACCGATGACATCCACTACGCGGGCGAGACGGCCAGGACGAACAAGGACGGCATCCGGTTCAGCCGATTCCGGATCACCGAGGTGGTGCCGGGCGAGCGGGTGGTCTGGCACGTCGTCGACTCCGACCTCAGCTTCGTCGACGACCGCGACGAGTGGACGGGCACCGACGTCGTCTTCGAGATCACCGCGGACCGGACCGGCACCACCCTGCACTTCACGCACAGGGGCCTGACCGCCGCGGAATCCGAGTGCTTCGACGCCTGCTCCCGCGGCTGGACCTACTACATCACCCAGAGCCTGCCGCGGTTGATCACCACCGGCACCGGCCTGCCGTTCGCGAAGTACGACGCCTGATCCCGGTCAGCGGTTTCCTTGCAGGCCGGGGGAGACGGCCTCGATGAGGGCGACGGCCTGGTCGAACGGGATGTCGTCGACCAGGTACGCCTTCTTGCCCGCGGCGGTGGCGGCGACCACGGTGGCCAGGCCGGCACGGCGCTGCCAGAAGGTGCGGCGGATGGTCCAGCCGATGATGCCGGGGGATTCCAGGCAGTCGCGGTGGCGGTCGAGGCTGCCCCGGCGGGTGATCAGCCAGGTGGGCCCGGTGCTGCCGGGCAGGACGCGATGCCCGAGACTGCGGTACCGGTCCTCGGCCAGCGCGGCCATGGCCACGGCGAACACCACCGGAATCGCCCACACCCCGATCGGCAACGGCCCGGTGACCACGGCGAGCACCACCAGCGCCACGACCACGCCCGCCACCGGCCAGGCGGCCTTGGTGAACCGCCTGCGATGCGCGGCCGGACCGTGCCGCACGAGCTCGATGGTCCCGAGCGTCGCTCCGGTGATCGGCTGCGGCGCAGCATGATTCGCCGACACGCCGCCATCGGCCGCGTACCCCTTGGTCAGCGACGGTCCATCGAGCGCGGCCGCTGACGTCGCCCCGGGTCGTCCGCTGTCGTGCGTCGGCTGTGCGAAGGCTGCGGCCTCGTGTTGCTCGGCGCCGCGCGACCACTGGGTTGGCGCGGCCGATGGGGTCGTCTGGTGGTGCTCGGTGTCGTGCGTCGGCTGTACGCGGCCTGCGGCCTCGTGTTGCTCGGCGCCGCGCGACCACTGGCTAGGCGCGGCCGATGGCGTCGACTCACGGTGCCCGGGGTCGTGCTTCGGTGTATCCGGGCGGCGGCGGGTGCGCAACAGTTCGTCGAGGGTGCGTTCGACGGCGGTGCGCGGGGCCTGCGGGAGGATCTTCTGGCGGGGGTTCTCGCCCGTCATGATCATCTCCAGCTGGGCGGCCTCGGCGGCGCGCAGCAGGAGGGGATCGCTGAGGGTGGCGCCGCGGAAACGGGCCAGGTCGAGGGTGATCTGGCGGGTGGTGAACAGGCCGTGACGCAGGTGCAGGGTGGCGCCGTTGTCGATCACCCGCAGGCCGAACCAGGTGGCGAGGTACTGGGCGCACGCGGCCAGGCTCACCAGGACCACCGCGAGCAGGAACAACCCGACGATCACGATCGCCACGATCGAGACGCTGTCGTCGTCGAGGTGGCGCACGGCCGCCGACTCCGACACCACGTCGATCAGCCCGTACTGCGCGCCGAGGCCCGCGATCGGCGCGACGATCGCCAGCCCGGTGAGCGACAGCGGCGCGTAGCGCACCCACGCGGCCCGCCAGTGCCCGATCTCGCGCCCCGATTCGGCCGCCGCGTCGGGCCGCGCCACGTGTGGCGCCGCGCCCTCGGTCGACGACCCCGGCGTGAATTGCCCGGTGTGGGAGAGTAATTCGGCGCGCAGTGCGGGGATCTGGCTGGTGTCGAGTGCGTCGAGCTTGAATCCCTCGCCCTTGTCCGCCTGGGCGCCGGTGCCGATCTCCAGCACCGCCAGGCCGAGCACCCGGTGCAGCAGATCGGCCTCGACGTCCACCGAACGGATCCGCGGCCGCGGCACCGACAACGTCTTGCGCTGGATGATGCCGGTGCGCAGGCGCACGTGATCGGCGTCGATGCGATACGAGGTGGTGAAGTAGCGGGCCACGCCTGCCGCGGCGACGAACAGGACCGGGATCAGGCCCCACAGCGGGTTGCCGCTGGTGGTGCCGACGATGATCGAACCCAGCAGCACCGGAATGTATTTCACGACCTCGGTGACCGGATACACCAGCAGCATGCGCGGATCGAGACGCTGCCATTCGAGCTGCTCGGTACTCGGCGCACTCACGTGGCGTCTCCGCGGTGCTGGGCGGCGATGGCGGCCAAGCGGGCGACGGTCTGCTCGGCGACGGGCAGATCGAGCGCGCTGATCTTCACCGCGCCCGCCGAGGACGCGGTGGTGACGGTGACCGTCGCCAGCCCCAGCATCCGCTCCAGCGGCCCGCGCTCGGTGTCGACGGTCTGCACGCGCGAGATCGGCGCGACTCGCGACTCCTGATCCAGCCAGCCGACCCGCGTGTACACGGCCTCGTCGGTGACCTCCCAGCGATGCACGGCGTAGCGCCACAGCGGTACGACGACCACCCCGCCCACGGCGAGCACGACCAGCGCGAGGGCCGCGGCCACCTGCCAGCCGCGGTGCTCGGCGTCGAGGACGAACCACACCACGAGCAGCGCGCACAGCACGAGAACCGCGATCGCGTTCTCCACCGCCCACAGCAGTTTGGCTCTGGAACTCGGACGCCAGGCCGGTTCGGCCAGGATGGTGGAGCGCGGCAACGGCATACCCCCATCGTGGCATGTGGGCGGGTCGAGTTCTCCCCGCTCGGGAATACGCGCGGTCGCCTGGTGGGTTGTGGTGGCGACGGGGACGTCCGCCGCACGCCCATCCACGGGTCCGTGACCAGCCGACCGCACGTTCCGGAAAGAAGTAGCGCATGATCGACGGGGTGACCGACCTTCCGCTGCCGAGCGTTCCACTGCCGCCGCCGACGCCCGCCGCCCTGCGCCGGGCCCTGCGCCGGGCCCGTGACGGCGTCACCCTCAATGTCGACGAGGCCACCGTCCTGCTGCACGCCACCGGCGACGATCTCGCCGACCTGTGTGCCAGCGCGGCCAGGGTCCGTGACGCCGGCCTGGAATCGGCGGGCCGCCCACGCACCATCAGCTACTCGCGCAACGTGTTCATCCCGTTGACCCGGCTGTGCCGCGACAAATGCCACTACTGCACGTTCGTGACGGTGCCAGGCAAGCTGCGCGCCGAGGGACACGGCATGTTCCTCGAACCCGACGAGGTGCTCGAGATCGCCAGGCAGGGCGCGGCGCTGGGCTGCAAGGAGGCCCTGTTCACCCTGGGCGACCGGCCGGAGGACCGCTGGCCCGAGGCCGCGCAGTGGCTCGACGAGCGCGGCTACGACTCCACCCTGGACTACCTGCGCGCCGTCTCCATCCTGGTGCTCGAGGAGACCGGGCTGCTGCCGCACCTGAATCCGGGCGTGATGAGCTGGGCCGAGATCGCGCGGCTCAAGCCGGTCGCGCAGTCGATGGGCATGATGCTCGAGACCACCTCGACCAGGCTGTTCACCGAGAAGGGCCAGTGCCACTACGGCAGCCCCGACAAGGACCCGGCCGTGCGGCTGCGCGCCATCACCGACGCGGGCAGGCTCTCGGTGCCCTACACCACCGGCATCCTGGTCGGCATCGGCGAGACCATGGCCGAGCGCGCCGAGTCGATCATGGCGATCCGCCGCCAGCATCGCGAGTTCGGGCACATCCAGGAAGTGATCGTGCAGAACTTCCGCGCCAAGGACGACACCGCCATGCGCGATACGCCCGACGCCGAGGTCGACGAGTTCCTGGCCGCCGTCGCGGTGACGCGTCTGCTGCTCGGCCCCGACGTGCCGGTGCAGGCGCCGCCGAACCTGGTCTCGCACAGCGATTGCCGCGCGCTGATCGACGCCGGTATCGACGACTGGGGCGGGGTCTCGCCGGTCACCGTCGACCACGTCAACCCCGAACGTCCGTGGCCGAACCTGGACACCCTGCGCGAGATCACCGAATCCGCCGGATACACCCTGGTCGAGCGCACCTCCGCGCATCCTAAGTACGTGCGTGCCGGGCATCCGTGGATCGACCCGCGCATCGGCGCGCACGTCGCCGCGCTCACCGATCCGGCGACCGGGCTGGCGCGCCCCGACGCGCTGCCGGTGGGTCTGCCCTGGCAGGAGCCGGACGAGTCGTGGGACTCGGTGGGCCGCGTCGACCTGAACACCGCCATCGACACCGAGGGCCGCAATACCGACAGCCGCAGCGACTCCGGCCTCGGCCAGGAGGTCGTCGGCGCGTTCGGTGACTGGGAGACCATCCGCGAACACGCCCGCGATCTGGCCACCACCGCGCCGGAGCGGCTCGACTCCGAGGTGCTCGAGGCCTTGCGCGCGGCCGAGCGCGACCCGGCCGGCCTCACCGACGACCAGTACCTGACGCTGGCCACCGCCGACGGTGTCAACCTGGACGCCATTGCGGCGCTGGCGGATTCGCTGCGTCGCGAGGTCAACGGTGACGACGTCACCTACGTGGTGAACCGCAATATCAACTTCACCAACATCTGCTACACCGGCTGCCGGTTCTGCGCGTTCGCCCAGCGCAAGGGCGACGCCGACGCCTTCACCCTCAGCACCGACGAGGTCGCCGACCGGGCCTGGGAGGCGCACGTCGACGGCGCCACCGAGATCTGCATGCAGGGCGGTATCGACCCCGAACTGCCGGTCACCGGGTACGCCGATCTGGTGCGGGCGATCAAGGCCCGCGTCCCCGGGATGCACGTGCACGCGTTCAGCCCGATGGAGATCGTGAACGGTGCCTCGCGCGGCGGCCAGAGCATCCGCGACTGGCTCTCGGCGCTGAAGGAGGCGGGACTCGATTCGATTCCCGGCACCGCGGCGGAGATCCTCGACGACGAGGTGCGCTGGGTCCTCACCAAGGGCAAGCTGCCGACCTCGGCCTGGATCGAGGTGATCACCACCGCGCACCAGCTGGGCATCCCGTCGAGCTCGACGATGATGTACGGCCACGTGGACAATCCGAAGCACTGGGTGGGCCACCTGCGGGTGCTGCGCGGCATCCAGGACGAGACCGGCGGGTTCACCGAGTTCGTGCCGCTGCCGTTCGTCCACCAGAGCGCCCCGCTGTACCTGGCGGGCGCGGCCAGGCCGGGCCCGACGAACCGGGACAACCGCGCGGTGCACGCGCTGGCCCGCATCATGCTGCACGGCCGCATCGACAACATCCAGACCAGCTGGGTGAAACTCGGCACGGTCGGCACCCAGGTGATGCTCACCGGCGGCGCCAACGATCTGGGTGGCACCCTGATGGAGGAGACCATCTCCCGGATGGCCGGTTCCCAGCACGGCTCCGCCAAGACCGTGGCCGAACTGGCCGAGGTCGCCCAGGGGATCGGTCGCCCGGTGCGCCAGCGCACCACGGTCTACGGCCGGGTGGACGCGGCACCAGCCCCGCTGCCGCTCTCGATCGGCTGATCGAGAGTGTGAGTTAGGGCAGGCTGACCTGGGACTGAGGTGTGGTCTCGGGATAGGGTTTCGGGTGGCGGAGTACCACCGCAGGTGAGGACAGACTAGGAGAACGGCAGTGCCGTACATCATCGCTGAACCGTGCGTTGACGTGAAGGACAAGGCGTGCATCGAGGAATGCCCCGTGGATTGCATCTACGAGGGTGGCCGCATGCTGTACATCCAACCCGACGAGTGCGTTGACTGTGGTGCGTGTGAGCCGGTCTGCCCCGTGGAGGCGATCTTCTACGAGGACGACACCCCGGACCAGTGGAGCGGCTACATCAACGCCAACGTCGACTTCTTCGACGAGCTCGGTTCGCCCGGTGGCGCCACCAAGGTCGGTGTGGTCGATTACGACCCGCCGTTCATCAAGGCGCTGCCCCCCATGGCCGAAGAATGAGGGTCAGCTCACTGCTGCCTGATTTTCCCTGGGACACCATCGCCGCGGTCAAGCAGAAGGCCGCCGCGCACCCCGGTGGGCTGGTCGACCTGTCGGTCGGCACGCCCGTCGACCCGGTCGACCCGCTGATCCAGGTGGCGTTGAACTCGGTCGCCGAGGTGCCCGGTTATCCGACCACACACGGCACCCCTGCACTGCGCGAGGCGGCCGTGGCCGCCATGGCGCGCCGGTTCGGGATCACCGGCGTCGATCAGGCGGCGGTGCTGCCGGTGATCGGCACCAAGGAGCTCATCGCCGGCCTGCCGTGCCTGCTCGGGCTCGGCGCCGACGATCTGGTCGTGATCCCCGAGATCGCGTACCCGACCTACGAGGTCGGCGCCCTGCTGGCCGGCGCGAAGCCGTGGCGGGCCGACGGTCTCACCCAGATCGGGCCGCAGAATCCGGCCCTGATCTTCGTGAACTCGCCGTCGAACCCGACCGGCAAGGTGCTCGGGCTCGAGCATCTGCGCAAGGTCGTCGCGTTCGCTCGCGAGCGTGGCGCCATCGTCGCCTCCGACGAGTGCTACCTGGGCCTGACCTGGGAAGGCGAGGCGCTCTCGATCCTCGACCCGCGCGTGTGCGATGGCGACCACACCGGTCTGCTGGCGATCCACTCGCTGTCGAAGACGTCGAATCTGGCCAGCTACCGCGCCGGCTTCGTCGCCGGTGATCCGGAACTGGTCGCCGAACTGCTCGAGGTGCGCAAGCACTCGGGCATGATGCTGCCGTTCCCGATCCAGGCCGCGATGACCGCGGCCCTGAACGACGACGAGCACGAGGCCCGGCAGCGCGAACGGTACCGCGCGCGCCGCGACATCCTGCGAAAGGCGTTGCTGCAGGCCGGTTTTCGCATCGACCATTCGGACGCGGGACTCTATCTGTGGGCCACCCGCGGCGAGGCGTGCCGACGCACCCTCGACTGGCTCGCCGACCGTGGAATCCTCGCCGCCCCCGGCGATTTCTACGGCCCGCGCTCGCCGGAACACGTGCGTATCGCGCTCACCGCGACCGACGAACGGGTGGCCGCCGCGGCCGAACGTCTGGTCTAGGCGCCGCTTCCGCAAACCCCGGGCATCGCGATGCCCGGGGTTTCGTTTATCCGAAATGGGTTTGTTTCACTGCAAGTCTCGGTATAACAGGTTCTCATTGCTGTCTCGATGAGGAGCCGCACGTTGCGTGAATTCTTGTATGAAAAGCCAGGTAGTAGCCGCTACACCGGGGGCATCTCGCGCCGCGGGTTCCTAGCTGCAACAGGTTTCACGCTAGGTGCGGCGGCGCTGGGCAGTCGGGCGGTAGCCGCCGCGGCGCCCGCGGCCGACGGCGACACCGTGCCCGCCCTCGTGATCGGCAGCGGCTACGGCGGCTCGGTCGCCGCGCTGCGCCTGGCGCAGGCCGGGGTCGACGTCCTGATCGCCGAGATGGGCATGTCGTGGACAAAGCCCGGGCCCGACGGCGATATCTTCTGTCCCGTCCTGGAACCCGACGGCCGGTCCTACTGGCTGCGCGACACCACCGACCAGCCGGTGGGTTACTTCATGGGCGGCTCGTACAACAAGGACATCGACCGCTACACCGGTGTGCTCGACTCCGAGAACTTCGGTGGCATCCGCGTCTACCAGGGGCGCGGTGTCGGCGGCGGATCGCTGGTGAACGGCGGGATGGCGGTCACCCCGAAGCGCGAGAACTTCGGCGCGATCCTGCCCTCGGTGAACGCCGACGAGATGTACGCCACCTACTACCCGCGCGCCAACAGCGCGCTCGGCGTGAACCACATCGACAAGAACTGGTTCGAGTCGGCGGAGTGCTATCAGTTCGCGCGGGTGGGGCGCAAGCACGCCGAAAGATCCGGCTTCGGATGGACTTTCGTGCCCAACGTCTACGACTTCGAGTACATGAAGAAGGAGCAGGCGAACACGGTGCGACGCTCGGCGCTGGCCGGCGAGGTGATCTACGGCAACAACGCGGGCAAGCGGTCGCTGGACAAGACCTACCTGGCGGCGGCCACCGGCACCGGCAAGGTGACCATCGCGGCCCAGCACATGGTCACCGCCGTCACGCCGAGTGGCAGCGGCTACGAGGTGGAGATGGCGCAGATCGACACCCAGGGGCGCACGACGGCCACCAAAAAGGTTGTCGCGGAGCGGGTCTTCTTCGCCGCGGGCAGCGTCGGCACCAGCAAGCTGCTGGTGGCGATGAAGGCCAAGGGAAACCTGCGCGACCTGTCCGACGCGGTCGGCCAGAAGTGGGGCAACAACGGCAATGTGATGGTCGGGCGGGCCAATCACATGTGGGACGCCACCGGCAGCCTGCAGTCGTCCATGCCCTGCCTCGGCATCGACAACTGGGCCGACGCGGGCGGCCCCGCCTTCGCGGAGGTCGCGCCGTTCCCGGCCGGGCTGGAGACGTACGTGAGCCTGTATCTGGCGATCACCAAGAACCCGAACCGGGCAAAGTTCACCTTCAATTCCGGCACCGGCAAGGTGGATCTGAACTGGCAGACCTCCTGGAACCAGTCCTCGATCAACGCGGCCAAGCGCATCTTCGACAAGATCAACAGCAAGGAGGGCACGATCTACCGGACCGACCTGTTCGGCGTCTACAAGACCTGGGGTGACGACTTCACCTATCACCCGCTCGGCGGCTGCGTGCTCAACGAGGCGACCGACAATTACGGTCGCCTGCACGGATATCGGGGCCTCTACGTCATCGACGGCGCCCTCATCCCCGGCAACACCAGCGTCAACCCGTTCGTCACCATCACCGCGCTGGCCGAACGCAATATCGAACGCATCATCGCCGACGACCTGAGCTGACCTCGCGCACCGGCTGCCGGATCGGCTAGGGTCCGGCAGTCGGGAGCGATACAGGATCGAAAGGCTCGTCACGGATGCACGGGGTGGAGTTCGGCGCGGGCACGGTGTTCGCCGGGTATCGGATCGACCGGCGGCTCGGCCGTGGCGGGATGGGCACCGTCTATCTGGCCGCGCATCCGCGGCTGCCGCGGCAGGTGGCGTTGAAACTGCTGAATCGCGAACTGTATTCGGATCCCGAGGTGCGCGGCCGGTTCGAACGCGAGGCCGATGTGTCGGCGCACCTGGATCATCCCGGCATCGTCTCGGTGCTCGACCGCGGGGTCGAGGACGGGCTGATGTGGATCTCCATGCAGTACGTCGACGGATCCGACGCCTCGGTCTTCCGCGGCACGCCGCTCGACCCGGCCCGTGCGACCTCCATCATCGCCCAGACGGCGGACGCTCTGGACTACGCCCATGAGCGCGGCGTGCTGCACCGGGATGTGAAGCCCGCCAACATCTTGCTGGCCGCGGCCCGGTCGGGCGACCGCGTGCTGCTCACCGATTTCGGCATCGCCCGGTTGCGCGGCGACGCCCGCCAGCTCACCCGCACCGGCGCCTTCCTGGCCACCCTCGCCTACGCCTCCCCGGAACAGCTCTCCGGCGCCTCCGTCGATCACCGGTCCGACCAGTACTCCCTCGGCTGCACGCTGTTCACCCTGCTCACCGGCGAAAGTCCGTTCCCCGCCGACAATCCCGGCGCGGTGGTCGCGGCCCACCTGAGCAAGCCCGTCCCGCCGGTCTCCGGCGCGGTGCCCGGTCTGCCGTGCGAACTCGACGCGGTGATCGCCCGCGCCCTCGCGAAGAATCCCGCCGAAAGATTCGACAGCTGTATCGAATTCGCGGAATCGGCGGTCGCCGCACTGACCTCGGCGCGCGTCGGTGACACGGCGGTGACGACCGGCCTCCCGCTGGCTGCGGGGCCGCGCGAGCCTTCGGTTCCTGGTTGGCGGAGCGCCGCAGCGGCTCGCCCGGATGGATCGAGCGGCGGGCCGGGGCAGTTCGGAGGCCGGGATGCCTCGGCACCGCCTGCCGACGGGGTAGGTGCTGATGGCATCCGAGATCGCGTGACCGTGCGGGAAGGCGCACCGTCCGCTGGCTCGTGGGCACCTGCGCCGGTCCAGGGAGCTCGCTTCGATGCCGCCGCGACGCGTATCGGGCCGCCGGAGTACGCGGCGTCGCGGCTGTCGGGCTACGGGGACGGGAACGCGGTGGCGGCCGGTCGGCTCGAGCCGCGTTCCGTTGGCTCGGTCGATCGGACGTCGCCGAAGGCGGTGTCGGCGCGGTGGCGGGCGCTCGCGGTGGGTCTGCTCGTGCTGGCGATGGTGGCCGGGGTGGGCGTGGTCGGGGTGGGGGCGATCTACTGGAAGTTCGTGCGCCCCGGCCGGATCGCGCCACCGCCCACCTGGGGTGAACACAGCTCCGTCTACCACAGCTACGCCGGCGTCCTGCCCAAGGACCCGACGGCCACCGGGTGGAGCGGGGCGCGCTGCTTCCCGACCGGCGCGGTGGTCGTCCAGCCCGGCGACCCGGTCCCGGTCCGCCAGATCACCTGCACCGACTCCGCGAACCGCACCGCCTGGTACACCGAGTACGCCACCGCGGCCGACGCCGACACTTACCTCAATCGCCACGGCGCCCCGGACCCCACCACCACCCGCGTGGTCGCGAACGGCACCGTCACCGCCTGGGGTGCCCGGCCGAACGAACCCTTCACCCTCGCCGTCCAGCGCACCGTCGACGGCGCCCTCCACCCGGTCGTCATCGAGGTCGGCGGCGCCCCCTACGACACCATTCGGGGCGACTGGTTCACCGCTGCCCCGTTCTGAGCGCCCACCCGGCCGTACCGGCTCGGGACGGCCGCTGCCGGTGGCGGAAATGGAGGCCCTGGGCAGAAGCCCTGGGCTGGCTGAACACCCGTTACGCACGTACGCCGCCGCTCGAACACCGACACACGGGGCCGCTTGTCGCTCGCCCGCGCGGGCTGGGCCTGCGGGCGATCATGGGGGATCGGCGATAGCCTCGAGGTATGGACGCTGTCTCCGAGGTTCCGGTGCCGGTGAACGAGCCCGCGCAGTCGTATGCGCCGGGCACGGCGGGGCGGGAGCGGCTGCGGAAGAGATTGGCGGAGGTCGCGGGGGAGTGTGTGGACGTGCCGCTGGTGATCGGCGGTGAGCAGCGCGCCGGGGCGGGGGAACGGCATGCGATCGTCGCGCCGCATCAGCGGTCGCTGGTGCTGGGGACCTGCACCGATACGACGCACGAGGAGGCGAGCGACGCGATCGAGGCGGCCACCGCGGCCGCGCCGATGTGGCGGGAGATGTCGTTAGACGCGCGGGCCGCGGTGCTGCTGCGGGCCGCCGATCTGATGGCGGGACCGTGGCGGGAGACCGTCGCGGCCGCCACGATGCTCGGCCAGTCGAAGTCGGCGGTGCAGGCCGAGATCGACGCGCCCTGCGAGCTCGTCGACTTCTGGCGCTTCAATGTGGCCTACGCGCGACAGCTCCTCGAGGCGCAGCCGCAGTCGAGCCGCGGGGTCTGGAACCGGATGGATCACCGCCCCCTGGAGGGCTTCGTCTACGCGATCACCCCGTTCAATTTCAGCGCCATCGCGGGCAACCTGCCCACCGCGCCCGCTCTCATGGGTAATACGGTGATCTGGAAGCCTTCGCCCACACAGACTCTCGCGGCCTGGGTGACGATGCGGATCCTGCTCGAGGCCGGCCTGCCGCCCGGGGTGATCAACCTGGTCACCGGTGACGGCGGGAATCTGTCGGAGGTCGCACTGGCCGATCCGCGTCTGGCCGGCATCCATTTCACCGGGTCGACCCGGACATTCCAGCATCTGTGGCAGCGGGTCGGCGCGAATATCGCCGGCTATCACGGCTATCCGCGCCTGGTCGGCGAGACCGGCGGGAAGGACTTCATCCTGGCCCACCCGTCGGCCGACCCGGATGCGCTGTCCACGGCCATGATTCGCGGCGCCTTCGAATATCAGGGCCAGAAGTGCTCGGCGGCGTCGCGCGCCTACGTGCCGCGCTCGCTGTGGCGGACGATGGGTGAACAGTTCCTGGCCACCGTGGGTCTGCTCGAGTACGGCGACGTCACCGATCTCACGAATTTCGGTGGCGCGCTGATCGATCAGCGCGCCTACGACAAGGGCGTGGCCGCGATCGAACGCGCCAGGGACGCCGGCATCACCATCGCGGCGGGCGGCACCTACGACGACAGTGTCGGCTGGTTCGTCCGCCCGACGGTGCTGCTGCCCGACGACCCGCGCGACGAGGCGTTCCGCACCGAGTACTTCGCCCCGATCCTGACCGTCTACGTCTACGACGACAACGCGCCCGACGCCTTCGACGTGCTGCTCGACGAAGTCGACACGGCCACCCCGTACGCCCTCACCGGCGCGATCTTCGCCAGGGACCGCGCCGTGATCGAGAAGGCCGGTGCCGCACTGCGTTTCGCCGCGGGCAACTTCTACATCAACGACAAGCCGACGGGCGCGGTCGTCGGTCAGCAGCCCTTCGGCGGCGCCAGGGCCTCCGGTACCGACGACAAGGCGGGCTCGCCGACCAACCTGCTGCGCTGGGTGGCGCCGCGCGTGATCAAGGAGACCTTCGTGCCGCCGACCGACTACCGCTACCCGCACATGGACTAGATCAGCGGCTTGCCCCTGCGCTGACGGCGGCGCATGTCGGCCAGGGTGGCGTTGAACGGGAAGTTGCGGATCACCCGCGGCATCCGCTCCGACACCCGGCCCGTGGCGCGCATCAGCCGGTTGAGTCGGCGCTCGTCGCGTTCGGTCCAGGTCATGCCCATCTCCTCGCGCAGGTGCTGCGGCAGCAGGCCGGTGGTGAACCAGCGATGGAACCGGGCGAACGGCAGCCGCAGCGCCGGGCTGATCATCTTCAGATCGAGCAGGTCGTCGAAGTAGGCCTTGATGGTGGCGTCGATGCTGGTCTCGGGCAGGTTCTCGGCCCAGTAGGCGGCGAACGCGGTACGGTCGGCGGGCCACATCTCGCGCGGTACCTGCAGGGTGGTGCCGAGGTAGTGGGCGTAGGCGTAGAAGCTGTCGGCGATGTCGTCGTCGACGGGGCCGTGGAGGCGGTCCATCACGTCGACCGAACCCCAGTACAGACACGCGGCCACCCACATCTGCAGGTTCCGGTCGAAGGCGTTGTACTTCACCGGGCTGTCGGCGGTGGAGTGGACGTATTTGTGCGCACCGTTGACGGCGGTGCGGTAGGCGGCGCGATCGGCGTCGTCGCCGAGCATCGCCACCGCGAGGTAGGTGAGGGTGGTGCGCGTGCGCTTCACCGGGTGTCGCATGATGCTGCCGCTGTGTACCCGTGATTCCGCGACGCCGTAACCGACCGGGGCCAGGCTCAGCTGCATGATCACATTGGCGGTCGCGCCGTAGATGGCGGCGGCTCCGTCGATGTAGTCCCTGATATCGAATTCCGCCGGTTCGTTCTGACGCGAACGTGAGCGAGCGAGGATGGTCATCGTTGACCCCATTTTCATCGGTGAGAGAACTATACGAAGAATGTCTCATCACGTCGGCGGGGTGTCAACGGACGGCGGCGCGGCGCGGGAGAACCTCGTCGCGTTAGCGTGGACGGATGTCCTACGGTCCGCCGCTGCTGCTCGCCTCGCTGAATCCGATCGCCGTCGCCGCCGGGGCCGACATCCCCGACGCCGTCACCATCGATGATGCCACTCTCTCGCGCTCCGATCTGCTGGGTGCGGCGACCTCGGTGGCCGAACGGATCGCCCGCGCCGACCGCGTGGCGGTGCTGGCGGAGCCGACCGTGCGCACGGTCCTCGCGGTGGTCGGTTGCCTGATCGCCGGGGTCACCGTCGTGCCGGTGCCGCCGGACTCCGGCGCGGCCGAGCTCGAGCACATCCTGCGCGATTCCGGCGCCCAGGCCTGGCTCGGCGCGGCGCCGGAGGGCACCACGCTGCCCGTGGTCCCGGTGCGGTTGCACGCGCGGTCCTGGCACAGCTATCCCGAACCCGATCCCACCTCGACCGCCTTCATCCTCTACACCTCGGGTACCACCGGCGCGCCCAAGGGCGTGATGCTCAGCCGCGCCGCCATCGCCGCGGGCCTCGACGCGCTCGCCGAGGCCTGGGACTGGACCTGGAAAGACACGCTGGTGCACGGCCTTCCGCTGTTCCACGTGCACGGCCTGATCCTCGGGTTGCTCGGGCCGCTGCGGGTCGGCAGCCCGGTGATCCACACCGGCAAGCCGACGCCGGAGGCGTACGCGGCGGCCGGGGGCAGTCTGTACTTCGGGGTACCGACGGTGTGGTCGCGGATCGTCGAGCAGCCGGATCTGGCAAGGGAATTGGGCAAGGCCCGCCTGCTGGTGTCGGGGAGCGCGCCGCTGCCGGTGCCGGTGTTCGAGAAGCTGGCCGAGCTCACCGGTCAGCCGCCGGTGGAACGGTACGGGATGAGCGAAACGATGATCACCCTCTCGACCAGGGCCGACGGCGAACGCAGGCCCGGCTGGGTCGGCACGCCCGTGCGCGGGGTGGAGACCCGGCTGCGGGACGAGTCCGGCGCGCCCGTCCCGCACGACGGCGAGAGCATCGGCGGGCTGCAGGTGCGCGGCCCGATGCTGTTCAGCGGCTACCTGAATCGGCCCGACGCCACCGCCGCCGACTGGACCGAGGACGGCTGGTTCCGCACCGGCGACGTGGCCGTCGTCGACCCCGACGGTTTCCACCGCATCGTCGGGCGTGAGTCCATCGACCTGATCAAGTCCGGCGGCTACCGGATCGGCGCGGGCGAGATCGAGACCGCGCTGCTCGGGCATCCGGCCGTGGCCGAGGCGGCGGTGGTGGGCCTGCCCGACGACGACCTCGGCCAGCGCATCGTGGCCTTCGTCGTCGCCAGGGACGGTGCCGCCGACGCCGCCGCACTGATCGCCCATGTGGGTGCGCAGGTTTCGGCGCACAAGCGCCCGCGCGAGGTCCGCTTCGTCGACTCCCTGCCGCGCAACGCGATGGGCAAGGTGCAGAAGAAGCTGCTCGGCTGATCAGGACTCGGTGCTGCCCTTGGCACTCATCCGCCGGATCGGCTCGATCAGGCGGTGGTAGATCGGCCGCACCAGGCGACCGGGCAGATAGCGGTGCCGTTCCTCCGCCCACGCCCGCGCTCGGCGATGCCCGGCCAGCGGCGAGAACCGGTCCGGGTCGGGCGGCTCGCTGGTGTGGAATTCGACGCGGCACAGGTGCTTCGTATTGATGAACCCGTACTGGCTCGGGCTCACCAGCCGAAGCGGCGCGCCGTGGTCGCTGTTCAGCGGTCGCCCGTCGAGCCGGTCGGCGATGAGCACGTCCTCGCCCAGCGCGTCCGCTAGCTGGACGACCGACTGGAATCCGTCCAGGCCCTCGAATACGACGTGGCTGATCGTCCCGGCGCGCATCGGCTCTATTCGCGAGCGGTAGAACTCGGCGAACGGGATCCCCGTCCAGCGCAGGTCGGTGGCCGACCAACCCGCCACGCAGTGGAAATCGGCGACGAGTTCACGCCGGGGCAGTGTGGCGAGCTCGTCGAGGGTCAGGGTGAACGGCGCGTCCACCGCGCCACCGAACTCGAGCGTCGGCTCCGCGGGAACCGGCGGCGGCGGATGATGCAGATGCGTTCCGAAGCGGGGAAATCCGTCGATGGCCCGCTGACCAGGGGGGAGTGTCATGCCGATCCTCCAAATATACGGTTCCGTATAAGTCGAGCGTAGCCCCTCGAACGGGAGCGAGTCGAGGGTTCGGCGGGCGAGGTGAGCGTGGTCTCAGGTCGGGATCCGGACCGCCCCGAGCTTGTCCGGATTGCGGACGCAGTAGACGGCGGTGACCAGATCGCCGGTGACCTCGACCGAGGTCACCTGATCGAGGACGCCGTCGATGGTCGCGGCGACCGAGGGCATGGCGTTGTAGACGCCGAAGTGCACGCCGAGTTCGCCCATCCGCGCGCCCTTGCGGAACAGGCCGATGAGCAGCCTGGCGACCTTGTCGGGGCCGACGACCGGTCGGCGAACCGCGCTGACCACGCCGCCGCCGTCGGCCAGGTACACCACGTCGGGCGCCAACACGTCCATCAGCGCCTGCACGTCGCCGGTCGCGGCCGCGACCGAGAATCGCTCGACGACCGAGCGGGCCTGTTCCGGCGTCGCGACGGCCGTGTGCCGCTTCTCGTGCACCCGCGCCCTGGCACGCTGATTGAGTTGCCGCACCGCGGTTTCGGACTTGCCGACCGCCGCGGCGATCTCGGCGTAGCTGAACGCGAAGACCTCGCGGAGCACGAACACGGCGCGCTGGAGCGGGGTCAGGGTCTCGAGCACCAGCAGCATCGCGGTGGTCACCGCCTCGCCGGTCAGCACGTGCTCGGCCCCGTCGTCCGACGGCGCCGCGAGCGGTTCGGGCAGCCACTGCCCGACGTACTCCTCGCGGCGTCGCGCGGCCGCGCGCAGCACCCCGATCGCCTGCCTGGTGACGATCTGGGCCAGATAGGCACGCGGATGCTCGACCCGCGCGTGGTCGACGGTCGACCAGCGCAGATAGCTGTCGTGCAGCACGTCCTCGGCGTCGACGACCGAGCCGAGGATCTCGTAGGCGATCGAGAACAGCAGTCCGCGATTCTCGGCGAACTCGTCGGCCGGTGTCACGCGCGCGGGCCCGGCAGCCAGACGCTGATGCCCGAGCGCGCGCTCCACGCCGCGTACCGGACGACGCGTTCCTTGGTGAACGCCGCGGCCCGGCCCGCGTAGGACACCGGCAGCGGCGAGTCGTCCCGGCGGGAGGTCTGCACCAGGGCGTTTCGCCGGCCCAGGCTCAGTGCCTGGCCGCTGTATCCCATGGAGTAGGGCCGTGGTTCGCGTCCCGCGATCATCCTGACGAGGGTATCCGCGGCGTGCGCGCCCTGCGGCGCGGCGGTCGCGCAGGCCATCCGCGCGCCCGGAACCGCGGCGCAGTCGCCGATGGCGAACACGCGCGGATCGCTCACGCTGCGCAGGTAGGGGTCGGCCAGTGCCCTGCCGTCGGCGTCGACGGCGAGGCCGCTGCGCGCGGCCAGCGTGGGCACGGCGCCGATGACGGCCCACAGCGTCAGCGCGGTGTCGAGACCCGCGCCCGAGCGCAGCAGCACCCGCCCGTCGGTGATCGCGGCGACCTCGTCGATGACCACGTCCACCCCCAGCCGGTCGAGCACCTTCCGCACCCGGCGCCGCCCACCGGCGGACAGGCTCGGGCCGATCTCGGTGCCCACCAATCGGACTCGCAGCTCGGGGCGGGATTCGGCGAGTTCCGCCGCGGTCTCGATGCCGGTGAGCCCGCCGCCGATCACGGTCACCGCCGCCTCGTCGGGCAGAGCGCCCAGTGCCGCGCGGGCCTGCTCGGCGCCCTCCCAGGTGCCGATGCCGATCGTGCCGGGCAGGGGGTCGACCGTGCTGCCCACCGCGAGGAAGAGGTGGTCGAAGTCGAGGCTGTCGCCGTCGTCGAGGGTGACCACGCCGTCGCCGATCTTGTCCACGCCGGCCAGCCTGGCCGTGATGCCCGCGGCGAGCACCTCGCTCAGCGGCGTCGCCGCCGCGCCGGTCCCGGCGAGTTGTTCGTGCAAGCGCACCCGCTCCACGAAATCCGGCCGGGGATTCACCACGGTGATCCGCGCGTCGGTCACCTTCTTTGCCAGCCGGTTGGCCGCCACCGCCCCCGCGTATCCCGCTCCGACCACCACGACGTTCATCTCAGCCTCCTGCTGTGGATTCCGCTTCTCGATCATGGGATGCGGCAGCGCGGGGATTCGTGACGGTGAGCTGAATCACAGCGGCCCCGCACTCGGTGAGTGCGGGGCCGCCGGGAAGAACGACTCAGTCGTTGGCGTGCAGCGCGGCGTTGAGCTCGATGCCCGTGCCGGTGCGCGGCACCACCTCGACGGCGCCGGTGGTGGAGTTGCGGCGGAACAGCAGGTTGTTGCGGCCGGCCAGGGTCGCGGCCTTGACGACGGTGCCGTCGGGCGCGGTGACCTTGGTGCCCGCGGTCAGGTACAGGCCCGCCTCCAGGACGCAGTCGTCGCCGAGGGGGATGCCGAGACCGGCGTTGGCGCCGAGCAGCGAACGCTCACCGACCGAGATGACCGTGGTGCCGCCGCCGGACAGGGTGCCCATGGTCGAGGCGCCGCCGCCGATATCGGAGCCGTCACCGACCACGACACCGGCCGAGATGCGGCCCTCCACCATCGAATTGCCCAGGGTGCCCGCGTTGAAGTTCACGAAGCCCTCGTGCATGACGGTGGTGCCGGAGGCCAGGTGGGCGCCGAGACGGACCCGGTCGGCGTCGCCGATGCGCACGCCGGTGGGCACCACGTAGTCGACCATGCGGGGGAACTTGTCGACGCTGAGCACCGTCACCGGGCCGCGCGCCCGCAGCTTCAGCCGGGTCTGCTCGAAGCCCTCCACCGCGCACGGGCCGTGGTTGGTCCACACGACATTGCTGAGCAGGCCGAACTGTCCGTCGAGGTTCACCCCGTGCGGCCGCACGAGGCGGTGCGAGAGCAGGTGCAGGCGCAGGTACACGTCGTGCGCGTCGACCGGCGCGGCCGACAGATCGGCGATCGTGGTGCGCACCGCGATCACCTCGACACCGCGCGCCGCGTCGGTGCCGAGCAGCTCGGCGAATTCGCCCGCCTCGGCCGCGTCGACGCGCTTGGAGCCGGTCTCGGTGAATTCGCCCAGCTCGGGGCTGGGGTACCAGGTGTCGAGGACGGTGCCGTCCGAGGTCACATTGGCGATTCCGACTGCGGTTGCTCCCTGAATACTCACAGCGGTCATTTTGCCGGGTGCGCGCGCGTTTGTGTCGGCCACCCCCGGACAGCGCCCCGGGGGGCGGGCGGGGGTGGCCCCCCCCCCCCGGCGGGGGCGCGCTTACGGGTGAGGGGGGGCCCGGGGGGGGCCCGGTAACCCGGGGCCGGGGATTCTGGGGCGCCC
>NZ_JARWOJ010000432.1 GCF_029868625.1 Nocardia neocaledoniensis | reverse complement strand
GGGGGCGCCGCGGGCGCGGGGGGGCGCGCCGCGCCCGCGGCCGGCCGCGCGCCCCCCGCGGCCCCCCGGGCCGCTAACCGGCCACTGCGTGGCCGCCGCTCCTCGAGGTCGCGGGTGGGGGGCTGAGTTGTGTGGTCAGGTGGAGATTCCAGTGAAAGGTTCGAGGTGGTCCGATGAGTGGTCCTGAAGATGCGCCCTATGTCCGCTACGAGGTGGTCGACGGGTTCGCGACGCTGACCTTCGATTCGCCGCACAATCGCAACGCGTTGTCGTCCAAGCTCGTTCGCGAACTGCTCGACGGATTGGCCGCCGCGAACACCGATCCCGCCGTGCGCGGGATCGTGCTCACCCACACCGGTGACACCTTCTGCGCGGGCGCCGACCTGAAGGAGGCGAGTACCGCCGATCCCGCGACCGCGGCCGATCAGCGCACCCGCGTGATGATCGACGTGCTGCGCGGCATCCTCGCCTCGCCCAAGCCGGTCGTCGCGCGGATCGACGGCAATGTCCGCGCGGGCGGGATGGGCATCATCGGCGCGTGCGATGTCGTGGTCGCCGGGCCGGCGAGCAGTTTCGCGCTCACCGAGGTACGGATCGGGATGGCGCCGTTCATGATCTCGCTCACCCTGGTGCCCCGGATGGACCAGCGCTCGGCGAGCCGCTACTTCCTCACCGGCGAGAAGTTCAACGCGGTGACGGCGCAGGAGATCGGCCTGATCACCGTCGCCGCCGCCGACGTCGCCGCGGAGGTGAAACGCCTGTGTGGCGAGCTGCGCAAGGGTTCGCCGCAGGGTCTGGCCGAGTCCAAGCGGCTGGTCAACGCCACCCTGCTCGCCCGCTTCGACGCCGAGGCCGAGGAGCTGGCGCGGCGCTCGGCCGGGTTCTTCGGCACCCCCGAGGTGATCGAGGGCATGACCGCCTTCTTCCAGAAGCGTCCACCGAGCTGGGCACAATAGTCCGATGGCGACACCCCACGAACCCAAGCAGGACCGCAGCCGGGCCACCCGGCTGCGGCTGCTCGAGGCGACCATCGACTGCCTGGCCGAGACCGGCTGGGCCGCCGCCACCGTGTCGGTGGTCGCCGAACGGGCCGGGGTGTCGCGCGGTGCCGCCCAGCACCATTTCCCCACCCGCGAGGATCTGATCACCGCCGCGCTCGAGTACATGTTCGACGTGCGGATGGACCAGTCGACCGTCGAGGACGAGCTGGTGAACGAGGTCGCGCAGGGCGAGGGGCGGACACGCGCGGTGGTATCCGCGCTCGTGGAGTCCTACACCTCGCCGCTGTTCAAGGCGGCGCTGCAGGTCTGGACGCACGCCGCCGCCGATCCGGCGCTGCGCGAACGCATCGTCCCGCTGGAGGCCCGCTTCGGCCGGATCGCCCACCGGCGCGCGGTGCAGGCGCTCGGCGTCGACGATTCCGATCCGGTCGCCCATCATCTCGTCCAGGCGACTCTCGACCTGGCCCGCGGGCTCGGTCTCGCCGACGTCCTGACCGACGACTCGGCCCGCCGCAAACAGATCGTCGACCAGTGGGCCGCCACCTTGCACAAGGCGCTGCACGCGAGCGATCGACCCTTGTGACCAGCACGTTCCGGGTATATATTCTCTGCGCGGGGAGTATATCGAAGGGGGCTCTATGAGGGACTTCGAGATGACCAAGCGACTGATCGAGATCGAAGACGAACTACTCGAGTCCGCGCGCGAGGCGCTGGGCACCTCGGGTGTCTCCGATACGGTGCGCGCGGCATTGCGCTCGGCGACGGTCGCGGCCGCTCGGGCGCGTCACGTCGAGTGGCTGGTCAACGGCGGCCTGGCGGAGATGGCCGACAAGGAACGGCGCGACGGCGTATGGCGATAACCGCGCGGTACCTCGTCGATACCAGCGCGCTCGCGCGGATGCGCCATACGGAAGTCGCCGGGGCGCTCATCCCACTGATCGATGCGGGCTATGTCGCGACCTGCGCCGCGATCGACGCCGAAGTGCTCTACAGCGCTCGCAATCCGGCCGAGTACGAACAGGTAAGGGCGGACCGCCGCGAGCTGTTCGAGTATCTGCCGACCGATGACGAACACTGGCAGAGCGCGTTCGCCATCCAGCGTGAGCTGGCCCGATCCGGTCGCCATCGGGCGGTCGGTATCCACGATCTGCTCGCTTCCGTCCTGGCCATCGAACACCGTCTCGTCCTCTACCACTACGACGCCGACTTCGAAGCCGTCGCCTCGATCGTCGACCTCAACCACCGGTGGATCGCGCCGCGCGGCACCCTCGGCACCTCCTGATCTCGCGGCTGCGCCAAGGGGATTCAGCGCTGCCGATCGCCAGTGGGCCAGTTCCACCGGAACCCAGTGAGCGACTAGGTCTTCGGTTGGGTGAGGTCGTAGAGGGTGACGCCGTCGACCGTGGTCGCTGTGTAGTTCTTCGCGACCCAGGCGGTGATGGCCGACGCGACCGACTCGCTACCCCCGCCGGGGCCGCCACGGCCGCCCGCCACGAAGTAATGGATCTCGCCCTCGGCGACGTAGCGCTGGAACTGTTCGAGGGTGGGGGACGGGTCGCTGCCGTTGAAGCCGCCGATCGGCATCACCGGTAGTTCGGTGGCCAGTTGGTATCCGGCGGCGCTGTTGGAGCCGACGGTGGCGGCGACCCAGGTGTAGGAGGTGCCGTTCTGTTCGAGCAGGCCGACAATCTGCTCGCTGGGCCGCGACCCGCCCAGCAGGCCACCCGGCCCACCCATCGGAGCGCCTCCGTCACCTTCGGCTTGCGGGCGGCCCCCGGTCGCGGTCCCGTTCGCGGAACCGTCGCCCGGCGCGCTCCCCGAGTCGCCGTCCGTTGACGTACTGCCATCCATGGGAGCACCACCGGTGCCCGGCGGAACAGCGGCGCCGTCCGGGAGCGCACCCATCTGTCCGTCGGGTCGCATCCCCGGTCCGCCCCGAGGGCCCATGCCGCCGACGTTCGGTCCGGCGGAGGGAATGGCGCCGGAGTGGGCCGAGGCGAGGGTGTCGACGGAATACGCGACCGGTCCGGCCAGGCCGACGAAGGCGGCGGCCAGTGCGGCGACCAGGGATTGCTTGCGTGCCAGGGGGAAGGCGAGCGCCACCGTCGTGAGCACGCCGACGAGCAGGATCGTCCAGCGCAACCACGGCTGGAAGGACGCGCTGCGCGACAACAGAACCCATGCCGTCGCGGTCGTGAGCCCGATGGCCAGGGCGCAGGTCAGCCGCACCCACAGGTGGTCGCGCGCACCCCACAGCTGGACAGCGCCGATCCCGACGAGCGCGGCGACGGCAGGGGCGAGAGCCACGGTGTAGTACTGGTGGAAGATCCCGGCCATGTAGCTGAAGACCAACGCGGTGACGAGAAGCCAACCGCCCCAGAGGATCAGCGCGGCGCGGCGCTTGTCGGTGCGCGGTGCGCGTCCGCGCAGCACCAGCCCGGTCATCAGTGCCACCAGCGCGGCGGGCAGCAGCCAGGCGATCTGACCACCCTGCGCCGGCTCGAACAGCCGGGTGATGCCGGTGCTGCCCCACATACCGTTGCCGCCGGCGGGTAGTTCGCCGCCCGGCCCCACACTGCCGGTCTCGTTGCCGTTCAACCGGCCGAGCCCGTTGTAGCCGAGGGTCAGCTCGATGATCGAATTGTTCTGCGACCCACCGATCCACGGCCGCTTGTCGGCGGGCCACAGCTCGACGGCCAACAGCCACCAGCCCGCCGCTACGACCATCGCCGCACCGGCGGCGAACAACTGGGCGATCCGCTTCCCGAGCTTCGGCGGCCCGGCCACCAGATAGGTCAGCGCCAGCGCCGGCACGACGAGCAACACCTGCAACTGCTTGGCGAGGAACCCGAAGCCGATGAGCCCGCCGGTGAGCAGCAGCCACCGCCACCTGCCGTCCGCGACGGCACGGGTCATCGCCCAGGCGGCCGCCGTCATCAGCAGCACCAGCAGCGCGTCGGGGTTGTTGAACCGGAACATCAGCACCGCGACGGGCGTCACCGCGAGCACCGCGCCCGCGAGCAATCCCGTCACCGGCCCGAACGAGCGCCGTACCGCCGCCCACAGCGCGGCCACACTCGCGACGCCGAGCAGGACCTGCGGCACCAGCATGCTCCAGCTGTTGAGCCCGAACAGCCGCACCGACAGCTCCATCACCCACAGCGAGGCGGGCGGCTTGTCCACGGTGATCGAATTGGCGGCGTCGGAGGAGCCGAAGAAGAACGCCGTCCACGACCGCGACCCCGCCTGCACCGCGGCGGCATAGAAATCGTTGGCCCACCCGTTGGCGCTGAGATTGATCAGGTAGGAGACGAGAGTCCCGACCAGCAGCGCCGCCAAAGCTGGAATCTCCCAGCGCTTTCGGCGCTCCGCCGCAGCGGGAGCGAGGGGAACCGGGGGTGAGATCGTCGTGGTCATCGGGAGACCTCCGGCGACGTCGAGCGAGCGGGGCCGGTGGTGTGGGTCGAGCGATCCGGGGAGCCCGCGGGCTTCTGTGCGGCGTGGAGACGCTGGGTCGCGTTCTCCAGTACCGTGCGGGCCGGTGCCGATGGCCCGGCGGTCATCAGCGCACCTGCGGCGCGGTGGTCCGACAGTTGCCGCGACCGCGGGCGACTGCCGTCTACGGGGAGGTCACCGTCGGGCGCGTGTCGTGCGCCGGCATTCCGGAACACCCACCGTAGCCCGACGAACCGCGCCAGTGTCGCGACGAGATTCGCGGTGATCAGCACGGTCAGCTCCACCGCGACGGGCGCGTCGGGCGCCCAGCGGTGCAGGGCGAACAGCGACCCGCTCGTCACCGCGAGTCCGAAGGCGAAGATGGCCAGGCCCTGGAACTGGTGCGCGACAACATCATCGCGGCCGCGCACGCCGAAGGTGAACGCGCGATTGGCCGCCGTATTGGCCACCGCGGTCACCAGCAGCGCCACCAGATTGGCGCCCTGCCCGCCGAACAGCGGTTGCAGCAGCAGATACAGCACGACATACGCCAGCGTCGACAGCACGCCGACGATCGCGAACCGCACCAGCTGGCCCACCATCCCCAGCGGCACCCCGGCGACGAGCGGCTCCCGGCCGACGGCGGCGCGCAATTCCGGCAGCGGCAGCGCGCCGGTGGCCAATGCCCTGGTCAGCCGCCAGATTCCGCGCAGGTCCTTGCGCGCGGTGTCGACGATGTCGACGCGGCTGTCCGGATCGTCGATCCAGTCGACCGGTACCTCGTGGATCCGCAGCCCGGCCCGCTCGGCCAGCACGAGCAGCTCGGTGTCGAAGAACCACTCGCCGTCGCGGACCAGCGGCAGCAGCTCGCGCGCGACGTCGGCGCGGATGGCTTTGAATCCGCACTGTGCGTCCGAGAAGTGCGCGCGCAAGGTGGTTTTCAGCAGCAGGTTGTAGCAGCGGGAGATGATCTCGCGTTTGGGCCCGCGCACCACCCTCGCCGCGGCGTCGAGCCGGGTGCCGATCGCGAGATCGGAGTGCCCGGACACCAGCGGCGCGACCAGCGGCAGCAGGGCGTTCAGATCGGTCGAGAGGTCGACGTCCATGTAGGCGACCACCGCCGCGTCCGACTCGGTCCACGCGGTCCGCAGGGCCCGGCCGCGCCCCTTGGCGTCCAGGTGCAGCGCCCGGACGCCGTCGAGTTCGGCGGCGAGCAGCTGCGCCACGGCGAAGGTGGCGTCGGTGCTCGCGTTGTCGGCGATCGTGATCCGGGTGCTGAAGGGGAACCCGGCGCGCAGGTGGGCGTGCAGACGCCGCACGCACAGTCCTAGGTCGACTTCTTCGTTGTAGACGGGGATCACCAGGTCGAGCACCGGCGCGCGGGTGCTCGACGTGGTCTGAGGCTCGGTCTGGGTCATGGGCCCACCCTCGACGGCGGCGCTGCCACCGGGCTGGGACCGAGCTGGGAGGTTGCTGGGGATCGCTAGCCGCGGCGCACGCGCAGCACGCTGTCGGCGCGCTCGCCCTCGACGCCCTCGGGACTCGTCGAGGGGCTGTGCACGAGTTCGGCGGTCTCCACCTGCCACTCGGGCCCGAGCGCGAGCTGTTCGAGCACCTGCTCGATGGTGGGGAAGTCGACGTGCTGCGGCGGGGTCGTCACCCAGGTGGGCCAGCCGTGGTGACCGCCGACGACCAGCACGCCACCCGGCGCGACGGCGGCCGCGGCCTTGCGCAGGATGGTCGCGCGCTCGTCGGGTTGCTCGACCGGTGAGTGCAGGAACTGCGCGGAGACCAGGTCGAAGGTGCCCTCGGGGAAGTCCGCGTGCAGGTCGTGACGCTGCCAGGTGATCTGCACGCCGGCGGCGGCCGCGTGCTCGGCGCCGCGTTCCATGGCGGTCGTGGAGATGTCGACGGCGGTGACCTGCCAACCACGAGCGGCCAGCCAGATCGCGTCCCCGCCCTCGCCGCAGCCCAGGTCGAGCGCGGTGCCGGGGGTGAGCTCGCTGACCTCGCGGACCAGCGTCCGGTTGGGGTTGCCGGTCCAGACCTGGTCGCGTTCGCGGTAGAAGTCTTCCCAGAACTGCTCGGCGGTCGGTGCGGTCTCGGTCATCGGTGCTCCTTGTCGATCGGGGACGATTCGATGGTCCGTCACCCGCGCGAAAACACGCAAGAAAAATTGCCGTTCCGGCAAAGTCTGACCCGGCAACACCCCAGGTCGACCACGCCAATAAGCTTCTGGCCGTGACGCGCGGTTACCGGAAGGCAGACGAGGGCCGCCGGGTCGACGCGCGGACCGAACGGTGGCGCGAACACCGGGTGCGGGTTCGGACCGAATTCGTCGACGCCGCGTTCCGCGCGCTCGACCGGGTCGGACCCGAGGTGAGCATGGGCGACATCGCCAAGGAGGCGGGCGCCGCCAAGCCGAAGCTCTACCGGCACTTCGAGGACAAGACCGACCTCTACAACGCGATCGTCGACCGCGTGCGCGACATGCTGTGGGAGCGCATTCTCACCGGCGTGAACCTCACCGACGATTCCGTCGCCGACCTCGTGCACCGGGCCGCCGCCGAGTATGTGGCGGTGGTGTCGGAACATCCGAACGTCTTCCGCTTCATGCTGCACAGCCACTTCAGCCAGCAGGCCAAGGAGACCGAGCGCGCGCTGGTCGCCGCCAGGCAGTCCGCGCGGCGCGCCGCCGAATTCTTCGCCGGGCTGCTGCCGACCGAGTCGATCGACGTGGCCGGGATCGAGCTGGTGAACTATTCGATTTTCGGCGCGGTGGCCTCGGCCACGGACTGGTGGCTCGGCGCCAATCAGCGCGAGGTCTCGGCGATGCCGGTGGAGCGGTTCATCGACTATCTCGCCGAGAGCATCTCGGCGCTGGCGCGGGCGCACGCGCGGTTCAACGGGGTCGCGATCGACCCGTCGCGGCCGCTGCGCGACGCCTTCGTTGTCGGCTGAAAAACCTCGCGCCCTGCGCGAACTCCGTTGTTCTCCCGGCTACGTCGTTGGAACCGGTGGGGTGCGATGAGTTCAGTATGAACCCGCCCACCGACAAGTTCGCGACGCCACGCTAGGCGTCGGCGCGCAACCGCCACAGCGGTGAAACGGGGCCGTGGCCCGCGCCGAGATCGTAGGAGGCGGCCAGGCAGCGATAGGTCCACTCCTTGGCGAAGGCGACGGCGTCGGGCACGGAGTAGCCGTTGGCCAGCGCGCTGGCGATGGCCGCGGCCAGGGTGTCACCGCCGCCGTGATCGTTGCCGGTGGCGATGCGCGGCGCGGTGAACTCGCGGAAGGTGTCGCCGTCGTAGAGCAGGTCGGTGCTCACCTCCGAGGACCGCAGGTGTCCGCCCTTGACGATCGCCCACTGGGCGCCGAGCGCGTGCAGCGCCTCGGCGGCTTTGCGCGCGGTGGGGTCGTCGACGACCTCGATGCCGGTGATCAGCCGGACCTCGTCGAGATTCGGGGTCACCACCGTCGCCAGCGGGATGAGCGTATTGCGCACCGCGTCGAGCGCTTCGGCGTGCAGCAGTGGGTCGCCGTGCATGGAGGCGGCGACCGGATCGACGACGAGCGGTACCGCCGCGTCGCGCCCGATCCCGACCTCGCGGCACACCCCGGCCACGGCCTCGATGATCGCGGTGGAGGCGAGCATGCCGGTCTTGGCCGCCCCGATCCCGATATCGCGCACCACCACCCGCACCTGATCGGCCACGATGTGCGGCGGGATCTCGTGAAAACCGCTGACGCCCACCGTGTTCTGCACCGTCACCGCGGCCACCGCCACGCACGCGTGCACGCCGCACAGTGCCATCGTGCGCGAGTCGGCCTGGATACCGGCGCCGCCACCGGAGTCGGTGCCCGCGATGGTGAGCGCGCGAACGGGGGTCTGGCCATCGGGGGTCAGCGGCAGCATCTTCACGCTCCAACCCTACGACCGCGTGTCCGATTTCGAGACCCCACCCGCCATTAGCAAATGAAAACCATTATCATTAACCCGTGACCAACTCCGACTCCCTCGCGAACCTGCCCGTCACCGTGCTGTCCGGCTTCCTCGGCGCGGGCAAGACCACGCTGCTCAACCACATCCTCGCCAACCGGGACGGCCGCCGCGTCGCGGTGATCGTCAACGACATGAGCGAGGTGAACATCGACGCGGCGCTGGTCGCGGGGCAGGGCCACCTGGACCGCACCGAGGAGAAGCTCGTCGAGCTCACCAACGGTTGCATCTGCTGCACCCTGCGCGAGGACCTGATCGAGGCGGTCGCGCGGCTGGCCCGCGACGGCCGGTTCGACCAGCTGGTGATCGAGTCGACCGGAATCTCCGAGCCGATGCCGGTGGCCGCCACCTTCGACTGGGAGTTCGAGGACGGCTTCCGCCTCGGCGACATCGCCCGTCTCGACACCATGGTGACCGTCGTCGACGCCTCGACCTTCCTGGCCGAGCTGGTCAAGGGCCAGGCCCTGGCCGAACGGGAACTCGAAGCGGGCGAGGGGGATTCGCGCACCATCGCCGACCTGCTGGTCGACCAGGTGGAGTTCGCCGACGTGCTGCTGATCAACAAGACCGACCTGGTGAGCGCGAACGCCGCGGCCACCGTCGAGGCGACGATCCGCAGGCTCAACCCCCGCGCCCACATCCTGCGCACCGAACGCGGCGTCGTCGACCTGGGCGAGGTGCTCGGCACCGGCCGTTACAACCCGGTGGTCGCCGCCGAGGCGGAGGGCTGGGCCGAGGAGCTGGCCGGCGGGCACACGCCCGAGACCGAGGAGTACGGGATCAGCAGCCTCACCTACACCGCCGACCGGCCGTTCCATCCGGAGCGCCTCGGCGACGCGCTGTCCACGCTGCGGGGAATGTTGCGCAGCAAGGGCTTCTGCTGGATCGCCAGTCGCCCCGAACTGGCCGCGATCTGGTCGCAGGCGGGGCCGAATCTGACCTTCGAGCCGGGTGCGTGGTGGTCCTCCCTCGACGTGCCCGCCGGGCAGGAGATCGTCTTCATCGGCGTGCGCCTCGACGCGGCCGCGGTGCGCCGCGAACTCGACGCCGCGCTGCTCACCGATGCCGAGTTCGCCGCGGGTCCGGCGGGCTGGGCGGCCTACGCCGATCCGTTCCCCGCCTGGGGTGACCTGCACGAACACCACTGATTGCCCCCTTTGGTGCGCGTATCACCCTGCGCTGGTGCATGATTCGAAAGGGCCGCGACCCACGCACCGATGAGGGGAGCGTGGGCCGCGGCACCGAGGCGCGGTCAGCGCAGAGCGGCGAAGAATCGGCGGATGTCGCCGACGAGGACCTCGGGCGCCTCGTGCGCGGCGTAGTGTCCGGCCGCGTCGTTCGCGCCGCCGGAGGCCGCGGCGGTGTCGTAGGAATTCCAGCTGACGATATTGCCGTGGTCGCGCTCGGCGAAGCGGCGGATCGACTGGAAGTCGCCGGCGAACATCGCCAATCCGGTCGGCACCACGGTCGGCTCGGTCGGGTGCTCGGTGGCGTGCGCGTCCTCGTAGTAGAAGCGCAGCGAGGAGCCCGCGGTCCGGGTGAGCCAGTACAGCGCCACGTTGGCGACGACGAACTGGGCGTCGAGCGATTCGCCGAACAGCTGGGAATTCCAGCCGAGCAGGCCGAGCGGCGAATCGGCGAGGGCGTAGGCCAGTGTCTGCGGCTGCTGGCTGTGCAGGGTGTTGAACGACATCTTGTTCTCGTGGAACCACTGCAGGTGCCCCAGCGCGGCCATGTCGGCCTCCGACAGGTTCTCGAATTCGGCCGGGTCGCCGGACGGGAACGAGAACAGCTGGGTGACGTGCACGCCGATCACATGCTCCGGCGCGATCCGTCCGATCTCCGGCGAGACCATCGAGCCGCCGTCGTTGCCGATGGCGCCGTAGCGCTCGTAGCCGAGGCGCGCCATCAGCTCGGCCCAGGCGCGGGCGGTGCGGTAGCGGTTCCAGCCGGTGCTGCGGGTCGGGCCGGAGAACCCGAAACCGGGCAGCGAGGGAATGACCAGGTGGAAGGCCGGGTCCTCGGCCGATTCCGGCTCGGTCAGCGGGGCGATCACGTCGAGGTATTCCAGGATCGAGCCGGGCCAGCCGTGGGTGAGGATCACCGGCGTCGCGTCGGGGCGCGAGGACCGGATGTGCAGGAAGTGGATGTCCTCGCCCTCGATCTCGGTGGTGAACTGCGGGTAGGCATTGAGCTCGGATTCCAGTGCGCGCCAGTCGAACTCCTCGAGCCAGTACTGCGCCAGCGTCCGCACCCGGCCCGCCGGGACGCCGTAGGCGTCGCCGACGCCCGGCAGCTCGTCGGGGTAGAGCGCGCCGCGCAGCCGGGCGGCGAGATCGTCGAGCTGGGCCTGCGGGACGTCGATGCGGAAGGGGGTGATGGTGGCCGTGGCGGTCATGTCGAATCCTCTTCGTTGGAGCGGAATGCTTCGTTCTGTTTCAAACGTATCAGAACGGATTATTCCGTTTCAAGTGGTAGGCTGATATTCATGCCGAACAAGACCGAAACCCCAGCTCAGCCCCGGCTACCCGGCCGCAAGGCGCAGGCCGCGCGCAACGACGGCCTCATCCTGGAGGCCGCTCGCGCGGTCTTCCTCGACGATCCGAGCGCGCCGATCGCGGCCGTCGCGACCAGGGCGGGTGTCGGGATCAGCGCCCTCTATCGCCGCTATCCGAGCAAGGAGGTGCTGCTGCGCACGCTGTGCCACGAGGGCCTGCGCCGCTACAACGCCGAAGCCGATGCGGCGCTGGCGGATCCGGACGGCTGGCGCGGCTTCGTCGGCTTCCTGCGGCGGGTCGTCGAGGCCGACGTGCACTCGCTGACGGTGAAGCTCGCGGGCACCTTCCCGCCCGACGAATCGATGCTGCCCGACGTCACGCACTCCGGCGAAGTCACCGCGGAGCTGGTGCGCCGGGCCCACGCGAGCGGCCGGCTGCGATCCGATGTCGGCGCGCAGGACCTCGGCCTGCTGCTGGAGGCCTGCGCCGCCGTCACCATGCCCGATCCGGCGCGCACGGCGCAGCTGCGTCAGCGGGTGCTGGCCCTGCTGCTCGACGGGATGACCGCCGAGGGCGAGTTACCCGGCCCACCGCCCGCCGACGGCGAATACGCGTGGCGGTGGGAATACCGGGGCTGAGCTGGCCGTTCGGGCGACGCCACGGCCCCACCGGTGGCAGACTCGAACGCGTGAACTGGACCTTGGAAGTGGTGATCGTCCCGGTCTCCGACATCGACCGGGCCAAAGCGTTCTACGCCGACAAGCTCGGCTTCGCCGTCGACCACGACACCGTGATCTCCGACGACGTCCGCATCGTGCAGCTCACCCCGCCTGGGTCGGGCTGTTCGATCGTCATCGGCAAGGGCGCGGTGCCCGAGATGCCGCCCGGTTCGCTGAAGGGACTCCAGCTCGTCGTCCCGGATATCGAACAGGCGCACGCGGAACTGGTGGCGCGCGGTGTCGAGGTCACCGAGGTGCGCGAGATCGGTAAGAATCCGCGGCCCACCCCGCATCCGCTCGACAATGTCGGCTTCGTGTTCTTCAGTGATCCCGACGGCAACGAGTGGGGAGTGCAGCAGATCTCGAGCCGGGCGGAGTAAGCCTCGAGCTGATTCGAACCCTGTCGGCGGGCGCGGCCGGGCGGGCACCATGCACGCATGCTGTTGGCGAAACCCACCGAAACCGGCGCGCGACGGACCCCGCTGTACCGTCGCACGGGGTTCCTCCGGGCGATCTCGCCGATCCTGCTGCTGATCGTCTGGCAGGTCGGCAGCACCAGCGGCTGGATACCGGCCAAGAAGCTGCCCGCCCCGTCCGCCGTGCTCGACGCGGGCCTCGAGACCTACCGGTCCGGGCAGCTCGGAGAGGCCCTGCTGATCTCCGGCCAGCGCGCGCTGTACGGCTTCGTGCTCGGCGCGGTGCTGGCGCTCGCGCTCGGTGTACTCGCCGGGCTGAGCCGGATCGGTGAATACGCCGTCGACCCGCCGTTGCAGATGATCCGCACGATTCCGCTGTTCGGGCTGATCCCGCTGTTCATCATCTGGTTCGGGATCGGCGAGGAACCCAAGATCTACCTCGTCGCGCTCGGCGTGTTCTTCCCGCTGTACCTCAACACCTATTCCGGCATCCGCCAGCTCGACCCCAAACTGCTCGAGCTCAGCGACGCACTGCACCTCGGCCTGGCCGAGCGGCTGCGGCTGCTGATCCTGCCCGGCGCGCTGCCGCAGATCCTGGTCGGCGCGCGGCAGAGTCTCGGCATCGCGTGGCTCTCGCTGATCGTGGCCGAACAGATCAACGCCAGTGCGGGATTGGGCTTCGTGGTCAACAACGCGCGCGAGTTCCTGCGCACCGACATCGTGGTGTTCGGCCTGGTGATCTACAGCCTGCTCGGCCTGCTCACCGACTCGATCGTGCGCGTGCTCGAACGCCGCGCGCTGCGGTGGCGTCCCGCCATGTCGCGCTGATACCCACCCGTACCGACCCCGTCGACCCGGGACACACCCCGTCCCGTGCTCGACCGACAGCCATCCGCCGCCCGATCGTGAGGTCCACACCATGACCGCTGCCACTGTCACCACCCAGCCCGAGCGCGTGGCCGCTGCCCGGGTCACCGGTCTGCGCAAGAGTTTCGGCGATCGCACCGTGCTCGACGGGATCGAGCTCGAGATCGGCGCGGGCGAGATCGTCGCCCTGGTCGGGCGCAGCGGATCGGGCAAGTCCACCCTGCTGCGCATCCTCGGCGGCCTCGACACGGCGACGCGCGGTGAGGTTTCCGTCGCGGGAACACCGACGATCGTCTTCCAGGAACCGCGCCTCATTCCCTGGCAACCGGTGGTGCGCAACGTCGCCCTCGGCAGACCGAGGCCGCGGAACCGGCGCGCCGACGAGCAGGCCGCGCGCGACCTGCTCGCCGAGGTCGGCCTCGGGGAACGCGCCGACGCGTGGCCGCTCACCCTGTCCGGCGGCGAGGCCCAGCGTGCGGCGCTGGCCCGCGCGCTGGTGGCCGAGCCGACACTGCTGCTGCTCGACGAGCCATTCGGCGCGCTCGACGCGCTGACCCGCCTGGGCATGCACGAGCTGCTGCTCGGGCTGCACGCCCAGCGCGCCTTCGGCGTGCTGCTGGTGACCCACGACGTGCTCGAGGCGATCACCCTGGCCGACCGCGTGCTCGTACTCGACGACGGCCGCATCGCCGCCGATGTCCCGATCGAGCTGCCGCGTCCGCGCACCGCCGCCTCGGGCGAGGTCGCCGGGTACGCGACCCGCCTGCTCGCACTGCTCGGTGTCACGCACTGAGCTGGAACCTCCGCTCCATCGCACGAAAGTTGTTGTTGTGAAACGCACTCCGAAGTCCCGCCTGGCCGGGCTCGCCCTCGCCGTCGTCGCCACGCTGTCGCTGAGCGCCTGCGGTGACGACGCGGCCACCGAGGCCGCGCCATCGGGACCGGTCGACCTGAGCACCGTGACGCTGAAAGTCGGTGACCAGAAGGCGATCTCGATCGAGGTGCTGATGAAGGCGTCCGGCCAGCTGGAGAACCTGCCGTACAAGATCGAGTTCTCCACCTTCACCGCAGGTCTGCCGCTGGTGGAGGCGGCCAGCGCGGGCGGTATCGATATCGCCCAGACCGGCAATACACCGGTGATCTTCGGGGCGGCGGCCGACGCCGACGTGAAGGTGGTCGGAGCGTTGGCGGCCACCGGCAAGGGCGACGCGATCCTGGTCGGCAAGGACTCGGCGATCGGTTCGGTCGCGGCGTTGAAGGGCAAGAAGGTCGCCGTCTACAAGGGCAGCTCCGCCAACGCGAACCTGCTGCTGCAGTTGCAGAAGGCTGGTCTGTCCCTGCGCGACGTCGAGCCGGTCTACCTCGCTCCCGCCGACGGATACGCGGCATTGACCCGCGGTGACGTGGACGCCTGGGCCACCTGGGATCCCTACACGGCCATCGCGGAGAAGGAGATCGGCGCCACATCGATCGCCACCGCCGACCAGGCCGCCAACGGCTACAACTTCTGGGCCGCCGGCAACAAGGCACTCCGCGACGCGAGCAAGTCCGCCGCCATCGCCGACTTCTTCCAGCGCTATGCCGCCGCCACCCGGTGGTCGTCGGAGAATCTCGACGTGTGGTCGACCAAGTACGCCGAGCTCACCCAGATCAGCGTCGACGCCTCCCGCACCACCTGGACCCGGTCCATCAAGGAGCCGATCAGGTTGGACGACAAGGTGATCGCCTCCGAGCAGCAGATCGCCGACGCGTTCACCGAAGCCAAGGCCATTCCGGGCAAGGTCGATTTCGAGTCCTTCGTCGACACCCGCTTCGACAAGTCCTGAGTCACGCTCGGCCGAACGCGAGCGCCACATTGTGGCCGCCGAAGCCGAAGGAGTTGTTGAGCGCGTAGTCGATGCGCTGCGTCCGCGCCGATCCGGCGACGACATCCAGGTCGATCGCCGGATCGGCGTTGTCGTGGTTCAGGGTGGGCGGCACGATCTGCTCGCGCAGGCTCAGCACGGTGAGGACGGATTCGAGCGCGCCGACGGCACCGATGGAATGGCCGAGCGCCGACTTGGGCGCGTAGACCGAGGCTCCGGGGGCGACCGCGGTGATGGCCGCGGCCTCGGAGGCGTCGCCGATCGGGGTGGAGGTGGCGTGGGCGTTCACGTGATCGATGTCGGATTCCCGAAGACCCGCTGTCCGAACAGCTTTGCGCATCGCCCGGGCCGCGCCGATGCCGGCCGGATCGGAGGCGACGATGTGGAAGGCGTCGGAGGTGATGCCGGCGCCGAGCACCCTGGCATGGACCCGCGCGCCGCGCGCCCTGGCGTGCCGCTCGGATTCGAGCACGAGCAGCGCACCGGCCTCGCGGTCGGGTTCGTCGTTGCGGGTGCTCATCGCCCGCATCATGGCGAAGCCCGCGATCGGGACGGCGTGGATATGGCCCTCCACGCCGCCGGTCACCACCACGTCGGCCTCGCCGGTGGCGATCAGCCGCCAGGCCTGCGCGATCGCCTCCGACCCCGAGGAACAGGCGGAGACCGGCGCGAAAACGCCTGCCTGCGCGCCGAGTTCGAGCCCGACCGTGGCGGCGGGGCCGTTCGGCATCACCATCGGCACGGCCAGCGGGGACACCTTGCGGTAGCCACCCGCGCGCATCGCGTCGACCGCGTCGATCAGCGCGTCACCGCCGCCGAGGCCGGTCCCGATGGCGACGGCCAGCCGCTCCGGGTCGACATCGGGTGTCCCCGCGGCCCGCCAGACGTGGCGGCCGAGCACGAGGGCCATGCGTTCTACGTAGGAATGCCTGCGCTGTTCGATTCGGGTCAGTTCGGCGTCCGGCGAGGTGACCAGCGGGCCGCCGATCCGGACCGGAAGGTCGTGGTCGGCGAGGAATTCCGGTGCGAGTGAACGGATTCCGCTCTCGCCGCGGAGCAGTCGCGTCCAGGTGTCGTCCATGGTGTCGGCCAGGGCGGTGGTCGCCGCGTAGCCCGTCACGACGACGGCCTCAGGCACCTGGCCGATGCGCGCTGGAGTTTCTGAAGCGATCGGTACAGTCATGCCGTCATGAATACCTGTAGCGATCGGTACAGTCAACCCATGGCCCGCCCCCTCGACCACCGCAAACGCGCCGAACTGCTGGCAGGCGTCGTGGCGTACATCGCCGCGCACGGCCTGGCCGAGCTGTCGTTGCGCCCGCTCGCGGCCGCCCTCGGCACCAGCTCGCGCATGCTCATCTACTACTTCGGCACCAAGGAGGAACTGCTGGTCCAGGCCCTGGCGACGCAGCGACCCGACCTCGCCGCGGTCTTCGCCGACGTGACCGAGGCCGGACAGCTGCGCGAACGGCTGATCGGTTTCTTCGACCTGAACTCGGTGGGCGTGGAGGCCGACAGCTCGCGGGTGCTGTTGCAGGTGATCGGCGCCGCGTGCGCCCCCGATTCGCCGTATCAGGACTACGCGCACGCGGCGATCGCCACCTTCGTCGCCGAGCTCGCCGCGGCGCTGCGCCGCACCGGCCTGGCCGATGACCCCGAGGTGGTGGCCACCCTGCTCGTCTCCGGGCTGCGCGGGATCCTGCAGGACCGGGTGATCACCGGGGACCGCGAGCGCACGGGGCGGGCCGCGCGCACGCTC
The DNA here is from genome assembly GCF_029868625.1 of Nocardia neocaledoniensis. Lineage (GTDB taxonomy): Bacteria > Actinomycetota > Actinomycetes > Mycobacteriales > Mycobacteriaceae > Nocardia > Nocardia neocaledoniensis_A. The sequence goes on along the minus strand of NZ_JARWOJ010000432.1, from coordinate 40,706 downwards.
ATCGACGCGGTGCTGCCCGGACGCTGACAGCTCACCGCGACGTTGCCGTCCGAACCGCTCGGAACTGGGTAGGTTGAGCGACGGATCGAGCGCCACGGATCCGGAGACCGGCCATGACCAGGAATCGGCGGTGAGGCGACATGGTGAGCGAGACGACGGAGACCTACGGTGCGATCCGCTGGGTGATGCTCGGTGTGCTGTGTGCCAGCCTGTTGCTGGTGGCCATGGACGCGACGATCCTGAATGTCGCGCTGCCCTCGTTGATCGATGACCTCCAGGTCGGCCCGCTCGAGCAGCTGTGGATCATCGACATCTACGGCCTGGTGCTCGGCGGTCTGCTCATCACCACGGGCGCGCTCGGCGACCGGGTCGGCCGAAAGCTGCTGTTCCTCACCGGTTTCGTGCTGTTCGGCGTCGCCTCGGTGATCGCGGCGACCGCGGGCAGCGCGGCCCAGCTGATCGGCGGACGGGTCCTGCTCGGTATCGGTGGCGCGATGGTGATGCCCTCCACGCTCTCGCTGATCCGCAACATCTTCACCGACGCGCGTGAGCGCACCACGGCCATCGGGATCTGGGCGGCGGTGGCCGGCGTCGGCGCGACGGTGGGGCCGATCATCGGCGGGTTCCTGGTCGAGCACTTCGGGTGGGCTTCGGCGTTCTGGCTCAACGTGCCGGTGGTGGTCGTGACAGTGGTCGTCGGGCTGTGGGTGTTGCCGGAATATCGAGCGCCGCAGGCGGGCGGTCTCGACTGGTTCGCGGCGGTGCTCTCGGTGGCGGGGATCGTCTGCCTGGCCTGGGGCATCAAGCATCTCGCGAAAGGGGAGGCGAGCGTTGTCGACTGGGTGATCCTGGTGGTCGGCGTCGGCGCGCTGGCCTGGTTCACCCGCCGTCAGCTCACCGCGGCCGACCCGCTGCTCGACGTGCGGCTGTTCCGCAACGGCGCGTTCACCGCCGCCGCCGTCGCGACGCTGCTGGCCATGATGGCCATCGGCGCGGCGATGTTCCTGATCTCGCTGTGGCTGCAGTACGTCCACGGGTACAGCCCGTCGCAGGCCGGTGTCCGGATGCTCCCCGCCGCGCTCACCCTGCTCACCGCCTCACTGCTCACCCCCATGCTGATGCACAGGCTCGGCGTGCGCACGGTGCTCGGCGTTGGCCTCGGTGCGGTGGCGCTGGGCTTCCTGCTGCTGGCGGTGAGTCCGGAGCCGACGACCTATCCGGTGGTCGCGCTGGTGCTGGTGTCGTTCGGGATCGGCGACGGCATGGCGGTGACGGCCGCGGCCGCCGTCCTCGTCGGCGCCGTGCCCGCCGACCGGGCCGGTCAGGCCGGCGCGGTGGAGGAGACCAATTACGAGGTCGGGGTCGGTTTCGGAGTCGCGCTGCTCGGCAGTCTGCACGCCCGGATCTTCAGTCAGCACATGACGGATCTACCGGTACCCGCCGACAGGCTGGAGCAGGCCGCCGGCTCGGTCGGCGGCGCGGCGGAGGTGGCCACCGAGCTGCCCGAACCGGCGCGCACCCAGCTTCTCGAAGCGTCCGGCCACGCCTTCGACACCGCCCTCACCGCGACGTCCTATCTCTCGGCCGCCGCCGTGGCGGTCGTCGCCGTCGGCGCGGTGTGGCTGGTCCCGCGCGGTTTCCGGGTGACCGGCGGACACTGACCCTTGACGCAACCGAACGGTTGCCATACTCTGAGTTGCAACCAACTGGTTGCTATTAGAGGAGGCGTCATGGGATTCCCTGATCAGATCGTGCGCACCGTCGAGCTCGCGCACCCGCCCGCCAAGGTCTGGGCGGCGATCACCACCGCCGAGGGGCTGGCGAGCTGGTTCGGCAATACCGCGGAGATCGACCTGCGGCCCGGCGGCGATATGCGGATGACCTGGAAGGAAGGATTCTCGGCCGATATGCGGGTGGAGCGGGTCGAGGAGCCGTCGGTATTCGGCTACACCTGGCCGATCAACGGGCTGCCCGACGAGGACCCGCGCCGCACCTACGTGGAGTTCACCCTCGAGCCAGTCGGTGTCGGCACCCGGCTCACGGTCGTCGAGACCGGCTTCGCCCAGCTGCCCGAGGACCTGCACAAGGAGGCCTTCGAGGGCAATGTCGGCGGCTGGAAGAGCGAGCTGGGCGAGCTCGTCGAGTACCTCGATGCGGCCTGAACCGGAGGCCACCGCCGAACGGGTCTTCGTCGCGCTGGCCGATCCGAGCAGAAGGTCGATCCTGGCCGCGCTCGCCGCGCACGGCCCGGCCACCGCGACCGACCTCGCCGATCGCCTGCCCATCACCAGGCAGGCGATCGCCAAACACCTGGGTCTGCTCGCCGACGCGGGCCTGGTGATCGCGGAACCGGGCGAACGGCGGCGCGTGCGCTACCGGCTCGACTCCGCGCCGATGCAAGTGGCACAACAATTCCTGGCTGCCCTCTCGCGTGACTGGGACAGCCCCCTCGACGCGCTCCGCCGTCATCTCGACGGCTGAGCCGGAAGGAAGCGCAATGGGCGCCGACGATTACACCGTGACCATCACCGTCGACAAGACACCCGAGGAGGTGTTCGCCGCGGTCAACGACGTGCGGGCGTGGTGGTCGGAGACCATCGAAGGCAGCACCGGAAAGGTCGGTGACAAGTACCTTTTCGAGGTTCCCGGCATTCATCGCTGCACGATGACGACCACCGAGTCCGTACCCGGCCGACGCCTGGTGTGGCACGTGACCGACTCGTGGCTGTCGTTCGTCACCGACACCGCCGAATGGGAGAACACCGACATCGTCTTCGACCTCACCGAAACCGCGACCGGCACCGAATTGCGTTTCACCCATCGGGGATTGGTGCCCACCGGCGAGTGCTACGCGGTGTGCACCAATGCCTGGGGCGCCTACATCACCACCAGTCTGCGCGGCCTGCTCACCACCGGGGTCGGTGATCCGTTCCGGCGCACCAGCACCGCCGAGTCCGAGTTGCGCAAGCACGGCAACACCGACCTGGTCGACCTGGACGCCATCGGCTGATCACCCGCGCGGCGCGATGAGCAGGGTCTGCGTGCTGCGCCCGAGCGGTCCGGTCTCGTCGAACAGCGCCGATTCGGCGAGGCCGATGCCGTGCGGCTGCGGATGGGTCACCGCGTCCAGGCACACCCATTCGCCGACCGGGTGCCGGTGCAGGGTGACCGTGAGGTCGGTATTGATGAACAGGTACTTGGACCAGTCGAGGACGGCACTCACGCCGTTGCCGGAATCGGCGGCGGCCAGGGTGCGCTCGAGCGGACTGGGGGTGGTGCCCGCGACGATCGGGTACTTCAGCCGGATCCAGCAGACGGCGGGTCCGGGCGCGGCGAAGGAACCACTGGCGAAGCGGTATTCGATGCCGGTGTGGAAGCCGACCTTCTGCTCGGACGGGAACACCGCGGGCTCCTGCTCGGCGGGCATCGTGCGCTCGCCGGTGGGCAGGAACTCCGGCGGCAGGTCCAGCGGCGGTTCGGCCAGCTTGAGCCGCCACGCGTTGGCCTGCATCACCGGCCCGCGCTCGGAGGACAGCGTCGCTTCGATCAACTCGACGCTGCGCCCCGACCGCACCACCCTGGCCTCGGCGGTCAGGGGGGCCAGCGGCACGGGCCCGAGGATCTCCACCGCGACGCGGCCGACCTGGAACCCCTCGCGCGGCTCGCATCGCTCGATGACATGCCCGAGCAGCGCCGACGGCGGCCCGGCATGCTGCGCGTCCGGCGACCACGGACCCCGGGTCAGCTCGGTCGAGACGAACCGGTTCGGCTCCGCCGGATCGGGAACATAGAAGGCATCGGTCACGAGCTCGACCGTACCCGCGCGATACCGGTGTCGGGCGGCGGTCCCCGGTACCGGCGCCCGCCCGGTGGGGGCGGGCGCCGGGTGCTCAGGAGACGACCGGGAGGTAGACCTGGTTGCCGTGGTCGGCGAATTCGGCGGACTTCTCGGCCATGCCCGCTTCGATGGCGGCCACGTCGGTGAGACCCTGCTTCTCCGCGTATTCGCGGACGTCGGCGGAGATGCGCATCGAGCAGAACTTCGGGCCGCACATGGAGCAGAAGTGGGCGGTCTTGGCGGGCTCGGCGGGCAGCGTCTCGTCGTGGTATTCGCGGGCGGTGTCCGGGTCGAGCGAGAGCGCGAACTGGTCGTGCCAGCGGAATTCGAAACGGGCCTTGGACAATTCGTTGTCGCGGTCCTGGGCGTGCGGGTGACCCTTGGCGAGGTCGGCGGCGTGCGCGGCGATCTTGTAGGTGATCACGCCGACCTTCACGTCATCGCGGTTGGGCAGGCCCAGATGCTCCTTGGGCGTCACATAGCAGAGCATCGCGGTACCGGCCTGCGCGATGATCGCGGCGCCGATCGCGGAGGTGATGTGGTCGTAGGCGGGCGCGATATCGGTGGCCAGCGGGCCGAGGGTGTAGAACGGCGCCTCCTCGCACAGCTCCTCCTCGAGCCGGACGTTCTCGACGATCTTGTGCATCGGCACGTGGCCGGGGCCCTCGATCATCACCTGCACGCCATAGGATTTCGCGATCTTGGTGAGCTCGCCGAGCGTGCGCAGTTCGGCGAACTGGGCCTCGTCGTTGGCGTCGGCGATCGAGCCGGGACGCAGGCCGTCACCGAGGGAGAACGTCACGTCGTACTTCGCGAGAATCTCGCAGAGTTCCCGGAAGTGCGTGTACAGGAACGACTCCTGATGATGCGCCAGACACCAGGCCGCCATGATGGACCCACCGCGCGAGACGATGCCGGTGACGCGCTTGGCGGTGAGCGGGATGTAGCGCAGCAGCACGCCCGCGTGCACGGTCATGTAGTCCACGCCCTGCTCGCACTGCTCGATCACGGTGTCGCGGTACAACTCCCAGGTGAGCTTGGTGGGATCGCCGTTGACCTTCTCCAGCGCCTGGTAGATCGGTACGGTGCCGATCGGGACGGGGGAGTTGCGCAGGATCCACTCGCGGGTCTCGTGGATGTTCTTGCCCGTCGACAGGTCCATGATGGTGTCGGCGCCCCAGCGCGAGGCCCACACCATCTTCTCGACCTCCTCGGCGATCGAGGACGACACCGCCGAGTTGCCGATATTGGCGTTGATCTTCACCAGGAACTTCTTGCCGATGATGGTCGGCTCGAGCTCCGGGTGGTTGTGGTTGGCCGGGATCACCGCGCGCCCCGCGGCGACCTCGTCGCGCACCAGCTCCGGCGCCACACCCTCGCGGGCGGCGATGAACCGCATCTCGGGGGTGATGATCCCCTGGCGGGCCCAGTGCAGCTGGGTGCGCGGACCGTCGACCCGCGGCTTGTCCCAGTCGTCGCGCAGCTTCGGCAGCCCGGCCTCGAGGTCGATCACCGCGTTCTCGTCGGTGTACGGGCCCGAGGTGTCGAAGACGTCGAAGTGCTCGCCGTTGGTGAGGTTGATCCGGCGCACCGGAATGCGCAGGCCGTCGACCTCTTTGTAGTGCTTGACGCTGCCCTCGATGGGGCCGGTGGTGACAGACGTGGCTGTGCCCATGGTGTTTCCTCCCTACGCCGGCATTACCCGGTCAGGTTCATACGGTCGACGGCCCTGATCGCCCATGGAATGGGCTAGCCGTCCTCTCAGCCCGCTGGTGCGAGCCCCCGTTGGCATGTGAAATTTTCCGTCGCCGACCCTACCCCGATACGACGGCGGCCCGCCCGGGTAGTCCGGACGGGCCGCGCGAATGCCTCAGGCCGAGGTGGCCGCCGGCTCGGGTTTCCCGAGTTCGGCCGGCACCGGCTCGTCGGCTTCCTTCAGCCCGAACTTGTTGTGCAACATCGCGAGTGGCTTCGGTGACCACCAGTTCCACTTGCCCATCATCCGCATCAGGGCCGGTGCGAGCAGCCCGCGGATGACGGTCGCGTCGCTGATCACCGCCAGCGCGCAGCCCAGACCGAACAGCTTCATCATCGACACGCCGGATGTCGCCACGCCGAGGAAGACGATGCTCATCAGCAGTGCCGCGGCGGTGAAGATGCGGCCGGTGCGCGCCACACCCATGGCGACCGCCTCGGTATTGCCCTCGGTGGTCTTGGGCCCGGCCAGCCATTCCTCGCGGATGCGGGAGAGCAGGAAGACCTCGTAGTCCATGGACGCGCCGAAGGCCAGGCTGAACATCAGGATGGGCATGGCCAGGTTGAGCGTGCCGGTGGCGGTGAAGCCGAGCAGGCCGGACAGGTGCCCCTCCTGGAAGATCCACACCATCGCGCCGAACGTCGCCGCCAGCGACAGCATGTTGAGCACCAGTGCCTTCACCGACAGCACCACACTTCCGGTGAACAGGAACAGCAGCACCAGGGTGGCCAGCGCGATCAGGGCACCGGCCAGCGGCAGCTTGCCGGTGATCGCTTCGACCGAGTCCTGGTTCAGCGCGGCCGGCCCGGTGACCAGGGCCTCGGTGGGCGCGTCGACGGCGCGGATCGCGTCGAGCTGGGCGCGCCCGGCGTCGGAGTACGGATCGAGGCTGGTCGCGACCGACAGGTACGCGCCCTCGGCCGGGTCCGACATCTCCGGCACGCCCGCGGCGACCCGCAAGCCGTTGCGGTAGACCGCGGCGCTGCTCAGTACGGCAGGCACATCGGGCACCTTCGACAGCTCGCGCGCGTAGGCCTCCAGGTCGGCGGGGACGCCGCGGAACTCCGGCAGCACGACGGTCGCGCTCGCCGCCATGTCGGCGTCGAATTCGGTGCGCAGCACATCGCCGACATCGCGGCTGGCCACGCCGGCGGGCAGGGACCGGTCGTCGGGGTAGCCGAACTGGACACCGAGGAACGGCGAACCGAGCAGCAGCAGGAACGCCGTGGTCGCCAGGGCGATCGGCAGCGGGCGTTTCATCACGGCGGTGACCAGGCGATACCAGAAGGTCTCGCGTGGCTGCTTCTCCGTGCGCGGCGCGAGCCGGAACAGCCTGCGCAGCGGCGCGCGCAGATCGCCCGCCTCGATCCGGTCGCCGACGAGGATCAGCAGCGCGGGCAGCACGATCACCGCGGCGGCCGCGGCGGCCGCGACGACGGCGATGCCCGCGTAGGCGAAGGACTTGAAGAAGTACTGCGGGAAGACCAGCAGCGCCGACAGCGACAGGGCGACCACCAGCGCCGAGTAGACGACCGTGCGGCCGGCGGTCCGGATCGACCGGTGCACCGCCGCGGCCGGGGTCGCGCCCGCCGCCAGTTCCTCGCGATACCGGCTGACGATGAACAGGCTGTAGTCGATGGCCAGCGCCAAACCGAGCGCGGTGGTCATGTTCAGCGCGAAGATCGACACGTCGGTGACGGCGGTGAGTACCCGCAGGATGCCGAGCGCGGCGGCGATCGCGAACAGGCCGATGGCGATGGGCAGCGCGGCGGCCATCAGACTGCCGAACACCAGCGCGAGCAGCAGGCCGGTGATCGGAATCGCGACCGCCTCGGCGATCACCAGGTCCTTGCTGATCTGGGTGTTGATATCGGAGAAGGAGGCCGCCAGGCCGCCGGGCACGATCGTCACCGGCCCGCTGTCGACCCGCAGTTCCTCGCTGAGCGCGGCCGCGCGCACGGGCAACTCGGCGTCGTCACCCTCGATGCTGGCCAGGATCAGCGCCCGCTTGCCGTCCTTGCTGCGCAGCGCCTGCTTCAGGTCGGGCCGCGAGGTCCAGTACGACTGCACGCCGCTGACGATGTCGGGGTGGGTCCGCAGCTGGGCGATCGCGCCCTCCGCCGCCGCGCGGGCCGCCGGGGAATCGGCGCCCTCCTCGGTGCTCACCAGCAGGACGTAGTTCGGCTCGCTGCCGGGGAAGTGTTCGCTCAGGTACTGGCTCGCGCGCACCGAATCGAGATCTTCGGTGACGAAGCCGCCCGACTTCATGTGGGAGTGCACCGTGGCGCCGATCGCGCCGCACAGGATCATCAGCAGCAGGGCGACCGCGACCACCAGCCGTGGCTTGCCCACGGCGGCGCGGGCGATTCTCGTCAACATCGTCGGGGGCTCTCTCTAGGAAATGTCGAAAGTCACCGTATCCCGCACGGATTCTTGTCGATACCCCCTCGGGGCGGAGATGAGACGAGTACCATCTCCGCCCCTGGTCGGATGCCGTGGGTGGTTACGCCGATCCGCTGAACAGGGCGTTGCGCAGGAGCGAGAAGAAGTCGGCGGCCTGTTCCGACGAGCTCGGGGCGCACGGCACCGGGTAGGGACCGCAGGTAGCCGCCGCGGCGGGTCCGGCCGCGGGCAGCTGGACGAGGCCGATCAGAGCCAGACCGGCGATGGCGGCGAGGGTTGTGCGCATGAGTGTGTATTTCCTATCGAATATCCCGACGCATGATTGCGAAACCGAGCGTATTGGAGTGTTCGACACGGCGAGAGCCCCAGATCTCAGGGGCGCTGCGGCGTCACGTCGTTCGTGCGGGGATGATCCGGCCGCGTACCTCGCCGAGGCCGATCGCTCGCCCGGCGGTGCCCGGCGCGGTCGCGGTGATGGTGACCTCGTCGCCGTCGGCGAGGAAGGACCGTTCCGAGCCGTCGATGGAGATGGGTTGTGTTCCGCCCCAGGACAATTCGATGAAGGAGCCGCGCTGGTCCGGTTCCGGGCCGGAGATGGTGCCGGAGGCGAACAGGTCACCGGGGCGGACGGAGGCGCCGTTGGCCGTGAGATGGGCGAGCATCTGCGCCGGGGACCAGTACATCCGCGCGTAGGGCGGGCGCGTGACGACCCGGCCGTTCCAGGCCACCGCCAGCTCGATGTCGAGCCCGTAGTCGTCGGCGCCGCGCAGGTAGGGCAGTGGTTCGGGGGTCTGGGGCGGCAGCGGGACCCGGGCCGCGGCCAGCGCGTCGAGCGGCGTGATCCAGGCTGACAGCGAGGTGCTGAACGACTTGCCGAGGAACGGGCCGAGCGGCTGATACTCCCAGGCCTGGATGTCGCGGGCCGACCAGTCGTTCACCAGGGCGACGCCGAAGACGTGCTCGGCGAACTCGTCGACCCCGACCGGCACGCCGAGCGGCGACCCGGCACCCACCACGAATCCCAGCTCCGCCTCGATGTCCAGCCGCCGCGAAGGGCCGAAGTCCGGTGTCCCCGAATCGGTTCGACGTTGTCCCCGCGGCCGGATCACCGGCGTCCCGGAGACGACGACCGTCCCGGCCCTGCCGTGATAGCCGACCGGCAGATGCCGCCAATTCGGCAGCAGCGGTTCACTGTCCGGCCGGAACAGCCGGCCGAGATTGGTGGCGTGGTCGATGCTGGCGTAGAAGTCGACGTAGTCGCCGATCCGCACCGGCAAGGCCAGCTCGACGGCGTTGACCGGATGCACCGCGTCGATCGGCAATTCGGCCTCGGCGAGCTCTCGCAGCCGCGCGCGGACGGAGCGCCAGCGGTCGGGCCCGGCGGCGAGGAAGGCGTTCAGATCGGGCCGCGCGAAGATCGGATCACCCAGCAGCGCGACCAGATCGAGCACGGTGTCGCCGAGGCGGGCGCCCACCCGGAATGGGCCGCCCGGCGGCGCGAAGACGCCGTAGGGCAGGTTCTCCGGCCCGAACAGCGAGTCCGGCGCGACCTCGACGCGCAGCAGCCGCGCGCTCATCGCAGCCCCGGCCCGCGACCCGACCAGGTCCAGGCATACCCCGGGTCCTCGCAGGCCAGCGCGCCCTCGCCGAGTTGCAGCGGCCGGAAGGTATCGACCATCACCGCCAGCTCGTCGAAGAACTCCGCGCCGATGCTGCGCTCGTAGGCGCCGGGTTGCGGGCCGTGCGCGTAGCCGCCGGGATGCACCGACACCGAACCCTGCGCGATTCCGGAACCCTTGCGCGCCTCGTAGTTTCCGCCGCAATAGAACATGATCTCGTCGGAGTCGACGTTCGAGTGGTAGTACGGCACCGGGATCGACAGCGGGTGATAGTCCACCTTGCGCGGGACGAAATTGCAGACAACGAAGTTGATCGCCTCGAAGGCCTGATGCACCGGCGGCGGCTGATGCACGCGGCCGGTGAGCGGCTCGAAATCGGCGATGTTGAAGGTGTACGGATACAGGCACCCGTCCCAGCCGACCACGTCGAACGGATGCGTCGCGTAGATCATCCTGGTGCCGACCACCTCGGCGCCCGGCCGGTGCTTCACCAGCACCTCCACGTCGGTGCCCTCGGCGAGCAGCGGGCTCGCCGGACCGTGCAGGTCGCGCTCGCAGTACGGTGAATTCTCCAGCAGCTGACCGAATTTCGACAGGTACCGCTTGGGCGGCGTGAGATGACTCGATGCCTCGATCACATACGCGCGCAACGGTTCCTCGCCCGCGGGCAGCCAGCGGTGCGTGGTGGCGCGCGGCATGATCACCTGATCGCCCTGCCGCACGGGCAGCGTGCCGAACACGCTCTCCACCACGGCCGCACCGGATTCCACGTACACCAGCTCGTCGCCGATGGCATTGCGGTACAGCGGTGACGCGCCCTTGGCCACGACATAGGAGATCCGCACGTCGGGGTTGCCGAGCAGGAGCCGGCGCCCGGTCACCGGGTCGGTCGCGGCCGGGGTGTCCCCGGGGAACAGCTCGGGCAGGCGTAGATGCCGATGGCGCAGTGGATGATTCGGGGTCAGTGTCTGATCGGGGAGCTCCCAGACCGTCGCGTCGACGATGGCCGGTGGCATGCCGCGGTGGTAGAGGAGTGAGGAGTCGCCGGAGAATCCCTCCTCGCCCATCAACTCCTCGTAATAGAGCTGACCGCGCTCGTCCCGATGCTGCGTATGCCGCTTCGGGGGCACATTCCCCACCTGCCGATAGAACGCCACAACCACACCTCCCGCTACGTCGCAGGCCGGATGGACCTGCTTCCACGGTACCGCCGGCGGCGTGATCAGTCGGTGAACTCCGCGATCACCGGGGCATGGTCGCTGGCGCCCTTGCCCTTGCGTTCCTCGCGGTCGATCGACGCGTCCTTGACCTGGTCGGCCAGGGCGGGTGAAGCGAGGATGAAGTCGATGCGCATGCCCTCCTTGCGGGGGAAACGCAGCTGGGTGTAGTCCCAGTAGGTGAACGCGCCCGGGGTGAAGGAGCGGACCACATCGCGCAGGCCGGTGTCGAGCATCGCCTGGAAGGCGGCGCGCTCGGGACCCGAGGTGTGGGTCTTGCCCGCGAAGAACGCAGGCGACCACACGTCGTCGTCGGTGGGAGCGATGTTCCAGTCGCCGACCAGCGCGATCTTGGCGGTCGGATCCTCGGCCAGCCAGCGGGCGGTGGTGTCGCGCAGTGTCGACAGCCAGCTCAGCTTGTAGGCGTAGTGCGGGTCGTTCAGCGCCCGGCCGTTGGGCACGTACAGGCTCCACACCCTGACCCCGCCGCAGGTGGCGCCGAGCGCCCTGGCCTCCACGACCGGCGTCTCGATCAGCGAGTCGCCCGCGTTCTTGTCGAAACCGGGCTGATCGGGGAACGCGATCTCGACATCGGCCAGCCCCACCCTGGAGACGATGGCCACGCCGTTCCACTGATTGAGGCCCACGTGGGCGACCTCGTAGCCGGCCGCGTCGAACCGCTCGTACGGGAACTGGTCGTCGCGGCACTTGGTCTCCTGCAACGCCAGCACATCGATGTCGTGGCGGTCCAGGAAGGCGATCACCCGGTCGACGCGGGAGCGTACCGAGTTGACGTTCCAGGTGGCGAGACGCAACGGAGGTCCTTTCTAGACCGCGCTCGGCGGCGCGGCGTAGCGGTAGCTGTGGTGTTCGAGGAAGCCGAGCTCGCGATACAGCGCGAGTCCGGCGGCATTGCCCACCTCCACCTGCACGTAGGCGTGGGTGGCGCCGTGCTCGGCACCCCAGCGGATCAGCTCGGCGCACAGCAGCGCGGCCAGTCCGTTGCGGCGGTGCGCGGTCGCGCCCGCGCCGCAGGTGAGGCCGCCCCAGCGCCAGCCGTCCGGCGCCGGGGTCACCCCCCCGCGGGTGGGCTGCCGGGTTCCACAAGTCCGGAGGGTGTCTTTCTTGCTTCGTAGGGGCGGGTTTTTGCTGGTCAGGGTGCTGCGAGGCGGGCGAAAGCGGTGAGAGCGAGACCGGTCCACGGGTTGTGAGCGGGTAGGCGCAGGTGGACCCGGCGGGCGTGACGGGCCAGGCGTGCGGGGATCGAGAACAGTCGCAGTCGTAGTGTTTTCGGTTCCCAGCGGCGTGCGGAATCCGGTCCGAAGGCCAGTATTTGCGTCCAGGCGGTCAGGTCCATGGCGAGTGCGACGATCGCTGTCCAGATGCGGTTGGCGTTGTAGCTGTGGAACGGAAGGTTGCGCAGGCCGGTGTCTTTCGCGGCGCGGATGCGGTCCTCGCAGCGGGCGCGGCGACGGTGCCGTAACTCCAATTCCGGCAGCGGCCCTGTCGTGGTGTTGGTGACGAACGCGGTCAGCCGCAGCCCGTCGTGGTCGGTGAACCGCAACTGCGCGCCGGGGTGCGGGCGTTCCTTGCGCACCACCAGCCGCATCCCGCGCGGCCAACCCGACAGGTCCAGCAGGCCGGTGACCTCGGTAACCCAGGCGCCGGGCCGGGTCTTCCCGCCGGCATCGAGGGCGGGGATCCAGTCGGTGTCGATGAGGTTGTCGAGGGCAGCGACGATGTCGTCGGTGAGAACGAAACCGATCGAATACTGAACGCGGCGGCGGTGGCAGTAGTCGAGGAATTCGTGGGTGCCGCCGCCGGAATCGGCGCGGACCAGGACTTTGCGACCGATCCGCCACCGGTCGACCCGCGGTAGCTGCGTCAACGCGTCGGCCAGTAGTTGTTTGTGGTCGTGCGCGGTATTGGAGCCGGCGTTTCCCGGGCGCAGCATGACCGCGGCCGGTTCCCCGGTGCCGGTCTCGCCGTGGTCGACGAACGCCCGCAACGGGTGAAACCCGAAACCGCGTTTGAAGGTCGGGGCCGCGTGTTCCTTGTCCGAGTGGGCCTCGGTCAAGGTGGCATCGAGATCGATCGTCAACGGCGCCGCCGCGTCGACCCCGTAATCCGGGGCGGCCGTTCCCGCCAATTCCCACGCCCGTGCTCGCGCCTGCGCGCGAGCGGAAGCAATGGCCGCCAACGCTTTGCGCGAATCACCAGCCAACACTGTGATCAGCCGCGATACCGTCGGGTCCGAGGCCACCGCACCGAACACACAGGGCTCGGCCCGCAGCAGCGCCAGGTCTGACACGCAGTCCCCGCCGAGTGCGAGCATCACCGCCAGATCACACACGACCTTGCCCGGATCATGCACCGCACCCGAGCTACGCCACGGCGACAGCCTCTCGGACAAACCCCTGCTCAACCCGGTCTTCTCCACGGTCCGTAGCAGCAATCCCGCCCCGGCCTGCGACACGACCGGCGACCCGCCGACCTCGATTTTCAGCGACGGATACCACGACATAGACTCACTCACCGAAAAGGTGCTCCTGAAACTGTTCGATTCGACCTTAGACAAGCCGAATTATCGCAGTTCAGAGCACCTTTTCGCCAATTCCGGCACCTTGTGCCGGAATTGGCGTGAGGGATCGAGGTTAGGGCCGCATTCTCGCCGGCGAGGGTGTTGATCACTGTCGCGTACAACCGGAGTCGTTGTTCCAGGTCCGCGACCTGCTCGAGCAGGGCGGCGCGCTCGGCGCGAAGGCGAGGAACGTCGCTGCCGCATCGGCAGCTCACCGCTGGTTGGGACACGGTGGTTCTCACCCTCGCCTGGAACTTCTCCTTCAGATCGAGGTGCCGGTGGGTCAACTGCCAGCGTTTGACACCCGCTTCGACTGCCAGTTGGGACACGCTCAGCCGTCCCGTAGCGCGGAGCGGAGTGCCGGTGAGCAGGCGATCCATTGCCGCGATGATCGCTACCCGGGTCGCGTCAGGTTCGGAGGCGGATTCAGTCACCTGCGCTCCTCTGTCGTGGCGGCCGGTCGTGGATGTCGAGTATCGTTGCCAGACGGTGCAATTCGTGCAGTTCGCGTTCGTGGCGGATCGGTGGAGCCAGTGGATCGGAGACCACGCGGGTAAGCGCGTCGTAGCGGGCACGGATCACTACGATGTCCCGGTCGGTGCGGGCGATGTTGCGGCATTTGGGTCGGCAGTCCTCAAGATCGGGAGTGACCAGCGGATCGTCGGCGGTGCCGCGGAGCTGGCAGGCGGCGTGTGCGGGGTCGAATACGCAGGTCATGCCCTCGCCGTGATGGATCTGCAGCAGCGGGTTGCCCAGTAGATCGCGGGTTTGGCGCGGGCTTCGCAAAACGTGGCCGGCGAATTGAGCGTCGGCCGCTGCGATGCGGTGGCGGTAGGCGGTGTCGGCAGGGCCGCTGACATGTTCACCGGCATCGAGCGCGCGGCGATCGGCGGCGATGTTCTCGAGCCGGCAGAGCCAGTCCTCGAAAGCGTAGTCGTCGGGGAATCCGGATTCGTAGGTTCCGGCGTATCCCTGCAGCATGCGGGTGTGGGCGTGGCCGTACTGGATCGAGGCGGCGATCAGGCCGCGCGGACGGCGCCGAATGAACCACGCGAGAGTTCTGCGAAACCGGGACGCGTTCAATCCTCCGTTCGGATCGGCGGGGATCGCGTCGGCTCGCCCACGCCGACGACATTCGTCGTTGACCCAGGTGACGAAGCGGGCAATGTCGCGGGCCATGGTGGTCGACGTGCGGGCCTTGCCTTGGCGGGTGTATCGCGCGGCCGTCGGTAGGGTTCGAGCCAGGTCGGGAACAGCAGAGGCTGGGAGTGCAACTGCTCGAGGACCTCGATGGCACGGGCGACGACACCGATGACCACCCACGGGATACGGCGAAGTTGTCCTTCCACCAACTTGTTACCGTCGGCGTCGACGGCGTTCTTGAAATACAGGCCCTGCATCGACCACAGATCGTTGACCGCATCGTATTCCAGGCAGTCGCGTTGCAGATTCAGCACCTCACCGGGGCGGGCTCCGGAGAGGTAGGCGATCACCACGAAGCAGGCGGTGCTGAGCAGCCGCGCCAGTTTCGGCGCCTCGTGGTAGCTGATCGGACGGTCCCGCCACGGCCGCTCGTCGAGCAGTGCGGAGATCGGGGTATCGAGGTTGGCTTGATCCGAGACCGGAAGACCGGCCTCAAGGACCCGGCGGCCGGCCACCGTGTCGCCCAGTCCATCGCCGACCGCTCCGATGATCAAACCGACGGGGTGCCAATCCACCACCGCGCACCCATTGTCGTCGAGGCTGCCGGGCAGGGCACCGCCACATCGCTGCAGCCGCGCGACATACTCGTTCAAGCGGCGGGGTACATCGCCGGGTGGCGGGCGGCTGCTGCGCCCGGCGTTGTCCCGCTGGGCGGGTTCTTCGTCGTGCAACCGCATGTGCTCGGCGTGGGCGGTAAGGATGTCGGCGGCGAAGTCGTCGACGAACCGGATCGCCCAGCACAGCAGGTGTTGCATCGTGGTCTCGGCGATGCGTGGTGTGCGGTTTTCGAGGTAGTTGACTGCGCGACCGAAGATTTCGAAGGATTCCTCACCACCCCAGGGCGGTGCGGGCGGCAAGCGCAGGCACTCGGGAAGCACGGTGCGGTAGGCCCACAATCGTTTGACCTCCATCAACCGCTGGTACTTCATTTGCAGTCGAATCGGCTCCTGGGCAAGGGCGGCCAGGTAGTCGTCGAGCATCGGGTTGGTGACCCGACCGAAGCTGCTGTGGCCCCGCTCGTGCATCCAGGTGAGGAACGGCCGCAGCAAGCCCAGCGCTGTCATGACCGTGCGCACCGACGGCCGGGAGTTCCCACCACGCAGCCGCGCGGCGCCGGTGTGGTTGAGCAGGTGCCAGAAGTAGATCTTCACCTCCTGCCGTAAGGGCGAGGGGATGGCCGCGAAGTTGAGGCTGTGACCACTGAAGTGGTCCTCGAAGATCGCCGGGTCAAGGTCCCATCGGTCGGCAGCGAGCAGAGACAGCCGATCGCTGCCCGTCCCGGGCCGTAGCGGACGCGACTCGAGTACGCGGGTATTCGGCTGTGGCACATCGGTGTCGGTGCCGGGGATCGATGCATGGTGGGGTGAGATCATCGCAGGTCCAGCTCTCTGTTCAGAAGTCGGCTCACCAAGTCGCGCTCGGCATCGGAGGCGTTCGCGCGGGCGGTGTCGATGGCGGCGCGGCTGTGTTGGTCGAGCAGGTCCGACAGTTGAGCGTGGGGACGGGCGAAACGCCTGCGCCCACCGCAGCGGTGTCATTTCACCACGGCGTTCGGCGAGCTGATCGTGGACGAGTACTTGCACCGGCAGATGCCGGGGTAGCGCCCGCGCACAGGGGCATTGCAGGCACAATATGAACGAGGCCCGGCACGGCTGCCCGGCGGGTGAGTGCGGGCTGTGGGTGTTGTCGATGCAGGCACCCAGCACGGTGTCGAGTCGGCCGTCGATCATGCGCTCGAGCGTGTGAGCGTGCCAGGCACACCCGCTGCGCCTGACCGCCGGACAGTTCCGCGCAGCGGCGGTCCCCGAACGTCGGCGCCAACCCCGCCCGGGTCAGCAGCGCCGCGACCCGGTCGTCCGACAGGCCGGGGCGGGCGGTGCGGAGTTCGTCGGCGACGGTGTCGGTGAGCAGGGTCGGGTGCTGGGAAACCAGTCCGATACGGCGGCGCAGTTCCAGGACGTCGAGGCGGGTGATCGGGGTGGCGTCGAGCAGGATCCGGCCCCGGTCGGGCTCGGCGAGCCGGTTGAGCAGCCGCAGCAGGGTGGTCTTCCCGGCCCCGCTGGCCCCGACCACCGCCGCACACTCACCACCGGGAAACGTCGCATCGACCTCGACGAGCACCGGTGCGCAGCCATGACTGACGCTGACCTGATCCAGGGTGATGGCGGGCATGGTGTGGTCTGTGCCGGTCAGGCGGGTTCGCGGCCGAGGAGGGTAGCGCGCCGGTAGAACTCGTAGAGGCCGTCGAAGACCGGTGCGGTGACGGCGAGGGTGTGTTCGTCGTCGCCGATCATCGACAGCCCGCGCAGGACGACATCGAGGCCCGGGGCTTCGGGAGCGTCGTAGCGTTCGTCGTCGATATCGGCTTCGTGGACGATCTCGGCGATCCGAGCCAGGGCGGCGTCGCCGGTGAGCTCATAGCGCGCCACGATGGTCTCGAAACTGCAATCGCCACCATGGTGGCCCAGCTCCACTCCGCGCATGTCGAACGCGGTCGCCTCATCGGGAACCTGGTCGGGGTCGGTGACGAACACGAACACGGCATCGGGGTCGATAAAGCGGCGGATCAACCACGCGCAGGCGGCGCGGTCGATATGGATTCCGGCACGGGTGGCCCATTTCATGCGGATTCAATCTCCTCGCGGTCGGAATGATCGGGATGCAGGGCATCAACGGCGGCGACGGCGGCGCGCCGCTCGGCGGGCGGGAAGTAGTCACGGCGGTGAATGCGCCGCAGCTCGGCGCGCAGCCTGCGCAGCACCCGCCGCCGGGTCGCCGCATCGGCGGCGCGCGCCTGCTCGGCCTCGGCCAGCACCGCGCCGTATTCGGCGGCCCGGGCAGCGGCCAGCTCCCGGGCCAGCGCACGTTCCTGTGCAGTGACGGTTGGCTGGGCCAGCCAGATCGTCGCGTCCCCGCCCGCGGCGAGGACTTCCTCGGCGATCCACTCCAAATGCTCGCGCGTGCGGGCATCGGCAGGCAACCCCACCAGCCCGTCGCCCAGCTGCGCGACACCGAGCCGTTTGAGGTTGCGCCACACCGCGATACGGGCGGTGGACGGCTCGCGCGGCATCCGATAGCACAGCAGCACCCACCCGGCCTGCGTCGCGTTCGTCACTGCCGCGCTCCCTCACTTCACTACATCAATGCAACCATGGTTACATCAAAAGGAACGGGTCGCAAAGGCCCACAGCGAACGACTACCGCTGCGACCTCACGCTCGTCCGAAGGAGACCCGCCGGTGACCGCCCCCGACCACGCCTCACCACCGCCCAACGACACCGGATCCGGGAAGCCGGGACCGCCACCGCGGCGTGATCTGGTCCCGTTCCGCCACGCGCTGCGCACCTGGTTCGTGATCTCGTTGCAGACCTTCGGCGGACCGGCCGGGCAGATCGCGGTCATGCAACGCACCCTGGTGGAGGACAAACGCTGGATCGGACAGCGGCGGTTCAACCACGCCCTGTCCTACTGCATGCTGCTGCCCGGACCCGAAGCCCAACAGCTGGCGATCTATGTCGGCTGGCTGCTCAACGGCACCCGCGGCGGCCTGGCCGCCGGCACCCTGTTCGTACTGCCCGGCGTGCTCACGCTGCTCGCGCTGTCGGCGATCTACGTCACCGTCGGCGACACCACCGCCGTCACCGCCGTCTTCGCCGGGCTCGGCCCGGCCGTGGTCGTCATCGTCGCCCAAGCCGTCATCCGGGTCGGCCGCCGCGCCCTGCACCACCCCGCCCTGGTGGCGATCGCCGTCGCCGCGTTCGCGGCCCTGACCCTGTTCGCGATCCCCTTCCCCCTCGTGATCGCCGCCGCCGCGGGCATCGGGTGGGCATTGAGCCGCCTGGCCCCGCACACCATCCACCCCCAAAAGGACACCGGCGACGACGGCCCCGCACCCGTGATCAACGACGACACCCTGCACCACGAACCCCCCTCCGCGCGCCGCAACCTGCGAATACTGACCGTCGGGCTGGTGGCGTGGGCGCTGCCGATCATCGCGGTCGCCGTGCTCACCGGCGCGCACAGCATCTTCACCACCCAAGCCGTCTTCTTCTCCGGCACCGCACTGGTCACCTTCGGCGGCGCCTACGCCGTGCTCGCCTTCGTGGCCCAACGCGCCGTCGAGGTCTACGCCTGGCTCACCCCCACGGAGATGGTGCGCGGCCTGGCACTGGCCGAATCCACCCCGGGACCGTTGATCATGGTCGTGCAATTCGTCGCGTTCCTCGGCGCCTACCACCACCCCGGCGGCCTGAACCCCTGGCTCGCCGCCATCATCGCCGCCCTGCTCACCACCTGGGTGACCTTCGTGCCGTGCTTCCTGTTCATCTTCCTCGGCGCCCCCTACGTCGAACGACTACGCCACAACACCACCCTGTCCGGCGCCCTGACCGGCATCACCGCCGCCGTCGTCGGCGTCATCGCCAACCTCGCCGTCTTCTTCGCCACCCACACCCTGTTCACCGGCACCCGCGACATCCACACCGGGCCACTGCGCATCGCCCTGCCCGCCCTCGACACCGCCAAACCCGTCGCCCTCGCCCTCACCGCCGTCGCGGCAGTCCTCGTGTTCGGGCTGAAATGGCCCATGCTGCGTGTACTCACCGTTTGCGCCGCACTCGGCGCGGCCGCCGCAGCACTCGGACTACCCGTCACATGACCAGGCCGCAGCCGAGTACGGGCCCGGCCGCGACCCTGGCCACACGGGTGGTGCACGCGGTCTACCCCAGATCCGCGTCACCGACCGCCGGGGTCATTCGTCGTCGTCGGCCGGTTCTGTCCCCAGGACTTTCATGTCCTTGTCCAAGTGCACCTCGAGCACCGAGCCGTCGGGGGCGGTGACCTGCACCCCATAGGCGGCAGCGCCCTCATCGGATTCGGTTTCGACCTCACCGGTCGTGCCGCCGGGCACCGCCTCCACGGCCGCGGCACGCGCCCGATCGGCGGCCGGCCCGGTCACCTCGTCATCGTCACCGTCGAAGGCGTACCCGATACCCACCCCGGCCGCCGCCACAATCGCGACGCCGGCAGCGGCAGTGGTGGCGATCCTCGCCCTACGGTTCATCGAACCCACTCCCTTTCTCGATCGATTCGGATGCTTGCCGAACCGACGGTAGACACCCCCGATGAAGCGATCATGAAGATCCGCGCCGACGGCACCGGCCGCGCAGTGCGAGGCCGTCATGTCCGATGACTGCGCGGTGGGAACCCTGGGCCCGGACCGCTCAGCGCCGCCGCCGCGCGGCAGGGTCGGTCTGGGCCTGCCACCGGATCAGCGCCTCCGCGGATGGCCGCGAGTACTTACCCAGGGATCGCACCGAGGTGTGCCCGCTCATCCGCATCAGCATCGGTGTCGACGCCCCGTCCTCGGCGGCGTGTGTGAGTTTCGAATGACGCAACTGATGCAGCGTGAACGGTCCACGCGCGAACCCGCCGGTGTGGTGCTCGAACAATTCCAGGGCCCGCCGGTACGACAACCTCCCCCGCAGCGTGGAAGGGTCGATATCGCCCACAGCAACACCGGGTTTCGCCTTGCGGTCGGTCAGGAACACCGGCCCGGACTTCCGCCCGGCCAGAAGCCGGGGCAGCAGCCGCGCGGTGCCGCTCTGCCACGCGACCACGTCGCGGGCCCCGCCCTTGCGGGTCACCACGGCGCACCGGTTGCCCATGTCCAGGTCCGGGATGTCGAGCATCAGCAGCTCCTCGGCACGAGCCGCGGTCTCGTACAGCATCGTCCACAGCACCCGTTCCCGTAGCGGCACATCCGCCGCGAGCAACCAGGTCACCTCGTCGCGGGTCAGCGCCCGCGAGTGATCCGGCGGCACCTTCCGCGGCACCAGTCGGACGAGAGGATCGCCGACCAGCCACTGCTGCGCACGCCAGTACTCACACGCCGCGCGCAGCGACGCGAGGCGGACATTGAACGTCTGCGCTGAACTACCGCCCCACTTGAACACGAACCAGCCACCGACCCGCTCGGCCTCCAGCAGGCCCACATCCGAATCGGCACCGAAATCGCTCACCAGCCGGTTGAGGGCCACGGCATACCCGCGGCGGGTGTTGGCGCTCGGGATCGTGGACAAGAAGTGATCCACCGCATCCTTCAATCGCACGCCCCGCACCGGCAGCGCCCGCACCTGTCCCACGATCAGTCCTTCCGCCCCCGGTCACCGGACCCGATCGGCGCTACCACAGATAATTTACGGAGTCGCTCCGCCCGGGAAGAGGCATCGCGCCAGCTCGCCATCGAAGCTACCGCAGATAATAGGCCATTGTCTGCGGCAACTCCTTAGCGCGACTTTTCCCGGATTTGGGCCGAGCATCGTGCCCATCCATCCGAAACCAACTGCTACACAACCCATCTCGACAACCGAGGGAAGTCAGATACCGCTTAGCGCGACTTTTCTCGTCACTGGACCCCACACGCCGTGTGCGAGTGGGGGATGAAGGGGCGGGGTGTCCGGTCCCGCCGCCTTCTGTGTCATATATTACCCGTTATCTGGAATGAGTCAAGTCTTCCCGCGTATGTGTGTGTCGCCGGTCAGGCCGATATTGGGAACAGCGCCAGGTCGGTGCCGGTGGCCTGCGCCCACCAGTCGGCGAATCCTGGCCGTTCCTTGTCGGCGACGACGGCGGGGGCGACGACGAAGAAGTGCTCCAGCTCGTGCGGGCCCGTGCCGTCCCGGCCAGGGACGACCGCGCGGGCGATGCCGTCGTCCCCGAGCTCGCGGCGGGTGTCGACGAGCGCCTGGGAGCCGTCGGGCCCGCCGATATCGACCCGCAGCGGAGCGCCGTCGAGCCAGGCGGCCATCTCTTCGCGAGAGCCGACGTCGACCGACCGAACCGATCGCGCGACCATCTTGGCCCCGCCGGTTTGGGTGCGCCGGGCGAGGCGGCGGACCTCGTAGAGGGCGTGAGGTTGCTCGGCGAGCGCACTCTCGAAGGCGGCCAGGACGCCGGTGAGTCCGGCCGCGCGCACGTAGTCGATGGCGCGCTTGCCGCCGACTAGGCCCTGTTTGGCGTTGAGCGCGAGTGCGGTGTGCTCCATCAGCAGCATCCGCGCCCCGGCATCTGGGAACGCCGCGTAGCGCGCCAGGGTGGCGACTCGATTGGCAGCGGTGACCAGCGCGAAGGGACAGAACACGCACGCCGACTTCTGCCATGCTCGGCCGGTCTTCTCCCGGATGTAGGCCAGCACCTGTTCCCGGTCCCAGCCCCAGGAGATCAGTGGGTACTCACCACGCCGCAGCGCGGTGTCGTATCCGGCGTCGCGGCGGGCCCGCGTCAGCTCACCTGCCTCGAATCCGACGACGTGCCGGTACGGCCGTTCGTGTGTGATCGCGGCGATCACCGGGTCGAGCACTTCGCCCTTGGCCGACATGCTGCACCGACGACTGCCACCGATCTGCGGCTGAGTGCCGGCCGTGAGCATCTCGGTGCCGAGGGTGTAGGCGCCCTCGATATAGAGGCGGTGCGGCGATCGGGAGTCGTCGAAGACGATGACGCCGGTGCCATCAGTGCGCACCCGGCGGTCGGCCCGCCCGACCTGGATGAACCGAATCCGGTGCTGGGCCAGTAGCGGGAGCACGACCTCGGCCACGTCCCGCGCGGTGTCTTCCCATTCGTCGCCCACCATGGCGGTGATGACGGCCAGCTCCGCCAGGTCGAAGTCGCGGCTGTCGGGGTCGAAGATCCAGCGCAGCAGCAGGGCGGTGCTGTCGGCCCCGAGTCCATAGGACAGCACGACTCGGGGCGCGGGTTCGTGCGCGGCGAACTGCTCCCGCAGTGCCGCGGGCACGGCGAGCCCGGTCACCGGTTCGCCCGATCGCGGACGCGCAGGGCCACCCCGCCCGAGCCCGGCGGGCAGGTGCAGCCCGCCGCGTGCAGCTCGTCGGTGATGCGCCGCCAGGCGCGGTAGTGCCGTAGTCCGCCCTCGACGGCCACCGCACCGGCGAGGAACATCAGGCTGGAGATGATCGCGGGGAACTCCGACGACACCGCGCCGAGGGCGTACATCGAGCCCCCGGTCAGCCAGCCGGTGGCCACAACGGCGTGTGCCTGGGCGAGCCAACTCTGGTCGTGCTGTTCGTCATGACGTCCGTCGTGCTGGAAGTTGTTCACGGGAAAACTCCTCCGGGAATGCGCGAGTGGGGATGGGCGGATGGCGGTCAGCGCGCCGTGTCCGGTTCGGCGTCGGTGCCGCCGCCCGTGACGAGAGAGCGCGGGCTGAAGTCGCGCGCGAACCGGTCGGTGAGCTGTGCCAGCAGCGCGAGCAGTTGGTCGCGGGGAACGTCGACCGACTGGAAGGACCCGCCGAAGCGCACCGCGTCGGCGTCCGGGGCGATGGTGAGTCGTTCCCGGCCGTCGCCGAGGTCGGTGACCTCGAGCCGGTCGCCGTCGGCGTCTTCGACGACGGTGTGAGGCATGACGCGGATGCTGTCGGGCAGGCCCGCCGGGCGAACGCCGTGGCGCAGCAGGGCGACGGTCTCGGGCGTCAGCACGCTCGCGGTGCGCAGCCGGAGTTCGAGCTCGCCGTCGCCGCTGTAGGCGATCAGCCGCCCATCGAGGTCGTAGAAGTCGAGCCAGAGCCCGAACTCGTCGGCGCGGTCGGTGGCCGCGCCGACGGCCAGCCCGTTGGCCAGCAGCCCGCGAATGATCCAGCCGGTCGGCCCGAGCGGGGTCACCTGGGCGGAGTCGACGCTGTAGCGGTCGATGAGGTCGAGCTCGTCGCGGAACGGGGTGTCCAGCACCGAGGACCACGCCCGCGCGTCCTGGTCTTTGCGCGACATCACGCCCGCCCCTCGTCGGTCAGCGAGGCCCACCAGCCGTCGACGAGGCCGTGCGCTGTCCAGTCCGCGAGCTGGGCGTGCGCGCAATCGCGGTGCGCGACCACCGCCGCGGCGCGCTCGATCGGGTAGCAGTGCGAATGCGTCGAGCAGCCCTGAGTCCAACCGGGTACGTCCTCGTCGAGCACGATGACGTTCGTAGGGACCAAGCCGTCGGAGGTGAGCGGGCCGAGCAGGGTGGCTTCCCGGTCCGGGTCGCCGAGCGCGGCGGCGGGCAGCATCGCGAAATCCCAGCGCCGGGAAGAGGACAGGACTGCGACGCGGACCGGATCGTGCAGCAGCGCGGCGGCGGCCTGCACGGCGGCCACGGCGGTGTAGCCGTAGCAGAAGATCTCGAGCGGGGTGCCGTCGAGACGGGAGTAGACCGAGGCGCACCAATCGGTGCTAGCGGCGATTTCGTCCGCGTCGAGCGCCAGGCCGTCGCCGTTGCACACAAGCATCTCCAGCGGGATGCCCCGGACTTCGCCGACGGGAATGTAGATGTTCACGTGGCCTACGACGCGGACCTGCGCGTCGTAACCGAGTTCGGTCAGCGCGGTCAACTCAGGTGCGTAGCGCACCCGTGCCTCGGCGACGAGAGCGTCGAATTTGGTGGAGGGCATTGCCCTGCTCCCTTCGGGGGATATGCGAGTGGGGATCGAAGGGGGCGGGGTGTCCGGTCCCGCCCGGCTTCGGTGTTGCTCAGGTGGTGTCAGTGGCGCTCGCGCGGTTCTGCGGTGGCGAGCAGTTCGAGCAGGGCCTTGATGTCGCTAGAGCCCGCGAGGCGGGCGGCGAGGGGTGTCCGCATGCGGGTGACTACGGCGTGCAGCGTGCCGCGCGGACCATCGGACACTGGATGCCGGTCGCCGGTGCGCGGGTCCACGAGCTCGCCGGTGACCTGGATGTCGATCAACGGGTTCCGGCGGAACACCAGGAAGCAGCGCGTGGTGACGTAGTCGAATTCGATGTCGGCTCCGAACGCAAGGGCCGGTTCGGGGGCGTCGCGGACGACCACCTCGAAGTAGCGGTAGCCAGAGAAGATCGCGGTGAACGGTGCGGTGCACACAGTGACGCTGAGCCATTGCCGGGTGCCCGCGTGCCAGGCGGTGTAGGGGCCGGTGCGGGTGAGATCGGTCAGGGTCTCCACGAACGCCGCGTGACGCGCCTCGTAGTCCGGCGTCCGCCACCATGCGCGGCTGTCGCCCCGATGGAACCGGGCGATGCAGAACAACACGGTCCCGCTGACGAGCAAGCCCGCGACGTCGAGCCAAGCGCGCCGTTGCACGGCCGTGTACAGGCTGGAGCCGATCGCGGCGGCCGCCACGAACATGGTCAGGGGGAACAGCTTGTTGAGAATCTTGCGGATCACGATCGGAACCTTTCGTCGATAGGAAAAGGAGGGAGGGAGCCGGGCGCGGCTCAGCCGTTGACCCACTCGATCGGCACTTCCACGCCCCAGAAGCGGCGGTGGAGCAGCCGCCGGGCGTTCTCGGCGTCGGTCAGCCGTCCGTCGCGGCGGCGGAAGTGGACGATCGGGCAGCCCTCGATCGAGGGCCAGAAGGTGCCGTCGGCGTGCCGGATTCCGGACTGGATCAGGGCGTACGCCTCGCGGCCGGAGCCACCCGAGTTGCACGCGGTCACCCGAACGACGGGCACCCCGGCGGCTATCCGCGCGTCGCGCTCGGCGACGGCCTCGGCGGTGTCGAAGTACTCGGGATCGTGATTGGAGGCGTAGAGCGCGGCGCGGATCTGCTCGGCGGTGCACTGCACGTTCAGCTGTCCGGGCGCGATGGGGGAGGGCATGAGGTGCTCCTTCGGCGATGGCGAGTGGGGGAGGGGGGCGGGGGGGGCGGGGCCGGCCGCCGGCGGGGGGGCCGTCGCCGCCCGCACCTGCTCCCCTTCCCCCCCCCCACCGGCGCGGGGGTCCCCCGGGCCCCGCCCCCCCCCCGCCGGCCGGGCGGCCCCCCACGCTCCGACGCCTGATCAGCCGAGCGCGACCTCGGACCCGCGGTGCAACTGCACCGGAGCGGTCTTGCTCGCGGTATCGGCGTTGATGCCCTTGGCGGCCGGGTTCGCCTGTTCCAGTTGGGGTTTGCGGTCCAGCAGCGTCTTGGTGAGGACGCAGGCCAGATCGGCATCGAGGTCGTCGCGGACGACGAGCAGGTTGGGCACCACGATGGTGGGCACGTCGGCGGCGAGGCCGTAGGTGGCGGCCGGGATGGGCGCCGTCTCGTAGACCGGGTTGATCTCCTTCAGCTTCGGCAGCACCCCGGTGATGTCGAGGAAGCGGACCTTGTCCCTGGCGGTGGTGAACAGGTCGGTGATGCCGGGTGTCGGCAGGCCACCGGACCAGAACATGGCGTCGATCGAGCCGTCCTTGAGCCCGTCGACGGTCTTGGTCAGATCGAGCCGCTGTGCGGAGACGTCGGTGTCGGGGTTGAGCCCGGCGGCCTGCAGCACCCGCTGGGCGATCACCTCGGTGCCCGACTTGGGCGATCCGGTGGACACCCGCTTCCCACGCAGGTCGGCCAGGGAATTGATGCCCGCGTCGGCGCGCACGAGTACCTGGGTGTAGTTGTCGTAGAGCCGGGCCAGCGCGCGCACCGGTTGCGCGCTGGTGAAGCTGCCCTTGCCCTGGACCGCGTCGGCGGCGGTGTCGGCCAGCGAGAAGCCCACCTGGTAGGTGCCGCCGACGACCTGCTGGATGTTCTGTACCGAGGCGCCCGTCTCGGCGGCGGTCGCCTTGACCTTGCCGTCGGTGGCGGCCGAGACCTGCTCGGCGTAGGCGTTGCCGAGCGCGAAGTACACGCCGGTGGCGTTGCCGGTGGCGATGCCGATCCTGGTGTCCTGCTTCACCTCGCAGGTCACCTCGCCGCCCCCGTCGGCCGTCGGCGTGTCCTGGCGCCCACCGCAGCCGGTGAGCAGGGCGGCCGCGGCCGACACCGCGACCAGGGTGACAACTGTTCTGACCATGAGGTCCCCTCTCGTCGACGGCCACGCTGCCGCCTGCTGATGTCCACGGATCACGGTGTGCCCGTGGCTGTTCGACGCCGCATCCGCTCGACCGTGCCCGCGAGTACCGCCGCGAGCAGCACCGCCAGCCCGAGGGCGGTCGCGGTCGGATCGGGGTACAGCAACGTGAGGCCGGCCGCCGCGGCCAGCCCACGCGGGATCGGCCCGATCGCGCCGATGCCGAACAGCCAGCCGCCGGTCGCCGCCGCCAGCGCCGCGACGCCGACGCAGGCTGCCGCGCTCACCCACAGCACGTCGAGCACCGCCCCGCGTCCGAGCAGGTGCTGGCCGGAGTCGGTGAGCACGAACATCAGCGGCACCAGGAAGGCGGGCAGCGCGTAGCGCAGCGCCGCCCACATCGTCGGCACGGCCTTGGCGCCGGTGACCGCGGCCGCGCCGACCGCGGCCAGCGCCGTCGGCGGCGTCACCTCCGAGACCACCGATATGTACAAGACGAACATGGCGGCCGCGGGCGCCGCGACGTCCAGGTCGAGCAGGGCGGGGCCGATGATCACCCAGCCGATGACGAACGACGCCGTCACCGGCACCGCGAGGCCGAGCAGCGACAGCGCGATCGCGGCGAGCACCGCGGTGGTCGCCAGTACCACCGCGGGGTCGTCGGACAGCACCGAACCGGCCCGCACCAGCAGCGACGCCAGTTGTGCGCCGAGACCGGTCTTGGTGGTCATCGCCGTGATCACGCCCGCCGCGGCACACACGGCCACCACGGGCAGCGCCGAGCGCATGCCGTAGGCCAGCGCCCGCAGCGCGTCGAGGACGAAGGCGCCGGTCTCCCGCCGCGACCAGCGCCGACGCGGTGTGCCCGAATCATCCTTTCGCGCAGCGGATTCCGACCTGGCGCGCAAGATGCGGTCCGGAACGGCCAGGATCAGGGCGAGCACCATCGCGTAGACCACGGCACGGGTCGCGCTCATGCCGGCCAGCAGCAGCACGACGATCACGATCAGCGAGGAGAAGTGATAGCCGAAGCGCCCCAGTAGCTTCCACCACGGCGTCGGCAGCGGTCCGTCGGCCAGGTCGGCGGGCGCACGGCCCTCGGCGTGGATGCGGCGGGCGTCGATCTCGACCGACAGCAGGATGCCGAGGTAGTAGAGCAGGGTGGGGATCAGCGCCCAGCCGAGCACCGTCACGTACGCGACATCGAGGTACTCGGCGACGATGAACGCCGCCACACCGAGCGTCGGCGGGGACAGGATCGCGCCGACACCGGCGGCGGCGAGCATGCCGCCCGCCTGTTCGGGCCGATAGCCCGCCCGGCGCAGGATCGGCCAGGTGACCGCGCCGGTGCTCACCGCGGTCGCGGTACCCGAGCCCGAGACGGTGCCGAGCAGGAAGCCGGAGACCACGGCCGTGCGCCCGGCCGCGCTGTGCGAGCGGCGGAACAGCGAGACCGAGAGGTCGACGAAGAACCGTGCGGCGCCGGAGAATTCGAGCACCGCGCCGTACAGGGTGAACAGCACGATGTAGCTGGCCGCGACGTCCAGCGGGGTGCCGTAGAAGCCGCTGCCGGAGTTGTACAGCGCGTCGACGATCTGGTCGACATCGAGTCCGGCGTGCGCGATCGTCCAGTTCTGCGGCAGCAGCCCGCCGTAGTAGCCGTAGGCGAGGAAAGCCAGGCACACCGCGGGCAGGATGATCCCGGTGGTGCGCCGGCAAGCCTCGAGCACCAGCACCAGCAGCAGTCCGCCCATCACCACGTCCAGGGGCGCCAGCATGCCCTGCCGGTCGAGGAACGCGTCGTAGCCCCCGCCGCCGTCGCCGAGCGTGAACGGCAGCACCGGATAGAGGCAGACGACCGCGGTGACCACGGCGAGCGCCCAGTCCAGCGGCGCGGGTCCGTCGACCCGGTCGAGCCTGCCCCACCCAGACCGATACGCGAGGAACACCAGCGGCAGGGCGATGGCGAGAAAGACGACGAGGTAGTACTGACTCCCCTGCGGCAGTGGCCGGAACACCTGCCACAGCGCGAGCAAGGCCAGCCCGAACGACACCACGGCCACCAGCCGCGCCGGGAACCCACCGAGCGTCCTGGCCGGACGTTCCTGATCGTCGACGCCGAGTTCCGCCGAGGTCACGACCGGTGGCGCTGCGCTCATGAGCGGACGATAGCAACGTGTTTCGCACCGCCGGAGCGAAATCGGCAACCGTTGAGTCTGTACAAAATGGACACTAATTCCCGCCCGCCCGGCGTGGATAATGCCCTGATGCGGAGAATCTCGGTGGTGGGGACGTCGGGTTCCGGCAAGAGCACCGTGGCGAGGAACATCGCGCGGCGCCTCGAGGTCCCGTACATCGAACTGGACGCCATCCATCACCAGGCGAACTGGACACCCATGTCAGCAGCTGATTTCCGGGTCGCGGTCGCGGAGCGGACCGCCGGGGACGCCTGGGTGGCCGACGGCAACTACCGGACAAAGCTCGGTGACCTGGTGTGGCAGCGGGCCGACACCGTCGTGTGGCTCGATCTGCCCCGATGGTTGGTCATGTACCAGGTCGTCACCCGGACGGTGGGCCGCGCCCTGACCAGGCGCGAGCTCTGGAACGGCAACCGGGAATCGTGGTCGAGCATGTTCTCGGCCGACCCGGCGCAGTCGGTAATCCGGTGGGCGTGGACCACGCATGCCACGAACCGGACGAGATATCTTGCCGCGCTGGAGGATCCCGCGCACTCGGAGATCACATTCATCCGGCTGCGCTCTCGGCGCGAAGTGGCCAGGTTCCTCGACGCTCTCGAGGGCGCGGCCGCCGACGGAGCGCGCGGATAACCGCGGGAGCATGCGCCCTCGACAGTTCTGTCGGTGGGGGCGCCTACCATCCGGGCATGCTTTCGATCGATACCGGGCAGCGGCGGGCGAGGTTGGCGGACCGGCATCGGCTCGCGCCCTCGGCGCGCTCGGGTGATCCGGTGGACATCGCCCGCTCGCTGGTGGTGCTGCACGCGACCGACCCTGCGACGGTGTATCTGTCGGTCGGGGCCCGTGGCGTCGACCTCGCGCCCGCGGATGTCGAACGCGCCCTCTACGACGACCGCGCGCTGGTGCGGCTGCTCGCCATGCGGCGCACCATGTTCGTGGCGCCGACCGAGCTGGTCCCGGTGTTGCAGGGCGCGTGCTGTGACGCGCTGGCGACCAAGCAGCGCAAGACCTACGGCCGCTATCTCGAGCAGGCGGGCGTCGTCGACGGCGATGTCCAGGCGTGGTGGTCCGAGGTCGAGACGGAGACGCATTCGGCGCTGCTGACGCTGGGCGCGGCGACCGGCGCCCAGTTGAGCAAGGCGGTGCCGCGGCTGCGCACCCAGGTCGACACCGCGCCCGGGAAGCCCTATTCGAAGCCGACCAGCATCACCACCTGGGTCCTGGTGGTGCTCGGCGCCGAGGGACGCATCGTGCGCGGCCGCCCGAACGGCGGCTGGACCAGCAGCCAGTACACCTGGTCGCCCGTGGAAACCTGGCTGCCCGGGGATCTCACCCCCGTACCCGCCGCCGAGGCGCGCGTCGATCTGGTCCGCCGGTGGCTGTACGCCTTCGGCCCCGCGCCGGTGACCGATCTCAAGTGGTGGACCGGCTGGACTCTCGGCGACGTCCGAAAGGCCTTGGCGGAGCTGGACATCACCGAGGTGGCACTCGACGACGGCAGCGTCGGCATCCTGCTCACCGACGACCTCGACCCGGTCCCGGCGGCCGAACCGTGGGCGGCGCTGCTGCCCGCCCTCGACCCCACCCCGATGGGCTGGCAGACCCGCGACTGGTTCCTCGGCCCGCACACGTCCGCACTGTTCGACCGCAACGGCAATATCGGCCCCACCATCTGGGCCGACGGCCGCATCGTCGGCGGCTGGGCCCAGCGCGCCGACGGCGAGATCGTCACCCGGCTGCTCGAGGACGTCGGCAGCGACACCGAGAAGCTCATCGACGCCGAGATCGTCCGCACCGCGGAGTGGTTCGGCGACGTCCGCGCCATCCCCCGCTTCCGGACCCCGCTCCAGCGCGAACTCACCAGCTGACCGACGCGCGCGGTCACCGGTGCTCCTCAGATCTCGTCACACGGTGTCCGGCTCGCACGGGGCTCAGGCGCGGATCACCGTGGGCCCCAACGCCTCATAACGTCGCGCCTCGGCGGACGACAACTCGGTCCCGGTGATCAACGTCTCGAAGTCGGCGATCTCGGCGAAGCGGCAGAAGCTGCTCATCCCGAACTTGCTGTCGGCCGCCACCAGGACGCGGCGCCGCGACCGCGTCACCGCCGCCCCCTTCACGGCGGCGACCGCCGGGTCCGGGGTGGTCAGGCCGTACTCCACCGAGACGCCGTTGGTTCCGAGGAAGGCGAGGTCGATGGTGAGTTCGCCCAGCATGCGCAGGGCCCAGTGGTCGACGGTCGCCAGGGTGCGGCCACGCATGCGCCCACCCAGCAGCAGCACCGTGATCCCGGGGCTGTCGGCCAGCACCTCGGCCGCCAGCAGCGACGCGGTGACGACGGTGAGTTCCCGCTCGGCCAGCTTCTCCGCGATCAGCCGCGGCGTGAATCCCTCGTCGAGATAGACGGTTTCGGCACCGTGCAATTGCTCGGCCGCGGCTGCGGCGATCCGGTGTTTCTGCGCCAGGTCCACCCGGCTGCGGTATTCCAGGCTGGATTCGAAGGCCGCGCTCTCGAGCGGGATGGCTCCGCCGTGCACGCGCCGCAGCAGCCGGCGTTCGGCGAGCGCGCGCAGGTCGCGACGGATGGTCTCCGCCGCGACCTGCAGCTCGTCGGCCAGGCCGAGCACGTCCACCCGGCCGCGGGCGCGGGCGTACTCGACGATCAGCGACTGCCTCGACTCCGAATCCACCTGGCTATTCTGCGACACCGGCCGCGGCGTCCACGGCACCGAGTACGGCCGCGACCTCCGCGCGTGTCGCCGCCGATCGCAGCCGTTCGACCTCGTCGGTGTCGGCGAAGACGGCCGCGATCCGCGACAGCAGTGCCAGATGGTCGTCCCCGGCGGCGGCGATGCCGATCACGAACTCCACCGGATGCCCGTTCCACTCGATGGTCTCCGGATACCGCGCCACCGCGATGGCACTGTGCCGGATGCCGTCCTTGGCGGCGAGGGTGCCGTGCGGAATGGCCAGGCCGTTGCCCATGAACGTCGACACCGTGCGCTCCCGCTCGTGCATCGCCGCGACATAGTCCGCGCCGACCGCACCGGACGCCACCAGCAGCGCGCCCACTTCGTCGATGGCCGCGGCCGCGTCACGCGCCCGGCCCGCGAGCACGATGGCGTCCTCGGCGAGCAGCCCGGCCGCCGGCTCGGATGCGGGCACGGCCACCGCCGGATCCGCTGTCCCGGAGAGCATCTCGACGATCTCGCGGTAGGCGGGACTGTCCATGAAGTTGTCGACGGTGACGTGCACGGCCGAGGGGGTGCGCACGCGGGCCCGCTCGGCCAGATCGGTGTGGGTGACCACGAGGTCATAGCTGTCGGTGAGATTCGCGATCGCCTGATTCACGACACTCACCTCGGTGAACCCCGCCGCGCGGATCTTCTTGCGCAGCACCGAGGCGCCCATCGCCGAGGAGCCCATCCCGGCGTCGCAGGCGAACACGATCTTCGACACCGCCGACGGCGCGGCGGTCCGCCGCGCCGTCGACGCGATCGAGCGTGTGCCCTTCATCGCCTCCATCTCGGCCGTCGCCGCGGCCAGATCCGGCTCGGCGTCGGCCCGATCGGTCCGCAACAGCACTGCCGCGATCAGGAACGCCACCACCGTCGCGCCGATCACCGACAGTGTGACGCCCAGGTAGCTGCCGCTCGCGGTCTGCGCGTACACCGCCAGGATCGAGCCGGGCGCCGCGGGCGCGCGCAGCCCGGAATCGAAGATCACATTGATCAGCACACCGGTCATCCCGCCCGCGATCACCGCGACGATCAGCTTCGGCTTCATCAGCACATACGGGAAGTAGATCTCGTGGATGCCGCCGAGGACGTGGATCACCGCCGCGCCGGAGGCCGAGGCCTTGGCCGCGCCCCGCCCGAACACGACGAACGCCAGCAGCAGTCCGAGGCCCGGCCCCGGGTTGGCCTCGAGCAGGAACAGGATCGACTTGCCGGTCTCGGCCGCCTGATTGGTGCCCAGCGGGGTGAGGATGCCGTGGTTGATCGCGTTGTTGAGGAACAGCACCTTGGCCGGTTCGATGAACACCGAGGTCAACGGCAGCAGGCTGTGTTCGACGAGGAAGTCGACGACATTGCTCGCCAGCTCGCTGAACGCGGTGACCACCGGCCCGATCCCGAAGAAGCCGAACACCGCGAGCACCGCGCCGCTGATCCCGGCGGAGAAGTTGTTCACCAGCATCTCGAAGCCGGGCCGGATCCGGTGCTCCCACAACCCGTCGAGCTTCTCGATCAGCCAGCCGCCGAGCGGTCCGACGATCATGGCGCCGAGGAACATCGGCACCTCGGCGCCGGCGACCACGCCCATGGTGGCGATCGCGCCGACGACGGCGCCGCGGGTGCCGTAGATCAGCCGTCCGCCCTGGGCGCCGATCAGGATCGGCAGCAGGTAGGTGATCATCGCCGAGACGATGCCGCCGCCGTCGAAATCGCCCCAGCCGCCGATCTCGGCCACCCAGCTGTCGGCGCCCCAGGCGTCGGTGAGGGAGGTGATCCAGCCCTTCTCGATGAACAGGGCCGTGAGCAGGCCCCAGGCAATGAAGGCGCCGATGTTCGGCATGACCATGCTGGACAGGAACGTCCCGACCCGCTGCACGTGCACGCGCAGCCCGGTACGGGCTTCCGGTGGGGAGACAGACATCGCTTTTCCTCGAAACCACTCGATCAGATGTGACCCTAGCCACATTGGTCACCCCAGTAGAGCGCACAATCGGGCATCATGACAAGCATTCGGGCACAACTGGGCAGATTTTCGCTTGTATTTGTGCCCGAATGGTCGCTACCGTGTACGTAGCGACCCAGCTCACACCGGCCGGAGACGGCGGGAAGGAACGGCTCCATGAAGGCCCTGCGCTATTACGCACCCGAGGATCTCCGCCTGGAGGACATCCCCGAGCCCGAGTGCGGTCCCGGCGAGCTCAAGCTGCGGGTACGCAACTGCTCCACCTGCGGCACCGATGTCAAGATCCGGCACAACGGGCACCAGAACCTCACGCCCCCACGCACTCTCGGGCACGAGGTCGCCGGCGAGGTCGTCGAGGTGGGCGCCGAGGTGGCCGCGCGGTACGGCACGGACTGGCGGGTGGGCGATCGTGTCCAGGTGATCGCGGCGGTGCCCTGCGGTACGTGTCACGAGTGCGCGAAGGGCTGGATGGCGGTCTGCCAGAACCAGACCTCGGTCGGCTACCAGTACGAGGGCGGATTCGCCGAGTACATGATCGTGCCCGCGGAGGTGCTGCGGGTCGACGGGGTGAACCGGATCCCGGCGAACGTCGGTTTCGCCGAGGCGTCCGCGGCCGAGCCGATGGCCTGCGCGATCAACGCCCAGGAACTGCTGGGGATCGAGCCCGGTGACACGGTGGTGATCTTCGGCGCGGGCCCGATCGGGTGCATGCACATCCGGATCGCGCGCGGCGTCCACCGGTGCGGGCCGGTGTATCTCGTCGACGTGAACGCCGAACGGCTGGCGCTCTCGGCGAAGGCGGTCCAGCCCGACGAGGTGATCGACGCGTCCCAGGTCGATGTGGTCGAGCGGGTGCTCGAACTGACCGGCGGCCGCGGCGCCGACGTGGTGATCACCGCGACCGCGGCCAATGTCACCCAGGAGCAGGCGATCGCGATGGCCGCCCGCAACGGCCGCATCTCCTTCTTCGGCGGCCTCCCCAAGACGAACCCGACCATCACCTGTGATTCCAACGTGGTGCACTACCGTCAGCTGCACATCCACGGCGCCAACGGTTCGGCGCCGGAACACAATCGGCGCGCGCTCGACTACATCGCCACCGGCCGCGTGCCGGTCGAGGATCTGATCACCCACCGCATCCCGCTGGAGCGGGTTTTCGACGCGTTCACCGTCGTCGAGAACGGCGAGGCCATCAAGGTCACCGTGGAGCCGTGAGGGCCGCGGCGCTCAGGAGGGCTCCGCGAGCCGGTCGAGCACCCCGGTGACGCCGGCGCTGACCACCTCGGCGTCCCCGATGTCCAGCCCGTGCGTCACCTCGTACCAGGGCCCGAGGCGATGCCACAGCAGCGCGCGCTCGCGGAGCTCGTCGGTCACCCCGTACGCGGCGGCGAGGGCGGTGGCGAACTCCGCCGTCGCGCCGTACAGCGGCCAGGCCAGGTCGTTCGCGGCGTCGCCGAGATGGACGTCGCCGAAGTCGATCACCCCGGACACCCGCCCGTCGTCCACCAGCACATTCGATCGCCCGGCCGGGCACGAGGTCGTGGCGTACGGCCAGCGGCGTCTCGCTCCACAGCCGTGGGACCGGTACCGGCAGCGGCAGCCGCGGCGCCAGCCACGGCATCAGCCGGGTCTCGCGCCGCAGTTGCTCGGCGACCTCAGGACGGCGCGGTCGGCGTTCCACCCAGCGCCCCGCGACCAGCACCGCACGACTGTCCCATCCCCGCGCGTATTCCACTACCCCACGCTAGGGCAGCGAGAGGCGGAAGGGCTCATGGTTTTCCAGCGGCTCGGGCTGGGCAGCGCCGCCCGATCCGACCCTGTGTCACATGTCCAGGCCGAGGTCCAGCACGCGCACCGAGTGGGTGAGGGCGCCGATGGCGAGGTAGTCGACGCCGGTGCGGGCGTAGTCGGCGGCCTGCTCGAGTGAGAGTCCGCCCGAGGATTCGAGTTTCGTGTTCGGGGCGGCGGCGTCGCGGCGCTGGACCGCGGCCTGGGTCTGCCACAGCGGGAAGTTGTCCAGCAGCACGAGTTCGACGTTCTCGGCCAGCACGGCGTCGAGCTGTTCGAGGCTGTCGACCTCCACCTCGCAGGCGATGTCGGGGGCCAGCTCCCGGACCGCGCGCAAGGCGTTGACCACCGACCCGGCCGCGACCACGTGGTTGTCCTTGATGAGCGCCGCGTCGCCGAGGCCCATGCGGTGGTTGACGCCGCCGCCCACCCGCACCGCGTACTTCTGCAGCGCACGCAGGCCGGGCAGGGTCTTGCGGCTGTCCCGGATCGCACAGCCGGTCCCGTCGACCTCGTCGACCCAGGCGGCGGTCGCGGTGGCGATGCCGGACAGGTGGCAGACCAGGTTCAGCATGGTCCGCTCGGCGGTCAGCAGGCCCCGCGTCGGCGCCTCGACGCTCAGCACGGCGGTGCCCGGCTCGACCCTGGTGCCATCGGCCACGCGATCGGTGACGGTGTAGTTCCCGGTCCCGATCACCTCGTCGAGCACCAGCAACCCGACCTCGAGGCCGGCGACGGTGCCGTGCTGGCGCGACACCACCGACGCCTTGCTCACGGCGTCGGCGGGCACGGTCGCCACGGTGGTGACGTCAGGTCCGTAGCGCAGGTCCTCGTCGAGGGCGGTACGGATCAACGTCAGCAGTTCCTCGCGATCGAGGGCGGCATCCAGAGCCATGACTACAGCACTCCTGTTCTCGGACGCATCGCGCGCCCGTTCGATCCTGCGTGGTTCGCCACCGTATGAATCGCGCCACGGACCACCGGCTCCGGCGGTCCGTCGTTCACCGCGCACCGATCGGAACCGCGTGGGCATCGATCGCGACGGTGGACAGGTGGAGCGCGCCGTCCGCGCCGAGGCGAACCGCGGTGCTGTGCCGCTGATCCTCGACCGGGCCCGGATACTCCGCGCGGGTGTGACATCCCCGGCTCTCGGCCCGATCGGCGGCAGCGGCCAGCAGCGCACGGGCGGTCAGCGTGAGCGCGGCGTCCTCGATCCGGCGCAGCACGTGTGTGGCGGCGAAAGTCCGCTCGGCGGAATCGGTTCCGGTGAGCTGGTCCTCCGGCGATCGGGTGCCATCGCGCCGCGGGCCGTCCGCCACCGCTCGCGATGCGCCGGTCGGTTGATCGGTCCGGGTCGGGGCGCTCTGCTCGTCGGCCCGCGTTGCCGTGACCTCGAACAGCGCGACCCGCGCCCGCGCCGCGTCTATCCGCGACGCGGCCACCGCGAGCCCGGCGCCGTCGCGCACGACGGAGGCGTGCTCGGTCATGGCCTGCTGGACGACCGATCGATCCGCGACTTCCACACTCCACGAAGGGATCTCATCGACATCGGAGCGGACACCGAGCCGTTCGGACGCCGCCGCGCCCGCCCGTTCGCCGACGACCAATCCCTCGAGCAGACTGTTGGAGGCCAACCGGTTCGCCCCGTGCAGTCCCGTCCTGGCGACCTCGCCGGCGGCGTAGAGCCCGGGAACCGCCGTGCCCCCGTGCGTGTCGGTCAGTACCCCACCGCACTGGTAGTGCGCGCCCGGGGCGACCGGAATCAGTTGTGCCGCGGGGTCGATGCCCGCCGCGAGGCAGGAGGCGGTGATCGTGGGAAAGCGCTGGGCGAAACCGGTGATGCCGCGCGCGTCGAGGAAGACGTGATCGGTCCCCGTCACCCGCATCCGCTCCGCGATCGCCCGCGACACCACATCACGCGGCGCCAGATCGCCGCGCGGGTGGACGCCCGCCGTCACCGAATCGCCCGCGGCGTCGACGAGAATGGCGCCTTCGCCGCGCACGGCTTCGCTGATCAGCGGCCGTCGGCCCACGCCGCCCGGCGTGTAGAGCACCGTCGGATGGAACTGCACGAATTCGAGATCGGCCACCGCGGCGCCGGCCCACAGCGCCAGCGCCACCCCGTCCCCGGTCGCGCCGGGCGGGTTGGTGCTCGACGCGTAGAGCTGTCCGAGCCCACCGGTGGCCAGCAGGACCGCGGGAGTCCGCAC
Source organism: Nocardia neocaledoniensis (assembly GCF_029868625.1). GTDB lineage: Bacteria > Actinomycetota > Actinomycetes > Mycobacteriales > Mycobacteriaceae > Nocardia > Nocardia neocaledoniensis_A. Next base: position 3,403 of record NZ_JARWOJ010000432.1, on the reverse strand, counting down.
GAGCCCGAAGCCGTTGTCCGACACCGCGACAACGCCGCGCACCCCGCCCGGTCCGGTCAGCACCCGCAGCGCCGCGGCACCGAAGATCACCGGCAGCCCGGCCGCGTTCAGCGCGCGCTGAACCTCGGCACCGGTCGCGTCGCCACCGGCGTGGATGATGCGGCGGGTGCTGTGCCCGCCTTCGCGGGTACGCGAGATCTGCCCGTCGCGGCCCAGATCGAACACCGCACCCAGGTCGGTCAGCGCGGCCACCGCCGCCTGGCCGCCCGCGACGATCGAGCGCACCGCCTCGACCTCGCACAGCCCGGCGCCGGCCTCGACCGTGTCGTGCACGTGCGAATCGACCGAATCGCCCCGCGGCGCGACGACCGCGATGCCGCCCTGCGCGTACTGGGTGGAGGTGTCGGTGGGGCCGCCCTTGCTGAGGATCAGCACGCGCAGCCCGCGTAGCGAGGCCGTGCGCGCGGCCGTGAGCCCGGCGACGCCACCACCGACGACCACCAGATCGACCTCGGCCTCCCAGGAGACCGGAACCGTCGCCGTCATGGTCGCTACCGGTTCGACGCGCGCGGGGTCACTCCCCACCGCCGGGGTTGCCGATCGCGATCATCCGCTGCACCGAGGCGCGACCGGCCTCGGCCATCGCCAGGTCGACGTGTACCTCGTCGGCGCCCTCGACCAGGCAGCGCAGCAGCGCGGCCGGGGTGATCATCTTCATGTACTTGCAGGAGGCCCGGTCGTTGACGGCCTGGAAATCGATCCCCGGCGCCGCCTTGCGCAGCTGGTGCAGCATGCCGACCTCGGTGGCCACCAGCACCTGGTTCGACGTGGACGCCTTGGCCGCGTCGATCATGCCGCCGGTCGACAGGATGTGCACCCGGTCGGCCGGGAACGCGCCCTCACCGGCCAGGTACAGCGCGGAGGTGGCGCAACCGCACTCCGGGTGCACGAACAGCTCGGCGTCGGGGTGCGTACGCGCCTGCTCGGTGAGCTCGTCACCGTTGATGCCGGCGTGCACGTGGCACTCGCCGGCCCAGATGTGCATGTTCTCGCGGCCGGTGACCCGCTTCACGTGCGCGCCGAGGAACTGGTCGGGCAGGAACAGCACCTCGGTGTCGGGGTCGATCGAGGCGACCACGTCGACGGCGTTGGACGAGGTGCAGCAGATGTCGGTGAGCGCCTTCACCTCGGCGGTGGTGTTCACGTACGACACGACCATCGCGTCGGGGTGCTCGGCCTTCCAGGCGCGCAGTTCCTCGGCGGAGATGGAGTCGGCCAGCGAGCACCCCGCGCGCTGGTCGGGGATCAGCACGGTCTTGGCCGGGCTGAGGATCTTGGCGGTCTCGGCCATGAAGTGCACGCCGCAGAACACGATGGTGTCCTCCGGGGCCTCGGCCGCGATCCGCGAGAGGGCGAGCGAGTCGCCGACGTGGTCGGCCACGTCCTGGATCTCGGGCAGCTGGTAGTTGTGCGCGAGGATCGTGGCGTTGCGCTCGCGCGCCAACCGCCGCACCTCCTTCGCCCACTCCGGCGTCGCTTCGACACCCGCGTACCCGGTGGGTCCGTCGAAGACCGAACCCATCAGCGTCGGCTGTGTGGTCGTCGTCGCCATGGTGGCTCCCTTCCTCGTGCGAGCGGCTCATCGCCTCGATTCGCACCAAACCAGGTTTTCGACTTAGAATCGAAAACGTGCCCCATAGTAACACCATCCATGAATCGCTCACCGCGGTGTTCCAGGTTCGCCGCTTCCCCACCGACGTTTCCGCAGGTAGTCGCGGTGCGCGGTATCCAGAGCTGGCGGTGCTGCTGTGGGAGCGGGCCCTGGACCCACAGAAGGGCACGTGGTCGCTACCCGGCGGGAGGCTGCGCGACGACGAGGACCTCGACACCTCGGCCCGCCGTCAGCTGGCCGAGAAGGTCGACGTGCGCGAGCTGGCCCATCTGGAGCAGCTCTCGGTGTTCAGCGCCCCCGATCGCGTTCCCGCCCCGCGCCGCATCGCCTCGGCCTACCTCGGCCTCGTCCCGCTCACCACCGAGCCCGAACTGCCGCTCGACACCACCTGGCACCCGGTCGCGGCGCTGCCGGACATGTCCTTCGATCACCGCACCGTCGTCGACCACGCGCGCACCCGCCTGGCCGCCAAACTCTCCTACACCAACATCGCCTACGCCCTGGCTCCCGACACCTTCACGATGTCGACGCTGCGCGAGATCTACTGCGCGGCACTGGGATACGACGTGGACACCACCAACCTCCAACGCGTCCTCTCCCGCCGCAAGGTGATCACCCCCACCGGCGACACCGCGCCGTCGGGCCGCGCGGGCGGACGCCCCGCCGCGCTCTACCGCTTCACCGACTCGGGCCTGCGCGTCACCGACGAGTTCGCCGCCCTGCGCCCACCGAGCTGAACGACGTCCACCGAATCTGTCGGTGGGCCCTGTCACACTTCGGGCATGGACGCAGAGAAGCAGGTCACTTCCTACGACGATCCGGACGCACCGTGGAACAAGAAGTTCTCCCCCGACGAGATGGTCGGCTGGAACGACGACGTGATCCGGGAGTTCCGGGAGAACGGCGGCAAGGTCGGCGGCGACTACGCGGGCGCCACGCTGCTGTTGCTCACCACCACCGGCGCCAAGAGCGGTAAGCCACATGTGGTTCCGCTCGGCGCGCTGTATCGCGATGACGTGCTGTACGTGAGCTCGTTCATGGAGGACCGCTACCCGGCCTGGTACCACAACGCCAAGGCGAATCCGCGGGTGACGATCGAACTGGGCGGCGAGAAGTTCGCCGCCACAGCCGATGTCCTCACCGGGGACCGCTACGCCGAGTTCGCGACCTGGGCGCTGGCACAGAACCCGCTGCTGGCCGACTACCAGTCCAAGACCGACAAGCCGCTCCCGCTGGTGACCTTCACCCGCGCGGACTGAGCGCGGCCGGGTCGGCCACGGTGGTGTCGGGGAACGAGTGGTGTTCGTGCGCGACCACCCACCGTCCCCCCTCCTTGCGCAGGCCGAGGGTGAGCCGCAATCGCGTATCGGGTTCGGCGGCAAGCTCTTCGGGGCGGCCGCAGCGCAGCAGCGCGTGCGCGAACGCGGTGTCGGCGCCCGCGGTCACCGTCAGGTCGACGATGTCGAAGGCCGCGCCGTCGACGAGCCAGGCGAAGAACGGCGGCCACGTCGCCCGGTAGGCGTCGATGCCACGCACGCCATCCTGCGGCGGCGGTACGTCGAACATGACGATATCGGCCGTGTGGTCGGCCAGGACCCCGTCGAGGTCGCCGGCGCGGACCGCGGCGGCCCACTGGTGGATCAGGGTGCGGATCTGCTGTTCGGCCCCACGATGGCGGTCGCCGATGCGCAGCCGGCGCCCGCGGTTGATCTGCCCGCCCAGCTGGTCGAG
>NZ_JARWOJ010000431.1 GCF_029868625.1 Nocardia neocaledoniensis | reverse complement strand
GGCGGGGCCTGGCGGACGGCGGTGTCGTTGCCCCCCGCAAGCGCGGCGGCCGCGCCCCCGCCCCCCGCGATCGACTCCCCGGGGGCGCCCGCGGCCGCCGCGGCGGCGTAGTAGCGCGCCGCGGCCCCGGACTTGGGGGCGGTGGCGCAGAGGAATTCGGCGAGTCGGGCGTCGACGACACCCGACTCGGCCAGGATCAGCGCGGTGCGGTCGCGCAGCAGTCCGGCGTCGATGCGGGCGGTGAGCAGGCCGCGCTGCACGGCGACATAGCGGCGCTCGCCCAGTAGTCGGCGCAGGGGTTCCACGGCGGGGGCGAGGAGCAGGTCGGCGTCGGTGACCAGCGCCCCGGCCCTGGCGCGGTCGATCAGCGTGTGCGCGGTGTCGGCGTCGATCCCGAGCACCTCGGTGAGTTCCGTTGCGTCCAAACCGGTTCCGGTGGCCGCGATGACAAGGGTCTCGAGCAGGTCCGGTTCGACCGTGTCGAGCTGGGTGCGCGCCCAGGCCGTCACCGCGTGCTCGACGGCGCCCGCGCCCGCGTCCAGCGTCGCCGTGCGCGCCGCGCGCAACGCCGCGACGACGCCGCCGGGGATGCCCGCGGTGAGCTGATGGATGTGCAGCGCCAGTGGCTGCGACACCGCCATGCCCAGTTCCCTGGCGAAGGTGGCGATGTCGCCGCTGCCCAGCGCCCGCAGCTCCACGGTGCGGCCACGCCTGGCCACCGCGTCGGTCAGGGCGCGGAGCCGGGGATCGTGCGGGCGCGGCTGCGTGGCCAGGACGGCCGGTCGGCCGGATTCGATCGCGGCGCAGAGGTTTTGGAGTTCGTCGTCGCCGCAGCTGTGCACGTTGTCGGCGATGAGCACCGATTCGGAGTCGCCCATCGCGTCGGCGATCGTGCGGCCCCGGCCGCGCAGATGCGCGCGAACGGCGTTGAGCAACACCGTCTTCCCGGTTTCCGCGCGACCGCGGATCAGCAGGACCGGTTGTCGATCGATCGCGTCGAGCTCACGAAAGACGGTGCGAGCGTTGGGGAAGGTGTCGAGAGCGATCTCAGCCACCGTTTCCTCCGAGGACCTGGCCCGGCAGCTGGGTGCCCGTCTCCAGGGTCTCGTCGACCACGCCGCCGAGGTCCTCGATCAGGCCGCCGGGGTTCACCTGCACCGGCGGGAGCTGCGGCCGCGGCGCGGGGGAGGGCGAGGGGGCCGGAGCCGGGGCGGGTGCGGGGGCAGGCGCCGGGGCTGGTGCGGGAGCAGGCGCGGGGGCCGGTGCCTGCGGTGCGGGCTGTTGCGGTGCGGGAGCCTCGGCGCCCGCGGGTGCTCGGGTGCCGCCGCTCGGTGCGTCGGCCGTCGCGGGCGAACCAGGGTTCGCCGTGCCGGGTGCTCCCGCCTCGGTCCCGACCGGCTGTCCGCCGGTGGTGCCCGCGGGCTGCGAACCGGCCGGGGCGACCACCCCCGTCGTGCCCGGTCGGGCGGGATCGGTGGCGCCCGAGCCGGTGGCGGCCGCGGGCGCGGTTCCCTGACCGGTCGAGGCGCCGTCGACGGCGGGCTCCGTGGTGCTGGTGGCCGGTCGGCTCGGCAGCGGCGACGTGACGCCACCGATCGCCAGCGTTCCGGTGGCCAGCGCCGCCATCGCCACCGCGGCGACGCCGACGAGCGCGGCCCGCTTGGCGGTGAACAGCCGGGTGGGCGCGGGCTCCGAGGACGGCAGCGCGATGTCCGCGGCGGCGGGAGGCGGCGGGGTCGCGACGACCACGGCGGGAATGGCCTCGGTGGGCACCGACACCGCGGCGACGTCGAGGGCGATCTCCGCAGCGCCGTGTGCCGCGGCGGTGGCCGGGTCGGCGCAGGCGGTGACGGCGAGCCCGAATTCGGTCGAGATCAGCTCGGCGACCAGCGGGATCGCGCCACCGCCGCCGGTGAGCAGGACCCGGCTCACGTCGCCGGTGCCGAGTCCGGCGCGGCGCACCGCGTCGCGGATCAGGTCCATGGAGTCGAGCAGGGCGGGGCGCAGCAGGTCTTCGAGCTCGCCGCGGGTCAACCGCACCTGTTCGGTCCGGATGTCGGGATGGAGCCTGCCCACCGGGACGACGGTGGCGGTGGATCTGGACAGTTCTTCCTTCGCCGTCGCGCAGCGGGCCCGAAGCCTCGACAATTCCGCTTCGACGACCGGATCGAACGGATCGATATCGATATCCTCGAGCGCGTTTGCCAGGACATAGCGCATTGTCAGCAGATCGAATTCCGCGCCGGCGACGGCCGTGCTGTGCTGTGCGGTCCCGAGCAGCCCGGCCTGTTCGCCGGTGCGCAGCACGGTGACGGTCAGTCCGCTCGCGCCGAGGTCGTAGACGACCAGTGCGCCGTCGTCGAGGAGGCCGTTCTCCATCTCGTAGCGGCGCAGCGCGGCCAGCGGCTCAGGGACCACGGTGACGTCCGGCAGTCCCACCCGCGTGAGCGCCGCCCGCGCGGTCTCGACGGTCTGCTCCGGCCACCACGCCGGGTAGCAGGCGACGATGGTGGATTCGGTTGCGGTACCGGACAGTTCGGTGACCAGCGCGTGGGTCGCGGCGGCGACGAGGTCGGCCGCGTCGTGGGTGGAACCGTCCGCTGCCAGCAGGTCTACCGGGTCGCCGACCCGGGACAGGTAGTCGTCGATGACGACACCGTCGATGTGCCGCGCGTTGTCGGCGAAGCTCACCGCGCCGTCGGCGCCGAGCAGCAGCCCGCTGCGATGGGTCACGACGGTGGCATGGGCGCCGTCGGCCTCGGCGGCCGCGGCGACCGAATTCGCCGCGCCGACAGTGAGGCCGAGCGCCAGACGCTCTGTCATTGGACAACCCCGTTCGCAGTACTCCGTGGACCGTGCTCGAGACCGCCGGGTGACCGGGCGTCCCACCCGATCTGTCGGTTGCCAGGGGGCCGCTGTTACCCGCGGTCGGACAAGTACGGGGAAATTCCCCTAATCGGCATCGAGCCCCTAATGGGGCGCCCCCGGCGTGAACTAGGTATTTGCCCCGTTACCTGTAACGACCTGCGGATCTAGCGTGAAAGACATTCCAACGACAACGGATCGGGCGCCGAGCCCTTGATCTGGAGGAGCTGATCTCGATGACACCCAACGCGATTCTGGAGTTCATCCTCAATCTGCTGCGCGACAAGGACGCCGCCGCCACCTACTGCGCCAACCCGTGCGCCGCGCTGGCCGCCGCCGGGCTCGAGGTGACTCCGGAGGACATCTCCGCCTGCGCCCCCATGGTGGCGGAGTCCGCGCTGGTCCACGGTGGCTCCCAGCTGCAGTCGATCGTCGCCGCGGGTGCCGCCGCCGGTGCGGGCGCGACCCTCGCCGCGACAGCGACCACGGCAGCCGCCGTCGCCGCCGCGACCGAGGTCGAGGCCGATGTCGACCTCGGCCTTGGCGCCACCGCGTCCGCCGTCGCCGACGTCGCGGCCCAGGTGGGCGCCGCGGTCGACACCGCCATCACCGCGGTCACCGACACGAACGTCGACCTCGACCTCTCGACCGGCCTCAGCACCGCCATCGGCCTCGGCGCCGACCTCGCCGCGGGCCTGAACGGCGCGGTCGGCGTCGGCGGCCGAAAGGCCCCCCCCGGGGAATGTGGCCGCGAACCCGCGCCCGGCCCGGGGCGGCGGCTCCCCCCCGGGCCCGGGGGGGGGGTTATACCGGGCGGCCGCGTCGGCGGCCGGGCCGCCCG
>NZ_JARWOJ010000430.1 GCF_029868625.1 Nocardia neocaledoniensis | reverse complement strand
CGTCAACACCTGGCCCTCATCGCACTCACCGGCGCCGACCCCGTCGCCGCTCTCCGCGCCGCCGCGGACAATCGGGAACTCGACACCGCCGATGACCCTGCTGCGGTGCTGGACTGGCGACTGGACCCGGGGCGGGGGCGGGGGGCCGGGGCGCCCGCGGGGGGTGGGGGGTGCCACACCCCGCCGGGCCGGTTCCCTGTCCGTTTTCCCCCCCCCCGCCCCCCCCCGCCCACCCCACCCGGCCCCCCCCCGCGTCCGTCAATGCCCCTGGAGACTCCTGTGCCAGATCCCGGGCCGGGACGCCCGGCTGGCTCGGGGTGGCGCAGCGGCACCGGGAATCGCTCCGGCGGGGTGTACCCGGCGGAAACCCTAGTGCCGCGACGATGCCCGTCCGGTGGCGATCATCAGCAGGTCCGCGGCGGTCCCGGTGAGCGGTGTACCGGAGCCCGCTGTCCAGCCGGTGTCGGTGGCGGTGAGGGTATGCCCGGCGAGACGGCGACGGGCATGGAACGGCGCGCCCGTCGTCCACACTCGTTCCAGTGACCACTGGGCCGCCTCGACCGGCATCACCCGGTCGAGGCCGAGGGGAATCGCGATGTCCTGGCCGTGCACCAGCAGATCCATGAGGCGATCGATCGAGGTGGTGCCGATGGGGACGACACGCGAGTCGACCGTCGCCCGGAGGTCGGCGAGCAGCTCGGCGGTCGGTGTCCGGTCGGCGAGTCGCACGGCGGTGTCGTGGATGAGCCGGTCGGTGTTCCCGCGGGCACGAAGCAGCTCGAGCAGGAGCGAACCGAGCGTCACCCTCGTGGCGATCACCAGGTGCGCCACCACATCCCGCACCCGCCAGCCCTCGCACAGGGAGGCGGTGTCCCAGCCCGATTCCGGCAGCTCGGCGAGCAGGTCGGCGAGCGTGGCTCGTTCCAGGGCCACCGCGTGCCAGATCCGTTCGGTGGTGGGCTGTTCGGTCATCGTCGGTCTCCTTCGCGTGGTCGTCGTGGGTACCGTAGGAACTCCACCGAGGTGGAGGTGCCAGCGACTGTGACCGACGACACACGATGGACGATCGGCGAGCTCGCCGCGCGTACGGGCGTGGCGGTGCGCACGATCCGGTTCTACTGCGACGAGGGCCTGCTCGATGTCGGCCGCACCCCGGCCGGGCACCGGGTCTTCGAGCCGGCCGCGGTCGACCGGCTCCTGCTGCTGCGGCGGCTGCGTTCGTTCGGTATCGGATTGGCGGCCATCGGTGAGGTGCTGGCGGGCACCCGCTCGGTCGCGGAGGTCATCGCGGCCGAGCGTGCTGTGCTCGACCTGGAGCTGGACGCGCTCGCGCGCCGCCGCTCGCTGCTGCGCGCCGTGGAATACGGCGAACCCGACCGGCTGGATCTCGTCGCGGCCGTGACGGATCCGGCGGCGGCGCGCACCGCGCTCGGTACCTTCTGGCGCCGTCAGCTCGCGCCGCTGCCCACCGCGGTGATCGACGACTTCGTCGACATGAACGTCCCGGAACCGGCCTCGGACGCCCGGCCGGAGCAGGTCGTCGCCTACGCCGAACTCGTTGCCGCCGTGGCGAATCCGGCCTTGGGTTCGGCCATGTCCGACACCATCCGGCACCGTGGCACCCCCGGCGTCCGCGACGAGCGCCGACTGCTGTTCGAGGTGGCCGACGCGTGCCTCGGCGCGGCGCCCTCGGTCGCCGCCGGTCGCGCGCCTGCCCCGGGCGCCGCGCTCGACCGCTACGTCGAAGTCCATGCCGCGGCGCGGGGCCGTGCCGACACTCGGTCCTTCCGTCGGCAGCTCCTGGCCGATGCCGGGGGAGTCGAGCCCGCGCGCCGCTACTGGCAGCTCACCGCGACCTTGGCCGAGGGTGTCGTGACCTCCGGTGCCGCGCATCTCTGGCTGTTCGACGCGCTCAGCGTGTCGGCGAAAAGCGAAGGGGAGGCCGATGATCCGGCCTCCCCTGATTCACGATGGCGAAATCACGGAACCACTTCGACGATGTCGCCCGGCTCCAGCCAGTCGTAGTGGGCCTTGGCGCCCTCGGGCGTCAGCCGGATGCAGCCGTGGGACTGCTCCTCGGTGGGTCCGATGTGATACGCGATGTCGCCGTTGAAGAAGATCGCGTACTCCATCGGCGCGTTGTGCAGGGTGCTCCAGTGGAACGGCTTCTTGAACGCCACCTTGAAGACGCCGGGCGGGGTCTCGTAGCCGGGGCGACCGTGCGACATCGGGCTCGGCCCGAAGGTCACCTTGCCGTTGTCCATCAGCCAGGCGTTGTTGGTCGACAATTGCAGGCAGGCCCTGGCCTGCTCGCTGCACGGCGCGACGACCGGCTCCGGCGGCGGCGCGGGGATGATGGCGGGGACGCCGGGGACATCGGGGCCGCCGGGCCACAGCGGTTCGGCCTGTACCGGCGCGGCGACGGCCGCGCCTGCCACGGCCGCGCACATCGCCGCCTGCACGGCCCAGCGGGGGATACGACTACTACTCACGAAATCTTGCCTCTCTCGCCGCGCCCACCCCTGGCCGTCGTGCGCCCAGAACGTGAGCTCTCAACATCGACACAAGCCTCGGAACATAGAGGTACGAGTGATCATGGAGTATTGCGATCCTGTTGAGCAAGCCCATCGCGACACGCACTTGACCACTTAGGTAAGCCTGACCTATGCTCAACCCGGCGTATGGATGAGCCGGCGGTCCCGAGGGCTGCGGTCGACCCCCTCATTCCTGCCGCGGCGGGCCCGTCTCCGGACGGGTCCGCCGCATCGTCTCGTACCGGTCGGTCGGCGATGGTGTAAACCGGAACGCATGAGCGAAACCGCACAGTGGCGTGACGTCACGGCCGAGCAGATGACCAAGATGAGCGAAGGCACCTTCACCGACCTCATCGGGCTGCGCTACACCGAGGTCACCGCCGACCGGGTGCGCGGCGAATGGAAGGTGCGTCCGCAGCTGTTCCAGCCCGCGGGCATCCAGAACGGCGGCGTCTACTGCACCATCATCGAGACGCTGGCCAGCGTCGGCGGCAGCGTCTGGTTCGGCGACCGCGGCACCGTCGTCGGCGTCAACAACAACACCGACTTCCTGCGCGCCGTCAGTGACGGCGTCCTCACCGGCGAGGCCACCCCGATCCACCGCGGCCGCAGCCAGCAGCTGTGGGTCGTCGTGATCACCGACGCCGACGGCCGCACCATCGCCCGCGGCCAGGTCCGCCTCCAGAACCTCGCCGCCGCCTGAGGCTCCCGGCGAACGAGACCGGGCCCGCGGCCCGGTCTCCGCGGCGGGGCGGGCGGCGACATCGGGGGGCTGTGTCCGACCGCACTGTGCGGGCGGGCGACACGCCGACGTGCCAGAATGTCGCTCACCCGATCACGACCCGCCGAGGAGAGTCCCGATGCGCCTGTCGCCGCACGAGCAGGAACGGCTGCTGCTGAGTTACGCGGCCGAACTGGCCCGCCGCAGGCAGGCGCGGGGATTGAAACTGAATCATCCCGAGGCGGTCGCGCTGATCACCGACCACGTGCTCGAGGGCGCGCGCGATGGGCGGACCGTGGCCGAGCTGATGTCGTCGGGCCGTTCGGTGCTCACCCGCGACGACGTGATGGCCGGGGTGCCGGAGATGATCCACGACGTGCAGGTCGAGGCGACCTTTCCCGACGGCACCAAGCTCGTCACCGTGCACCACCCGATCGGATAGGGCACGCCCATGATTCCCGGTGAATATCTCTGTGCCGAGGGCACGATCGTGTTGAACGAGGGCGCGGTGCGGCTCACCCTGGAAGTGGTGAACACCGGCGACCGCCCGGTCCAGGTCGGTTCGCATGTGCACTTCCCGCAGGCCAACGCCGCGCTGGAATTCGACCGCGCCGCCGCGCACGGGCACCGCCTCGACATTCCGGCCGGCACCGCCGTCCGTTTCGAACCCGGTCTGCCGCAGCGTGTCTCGCTGGTTCCGCTCGGCGGCACCCGCGAGGTGTACGGCATCAGCGCGAACGCGCCGGGGCGCCTGGACGAGACGAGAGAGAACCGATGACCGAACTGAGCCGCGCCCGCTACGCCGAACTGTTCGGGCCGACCACCGGTGACCGCATCCGGCTCGCCGACACCGACCTGATCATCGAGATCACCGAGGACCGCAGCGGCGGACCAGGCCTGGCCGGGGAGGAAGCGGTCTTCGGCGGCGGCAAGGTCCTGCGCGAGTCGATGGGCCAGTCCAGGGCCACCCGCGCCGACGGTGCCCCCGACACCGTCATCACCGGTGTCGTCATCGTCGACCACTGGGGCATCATCAAGGCCGACGTCGGCATCCGCGACGGCCGCATCTGCGGGATCGGCAAGGCGGGCAACCCCGACACCATGTCGGGCGTGCATCCGGACCTGGTGGTCGGCCCGTCGACGGAGATCATCGCGGGCAACGGCCGCATTCTCACCGCGGGCGCCATCGACTGTCACGTCCACTTCATCTGCCCGCAGCTGCTCGACGAGGCGCTCGGCGGCGGCATCACCACCCTGATCGGCGGTGGCACCGGCCCGGCCGAGGGCTCCAAGGCCACCACCGTCACCCCGGGTTCCTGGCATCTGGCCCGGATGCTGGAATCCCTGGACCACTGGCCGATGAACATCGTGCTGCTCGGCAAGGGCAACACGGTCAGCCAGGACTCCATGTGGGAGCAATTGCGCGGCGGCGCTTCGGGATTCAAGTTGCACGAGGACTGGGGCTCCACGCCCGCCGCGATCGATGCCTGCCTGACCGTCGCCGACGCGGCGGGCGTGCAGGTGGCGCTGCACTCCGACACCTTGAACGAGGCCGGATTCGTCGAGGACACCCTCGCCGCCATCGCGGGTCGCGGCATCCACGCCTACCACACCGAGGGCGCCGGCGGCGGGCACGCACCCGACATCATCACCGTCGCCTCGCATCTCAACGTGCTGCCCAGCTCGACGAATCCGACCCGGCCACACACCGTCAACACCCTCGACGAGCACCTCGACATGCTCATGGTGTGTCATCACCTGAGCCCGTCGATCCCCGAGGACCTGGCCTTCGCCGAATCGCGGATCCGCCCGTCCACCATCGCCGCCGAGGACCTGCTGCACGACCTGGGCGCCATCTCCATGATCGGCTCCGACTCCCAGGCGATGGGCCGCATCGGCGAGGTGGTGATGCGCACCTGGCAGACCGCGCACGTGATGAAACGCCGCCGGGGCGCGCTGCCCGGCGACGGCGCCGCCGACAACGCCCGCGTGCGGCGCTACATCGCGAAATACACCATCTGCCCGGCGATCTCGCACGGGCTCGATGCCGAGATCGGTTCGGTGGAGGTGGGCAAGCTCGCCGACCTGGTGCTGTGGGAGCCCGCGTTCTTCGGTGTCCGTCCGCACGCGGTCCTCAAGGGCGGCATGATCGCCTGGGCCGCCATGGGTGACGCGAACGCCTCCATCCCCACCCCGCAGCCGGTGCTGCCGCGGCCCATGTTCGGCGCCGCCGCCCCGGCCGCGGCGGCCACCTCGCTGCACTTCGTCTCCGAGCAGGCCATCGACGACGGGTTGGCCGACCGGCTCGACATCCGCCGGAAACTGGCGCCGGTCAAGAACGTTCGCGCGATCACCAAGGCCGACATGCCGCACAACGACGCCATGCCGCGCATCGAGGTGGATCCCGACACCTTCACCGTCCGGGTCGACGGCGAGGTGTGGACCGAGCAACCGGCCACCGAACTGCCGATGGCGCAGCGCTACTTCCTGTTCTGACGACGAAACCCCGCCGACCACGTTGTCGGCGGGGCGTCGCGCGCGGCGCTCAGTCGAACGAGCAGCCGCCGACCGGCTTGTCGGCAAGCCGGTCGAGCAGGTAGGTCACCGCGTTGTCGGGACCGAAGCCGTCGATCAGTTCCGGACCGAAGTGATTCGGGATGGTCGTGCCCGGCAGGATCGGTGGCAGTTCGTTGGTGCGGAAGGTGACCGTCGCGCCCAGGCCGCACCAGTCCTCGGCCAGGCGCCTGGCCTGCCCGTAGGGAACGGTGTCGTCGTTGCGCCCGCTGGTGATGAGCACCGGCGTGGTCGGCTTCGCGGAGCCGATGCGCAGTTCGGCGAGCACCGGCGCGGCCTCGGGGATCTCGGCGAGATGCTCGGTGAGCGAACGGCCGTCCACCGTCAGCGAATTCGTCGTCAGGAACGGGTGCCGGGTGATCAGGTCGGCGACGCAGGAATCGCTCAGGGTCGCCAGCATCTCCCGGCCCGCGGGGCTGGTCACCCGGTCGACCGCAGCGTGCAGTTCGGGGTAGCGCGCGAGCATGCCGTTGACCGCGAATCCGATGGCGCCGCCGATCAGCGCGCCGTCGATCTTGGCCAGGATCGCGGCCAGATCGGCCACCGGTCCACCGGCCCAGGTGCCCTTCAGGTTGAGCTCCGGGGCGTATTCCGGCTGCATCTCCGCCGCCGCCGCGGTGGCGCCGCCACCCTGGGAGTAGCCCCACAGGATCAGCGGGGTCTCGGGGCCGACGCCGCCAAGGGCGTTGGCGGCCCGCGCGCCGTCGAGGATGGCGTGTCCGCTCTCGAACCGGTTGGCGTAGGTGTGGATGCCGGGCGTGCCGAGGCCGATGTAGTCGGTGATCAGCACGCGCGCGCCGAGTGCGCTCCAGACCGCCGAGGACGGCAGCTCCTGGTTCGCGGAGAGGCCGAGCGGATCGGCGGTGACCGAGACGCCCGTCGAGAACGCCACCGACATCGCGCACCGGTCGCCCTGACCCGACGTGCCGGGGCCGATCACCACGGTCGGGCGCGCACCGGGTCCCTGCCACGGGTTCTGCGGCTCGATGTAGGTGCCGGACACGGCGACCGCCGACCCGTCCTGCAGCCGGGAGGTGTAGAGGACGTGCTGTCCCCGCGTGGGCCAGCCCTTCGCGGTCGGCGGTGTCGCGAGCAGCGTCATCGGGGCCGTGCGCACGATCGAACCCGGGGCCTGCGGAATGTCCGCGGGCGGGGTGTAGAACGCGCTCATCGGTGCGCCGGTCGCCGGAGCGGCGCCGAGGCCAGGTCCCGCCACCGCCGCCAGACAGGCCGCCACGGTCAGCGCCGCGCGCCGCACCAGCGATCGTGATTGCCGCATGCCATTCCTTCCCAACCACCTCCGCGCCGTCGCGGACGTGTCCCGAGCCGCAGCGGAGATCGATCATGACCCACGTCACGATTCCGGCGGCGCGCAGACGGTAACACGGTTACCGACGGGGGTCCACGCCCGGCCCGCCGACCCGGTCGCACGGCGGCGATCCGCACGGCGCTAGTCTCGGCGCGATCCGATCGGGGGCGGATCGCTGGGCCGCCTCCGCCGCGCACGGCCGGAGTTCCCGGCAGGAGGGGAGAGCGACCGAGATGGACGAGTTGACCGGCGCCGCCGACGAACTCACGCAACACGCGCGCGAGCTCGAGTGGCAAGCGACCCGCTATCAGGAACTGCGGGCGAGGATGACCGAGGTCAGCGTCAGCGAGACCTCGGCCGACGGCCGGATCGGCGTCACGGTCGACGTCAACGGCGCCACCACCGCGATCACCCTGGCACCCGCCGTGCGCGGCATGGATCCCGCCGCCGTCGCGGCCGAACTGATGGCGTGCACCCGCCGCGCCCAGGCGCGGCTGCGCGGCACGGTCACCGGGCTGATCGGCGAGATCGTCGGTGCGGACACCGCTGCCGACACCATCGTCGAGCAGTACGCCGAGCGTTTCCCGGACCCCGCGCCCGCGTCGCCGCCCGCGCCGTCGTCCACCTCCGCGGCGCCGTGGCCCGCCCCCGTCGCTCCGGCCTACCCCGCGCCCGCGCCGCCCGCCACGCGCAAGCCGGATCGCGACCGGGTCGTGACCCCGGACGAGCCCGACGAGGACGACCTCTACTTCCAGCGCAGGTCCTGGCTCCAGTAGCCGCGGCGAATCCGGTTCGGCCCGACAGGGAACCGAATCGGGCGCGGCTGCGTCCAAGCAATTCGAGAAGGGGTGTGCGGGCAGCGGCCCGTGCCGACGAGGAGGAGGCGAGCATGACCGGTGCGGTGAATGTCGACGTGATGGCCATCAGGGCCCACGCCGACGCGGTCCAGGAGGTCGCGACCGGGGTGGCGAAGGCGCAGGAAGCCGCCACGTATCTGGCGCACGCCGACGACGCGTACGGGCTGTTCGTCAAGCCCTACGCGGTGAACACCCTCGGCGAGCTGCACGACGAGATCACCCGGCTCCTCGACCTGCTCACCACCCGGAGCGGCCAGGTCCCCGGCACCCTGCGGACCGCCGCCGACACTTTCGAGACGCAGGACAACGCGAGCGCCACCGCGCTGGTCGCGACCGCGGCCGAGATCATGGACGTGGCATAGCGATGGCCGAACAGACCGCCGTCGGCCGCTGGCTCAACGAGCACACCCTGCCCGTCCCGGGGACCATCGACACCTTCGACGACGCCGCGGCGCCGGAGAACGACCTGCTCAGCGAGGGGGTGGACTTCCGGCAGACCTACTACCAGGAGACCGCGACGCTGCTGAGCAACGTCGGAAAGCCAGACCTCGGCGCGGAAGAACCGAACGCCGGGTTCTTCAAGGGCACACTGCACGGTGACGTTCTGGAAAACGGTGCGGGCCTGTACACGGCGATGACCGGTGGCGAGGTGATGGGGAAGGTCGACGCCATCTCCAAGGCGGGTGCCACCGCCCGCGACGTGGGCGACGCCGCCACGATGTTCGTCCAGGCCATCAAGGGCACCACCACGCTCCGCAAGTTCGATCCGTTCAACTTCCTCGGCTCCCAGCTGATGGGCTGGATGCTCGAGCACGTCGAACCGCTGCGCAAGGCGCTGGACTCGGTGAGCGGCAATCCCGACATGGTGCAGGCCTACTCCGACTCGTGGAAGGCCATCGGCGAACACCTCATCACGACGGCCGGGCACCTGGCCACCGCCCTGGACTCCGGCATCGGGGCGTGGGCCGGGTCGGCGGCCGAGGCCTATCGCGCCAACGCCACCGAACTCGCGGGCAAGATCGCCGAACAGGCGGCCGTCGCGCAGGTGCTGGCGGACTGCAACACCGGGATGAAACGCATCGTCGAGGCCGTCCGCGGCGTGATCGTGGAGATCCTGAGCAGCCTGGCCGGGATGCTCGCCGAGGCCACCGCGCTGTTGCTCATCTCCGGTGGCACCGCGACCCCGGCGTTGATCGCCCGCGCGCTGTTCGACATCGGGCTGGCCTCGGCCAAGGTGGGCACCCTGCTGATCGAACTCGCCAAGGCGCTGGTGGAGGTGAAGACCCTGGCGTCCACGGCGGTGGCGGTGGTGCGGGGTGTCACCGAGGTCGAGACCGCGAAGTAGCCCGCGCGTGGTGGCACACTGGCGCCCATGACCGACAACAACTGGGCCGAGGTCGACCGGTACGTCGTGGACACCCTCATCGGCGGCGAGGGCGCGCCCGCGCTCGCCGCCAACGCCGACGCGGGGCTGCCGCCGATCGACGTGTCCCCGCCGCAAGGGAAGTTCCTGCACCTGCTCGCCCGTGCCGCCGGCGCGCGGCGGGTGCTCGAGATCGGCACCCTCGGCGGGTACAGCACCGAATGGCTGGCGCGCGCGGTCGGCGCGGACGGCACGGTGGTCACCTTGGAGTTCGAGCCCCGCCACGCCAAGGTGGCCCGGGCGAACCTCGACCGCGCCGGTGTCGGCGCGCGGGTGGACATCCGGGTCGGCGCGGCGCTCGACACGCTGCCGCAGGTCGCCGAGGACCTCACCGAACCGTTCGACCTGGTGTTCATCGACGCCGACAAGGTCAACAACGCCAACTACGTGCAGTGGGCACTGCGGCTGACCCGCCCCGGCTCGGTGATCATCGTCGACAACGTGGTCCGCGCGGGCGGCCTGGCCGACGAGCACTCCGACGATCCGAACGTGCGCGCCAGCCGCGAACTGGTCGAGTTGCTGGCCGCCGAGCCGAGCCTGGACGCGACCGTCATCCAGACCGTCGGGGCCAAGGGCTGGGACGGTTTCGCCTACGCCGTGGTCACCGGTTCGCTCGCCTGATCGACCACGGGCCGGTAGAGTGTGCCGTTCGCCGAGGTGTAAGCCGTTGCCGTGCCGGATTTTTCGCCGGGTCACCCGGCGCGCCGCGTCGGGCCACGCCGGAACGCGGCCGGGTTCACCCACCGGCAACGCGCGCGGCGACTGCTGGGCGATCGCTATTCATCGCCGGTTATCCGGCCTCGATAGCGTGGTGTTACTCGGAAGGAGCCCGGCGTCATGGAATTCCGACACCTCGTTTCGTTCATCACCATCGCCGAAGAGTTGCATTTCGGTCGCGCAGCGCAGCGCCTCCATCTGACCCAACCAAGTCTCAGTGCCCAGCTGCAGAAGCTGGAGAAATCGCTCGGCGTCCAGCTGGTCGCCCGGAACTCCCACGAGGTCCGGCTGACCCCCGCGGGGCGCGAGTTCGAGAGCCAGGCCCGCCAGATCGTCGCCCAGCTCGACCGCGCCGCCCAGGCGGCCAAGGCCACGGCCGAGGGCAGGGCGGGCAGCCTCAGCATCGGCTACAACCTGCCCGCCAGCAGGCATGTCCTGCCGGAGGCACTCACCAGGATGACCGAACGGCACCCCGACATCGTGGTGTCGCTGTGGGAGAAGCGGACCGGCCCGCAGCTGGCCGCCCTCGCCGACGGTTCCCTGGACGTGGCCCTGGTCTACGGCCATCCCAGTACCGCCGATTTCCGGTATCGCCGACTACTGCACCGGGTTCCGCTCGTCGCGGTCGTCGGCCGCCGACATCGGTGGGCCGACCGGCCCGGCGTCCCGTTCGCGGAACTACAGAGTCAGGACTGTGTGCTGTTCGCCCGCGAACAGTGTCCGGCGATGTACGACACCATCCTGCGGTCGGCGGCCGAAACCAGGATCTCGCTCAATGTCACGCATTCGGCCGACGACCCCGGCGCCACCGCGCACATGGTCTCGGTGCGACCGCTCGTCGGGTTCGCCTCGCTACCGCGCGCGATTTCGATGGGAATGGGTGTGCCGGGCAGTAGTTCGGTGGCGGTGAAATTGTTCGACCCGGTCCCGACGCTGGATTTGCATGCCGTCTGGCGGGCCGACGAACCGAATCCCGCGGTCGCGTTGTTCCTGGAATGCGTCGAATCGGCACAACTCGATGATGTCCGCGCATTGTCGGCGTGAACCCGTCGATAGGCGATGACTTTCGTGCGGTAGGAACAGCGACCGCGGCGGCGACGGGAATGGTTGGCGCCGTGAAGAATTCAATTCGTGAACACAGTGTCTGTCACCGCGAACGGATTCGTTCCGGCCGATTCGTCCAGTCTGTACGCGATTGTTTCCGACGCGGCGCGGCGTGATCCGGCCCGTCTTTCGCTGTGTGCCGCCGACGGCACCCAGCTGACCACCGGCGACCTCGACACCCGGGTCCGCGCGCTCGCCTCGGCCCTGCTCGACCGCGGGGTCGCGGCGGGGGACCGGGTGGCCGTGCTCGGCCGCACGAGCCTGGCCTGGGCGCTGCTCGACTGCGCGGCCATGGCGATCGGCGCGGTGATCGTGCCGGTGTACCCGACCTCCTCGCCCGCGCAGATCGCACATATCCTGAGCGACAGCGGGAGCCGCTTCCACGCGGCCGAGACCCCCGACGACGCCGCCCGCCTCACCGCCGCGGGTGCGGCGGGCGGGGTGTGGTCCTTCACCGAGATCGAGGCCTGGGCCGAAGGCGCCGAGCACGCCGACCTCGACGCGCGGATCGCCGCGGTGGGCGCCGCCGACCTGGCGATGATCGTGTACACCAGCGGCACCACCGGCCTGGCCAAGGGCTGCATGATCAGCCACCGCAACATGTACGTCACCGCCGCGAACACCGCGCGGCAGACCGAGGGCATCTTCGACGGTACGACGGTGCTGGCGCTGCCGCTGTCGCACGTCTTCGGCCAGACGATCCTGTTCGCCTGCCTGTACGGCGGCAGCCGGACGCATCTGCTGCCCGGCGTGCCCGACCTGGTGCCCGCGCTGGCGTCGCTGCGCCCGACCTTCCTCGCGCTGATTCCCTACGCGCTGGAGAAGATCCGCAAGCACGTCCGCGCGCTGCTCACCGAGGGGCAGGAGGACGCGGCCGTCGAGCGCGGCCTGGCGCTGCTGACCGTCGGCGCCGAGCCGAGCGCGACCGACGACGCTGTCTCGGCCGCGTTCGGCGGACGGCTGCGCTATGTGATCTCCGGCGGCGCCTCCCTCGACGACACCACCGCGGGCTTCTACGCCGGGTTCGGCGTGGTGATCCTGAACTGCTACGGCCTCACCGAGGCGGCCACCGCGGTCACCGTGAGCGCGCCGTCCACCAACCGGCTCGGCACCGTCGGCCGTCCCATCCCGGGTACCGAAGTCGGCATCGCCGACGACGGCGAGGTCCTCGTGCGCGGCCCGCACGTCTCGCCGGGCTACTGGGGCGCGGCCGCCGACCAGCGGCCCGTCGACGCCGAGGGCTGGCTGCACACCGGCGACATCGGCGAACTCGACGACGGGCACCTGCGGATCACCGGCCGCAAGAAGGAGATCCTGGTGACCTCCGGCGGCAAGAACGTGGCCCCGACCCCGCTCGAGGACCGGGTGCGGCTGCATCCGCTGGTGAGCAACTGCATGGTCGTCGGTGACGGGCGACCGTTCGTGACGGCGCTGATCACACTGGACGCCGAGCGGTTCGCGAAGTGGCGCGCCGAGCATCCCGACGGCGATCCCGCCGAGCCGATCCAGGCTGCCGTGGACGACGCGAATTCCCTGGTGTCGCGGCCGGAATCCATTCGCGCATTCCGCATCGTCGACGGCGATTTCACCGTCGACGCCGGCCTGCTCACCTCGTCATTGAAATTGCGCAGAGCCGCGATCGCCGAAACCTATTCCGCCGAAATAGATCAGCTCTACATGTCGCGCGGGTAACGCGACGCGAAATTCTCCCACCGGTCTCGCCGACGATAGCCGGGACCGATCGGCCGATGAATTGCGGTGACCCGCAGTGGTTTCCGCATTCCACCGGCGACAGACTCGAAATCGGAATTCGACCACCGAAAGTGATCACATCATGTATGACGTCATCGTCGTCGGAACCCGGGTCGCGGGTTCGCCCCTGGCCATGCTGCTGGCCCGTCAGGGCCACCGCGTGCTCGCCGTGGATCGCGCGAGTTTCCCCAGCGACACCCCGTCCACGCACTACATCCACCAGGCCGGTCTCGGCTTCCTGAAGTCCTGGGGCCTGCTCGACGCCGTGGTGGCCACCGGCTGCCCGCCGATCCGGCACCTCAACTTCACCTACACCGACATCGAGATCCCGGGCATGGCCGATCCGTCAGCCGACGGCATCGACGCCGTGTACTGCCCGCGCCGCACCGTCCTCGACAAGATCCTGGTCGACGCGGCCGGCGAGTCGGGCGCCGAGGTGATCGAGGGCTTCACCGTCACCGGCCTGCTGCGCGACGGCGACCGGGTCGCCGGTATCCGCGGCCGCGTCGGGGAGGGCCCCGAGCAGGAGTTCCGCGCGAAACTGGTCGTCGGCGCGGACGGTGCGAACTCGATCATCGCCAAGGAGGTCGGCGCGCAGACCTACGAGGGTTCGCCCGCCTCCTGCTTCATCTACTACTCGTACTACGAGGGCGTGGACTGGGGCATGCACCACCGCACCGGTTTCGGCGAGCAGCAGTTCGCGTCCTGGCCGACCAATGACGGCCTGGCCCTGGTCGCGGTGATGCGCAAGCGCGACCGGTTCCGCGACTTCCGCACCGATCCCGACGCCGGCGTGCAGGAGATCGTCGACCAGATCGACCCGGAGATCGGTGCGCGGCTGCGCGAGACCGGCAAGCGGGTCGAGCCGTTCCGTCCGATGCTGTACCCGGACAACTACCGCCGCCAGTCCTTCGGTCCCGGCTGGGCCCTGGTCGGCGACGCCGGCTACCACAAGGACCCGTTCACCGGCTGGGGCATCACCGACGCCTTCAAGTACAGCCAGCTGCTGTCGGACCTGGTGCACGAGAGCCTCTCGGGCGCACGCCCGTTCGAGGAGACCCTGCCCGAGTACCAGCGTGAGCGCGACGCCCAGAGCGCCAGCACCTACGAGCTGACCCAGTCGATCTCCGAGCTGACCCTCACCCCGTACTACGACTCGGTGTTCCGCGCGGCCAGCAAGAGCGAGCACTACTCCAAGAAGTTCTTCGGCCTGATCGCGGGCCTGTACCCGCCGGACAAGTTCTTCGGGGAGGCCGAGCTCAGCGCGCTCTACGAAGAGGTGAACTTCCCCGTCGCCGACCGGCACGTGGTGAATACCGGGGTGTCGGCGTGATCGCGGCCGGCCTGACGGCGCTCGGAGACAGCTTCGTGGAGGGCCGTGGCGACCCCGCCGCGGCGGGTGGCTACCGGGGCTGGGTCGCGCGCCTCGGCGGTCAGCTCGGGTTGCGGCCCACCACGATTCGCAACTTCGGCACCCACGGCGCCACCACCGGCGATGTCGTCGCGAGCCAGCTCGCACCGGCGACCTCGGCGGCGCGGGCCGGCCTCTACGGTGTGGTTGTCGGCGTGAACGACCTGGTCAGCGCGTATGACGAGGCGCGTTTCGCCGACAACCTGCACACCATCTTCTCGACCCTGCGGGCCAGGGAAGCCACCGTGTTCACGGCCAGCTATCCCGACATCCCCGCCCGCCTGCCCGTGCCGGACGGTTTCCGCGCCCTGCTGCGTGAGCGTTTCGCCACCGCCAACGATGTCCTCGCCCGGGTCACCGACGACACCGGCGCCCTGCTTCTCGATATCGCCGCCAGGCCCGAATGGGCCCGGCCCGAGGTGTGGACCGCCGATGGTCTGCATCCGAGTCCGGTGGGCCACCGCCTGTTCGCCGCCACCGCGGCCGAACTGATCGCCTCGGCCACCGCCACCACCGTCGCCGCCTGAGAGGAACCTTCCGTGACAGACGAACGACGCCTGGCACGCGACCCGATCGCCATTGTCGGGATGTCGGGTCTGCTGCCCAAGGCACACACCCACCGCGAGTACTGGCAGAACATCATCGACGGCGTCGACTGCACCTCCGAGGTGCCCGCGTCGCGCTGGAGCTTGGACGACTACTACGACGCCGACCGATCGGCGCCGGACAAGACCTATTCGCGCCGTGGCGCCTTCCTGCCCGATGTCGCGTTCGATCCGCTCGAGTTCGGGCTGCCGCCCAACCAGCTCGAGGTCACCAGCACCATGCAGACCCTGAGCCTCGGGGTGGCCCGCGACCTGCTGGCCGACGCAGGCGCGACCGGTTCGCAGTGGTACGACCCCGCGCGCACCGGCGTGGTGCTCGGCACCACCGGCCCGGTGCCGCTGATGCATCCGCTGGCCGCGCGCCTGTCGACACCCGTGCTGGCGGAGGCGGGCCGGTCGATGGGCCTGTCCGAGAGCGATGTCAGCGAGATCTCGCGCCGGTTCGTGGCCGCGTTCGCGCCGTGGGAGGAGAACTCCTTCCCCGGTCTGCTCGCCAATGTGGTGGCGGGCCGGGTGGCGAACCGGCTCGGGCTCGGCGGCATGAACTGCACGGTCGACGCGGCCTGCGCGGCCTCGCTGGCCGCCATCCGCACCGCGATCGCCGAACTGCAGGACGGTCGCGCCGACATGATGATCACCGGTGGCGTCGACACCGAGAACTCGATCTTCATCTACCTGTGCTTCAGCAAGGTCGGCGCGCTCTCGCCGACCGGCCGGATCAGCCCGTTCTCCGCCGAGGCCGACGGCACGCTGCTCGGTGAGGGCATCACGATGCTCGCGCTGCGCAGGCTGTCGGACGCCCGCCGCGACGGCAACCGGATCTACGCGGTGATCCGCGGTCTCGGGTCCTCCAGCGACGGCCGGGCCAAGAGCATCTACGCGCCGGTCGCCGCCGGCCAGCGGGTGGCGCTCGAGCGGGCCTACGCCGACGCCGAGTGCTCGCCCGCCGATGTGGAGCTGATCGAGGCGCACGCCACCGGCACCGCCGTGGGCGACCGCACCGAACTGACCGCGCTGAAAGGACTGCTCGCCGACGCGAGTCCGGAGACCGGGTTCGCCGCGCTGGGCAGCGTGAAGTCGCAGATCGGGCACACCAAGGGCGCCGCGGGTACCGCGGGCGTGATGAAACTCGCGCTGGCCCTGCATCAGAAGGTGCTGCCGTCGACGATCAATGTCGACGCGCCCAACACCGAGATCGACGCCGCGCGGACGCCGTTCTACGTCAACACCAAGACCCGCCCGTGGGTGCTGGACCCGCAGCGCCCGGTGCGCCGGGCCGCCGCGTCCGCGATGGGCTTCGGCGGCACCAACTTCCACCTCGTGCTCGAGGAGGCCGACGGGGAACGTGGCCAGGTGCTGCACCGGGTGCCTCGCGCGCACCTGTGGCACGCGCCGGATGTGGCGAGCCTGATCGACGTGGTCCGCAGCACGCCGGGCACCGACGGCGGCGACATCCCCGCCGATCACGCCCGCATCGGCTTCGTCGCCGTCGACGCCGACACCGCCGCCGACCTGCGCGCGCTCGCCGTCGACGAGATGGTGCGCGATCCCGAAGCGCCGCACTGGGATCACCCCGAGGGCGTGTACTTCCGGGCCGCGGCGCTGCCCGAGCCGAAGGTCGGCGTGCTGTTCGCCGGGCAGGGCAGCCAGTACGTGGACATGGGCCTGGACACGGTCCTGAACAACCCGCCGGTCGGCGCGGCCTTCGACGCGGCCAACGCCGCCTTCGTCGGGGCGCCGCAGCGGCTGGGCGCGGTGGTGTTCCCGCCGCCCGCGTTCACCGAGCAGACCCGCGCCGAGCAGGAAACCGCCCTGCGCCGTACCGAATTCGCGCAGCCGGCGATCGGTGCGCTCGCGGCGGGCCAGTTCCGGGTGCTCACCGAGTTCGGCCTGCGGGCCCACGGCTACCTCGGCCACAGCTTCGGTGAGCTGACGGCGCTGTGGGCCGCCGGAGCGATGAGCACCGACGACCTCTTCACCCTGGCCCGGGCGCGCGGCGCCGCCATGACGGTCGCCGACGACGTGGAGGCGGGCACCATGGTGGCCGTCAACGCGCCGCGCGCGGACGTGGCCGCGGTGCTCGCCGATCTCGACGACGTGTGGATCTGCAACCACAACGCGCCCGACCAGATCGTGGTGGGCGGTGGGCCCGACGGCATCGCCGCGTTCACGGCGCGCAGTAGCGAGAAGGGCTGGGCCACCCGGGATCTGCCGGTGGCCGCCGCGTTCCACACCCCGTACGTCGCGCACGCGGTCACCGAATTCGGTGCCGCCGTCGCGGAAGTCGACATCGTCGAGCCCGCCGCACCGGTCTACGCCGACACCGCGGGCGCCTCCTATGGTGCCGATGTGGCCGCCAACCGGGCCACGCTGACCGCACAGCTCAGCCAGCCGGTCGAGTTCGTCGACGCGCTGCGGGCGATGCACGAGGACGGCTGCACCGTCTTCGTCGAATGCGGCCCCAAACAGGTGCTGACCTCGCTGGTCCGCCGCACCCTCGGCGACGACGTGATCGCCTTCGCCACCGACTCCGGACCCATCGGCAACGGTGACGTCGCCTTGAAGCGCGCCGCCGTCCGCCTCGCCGTACTCGGCGTTCCCCTCGCCGGCATCAATCGCTACGCCGACCCGGCCCCCGCCCCGAGCACCCCCGCGGCGGGCCGCATGACGGTGACCCTGTCGGCGCCGGAATACGTTCCCGACAGCCGCCGCGCCGCCTACACCGACGCGCTGTCCGGCGAGTACCAGCTCGAGCTGGCCGCCGACCGCAACGGCGCGCATCGCGGACCGGACGGTCTCGGATCCGGGGCCGTCGAGCCTGCCGGATCGTCGACCGGCGGCCGGGTGGGCACGCCGGTCACGCCGGGCGGTTCCGTTGCCGCGCAGCGTGAGTCGGCCGATTCCGTGGTCGCCGCGGGGGAGGCGACAGCTCCGGCGCACGGGTCGCGGTCCGCGGCGACAGGGTCGCCGGCTGTCCGCAGTGATGCCGATCGTGCCGCAGTCCTGCCGGCGACCGCGGCCGTCGCCGAGTTCGCGCCATCTCCGTCCCCGGGCCTGCCCGGGTTACCCCCGATCGTGGAGGAACAGTTCGTGACCATGACCGATCCGCTCGACTCAGCCCTGGCGCAGCATCTCGACACGCACCGGCAGTACCTGGACGGTCAGCTCGACCTGGCGCGTGGCCTGGCCGGTGTGCTCGGCTCCGGTTCCCTCGACGAGCGCACCCTGCGGGCCATCGAGGCGGTGAAGGACCACGGCGTCGCGATCAGCGAGAGCCACGCGCGGGCCGGCGCCGTCCTCGCCCAGCTCGCCGAGCTCGAGGGCGGCAGCGCGCCCCGCTCCGTGACCTCCACCCGCGTCGCGCCGCCCGCCCTCCCCGCCGCCCAGGCCCTGTCTGCGGCACCCGCACCCGCCGCGATTCCGGAGCCCGAGATCGCGCCGGCGACCGGTCAGCCGAATACGGTAGCCCCGGCCAACGGCCACGGGAGTAGTACTTTTGCCACGGCCTCCCCGCAGCCGGACTCCGGTGCGGTGGCCGCTCAGGGCGTTCCGACGATCTCGGCCACACCGACCGTCGGTGGAGCCGACCGGACCGCGGAAGCCGCACAGTCGTCCGGTGCGCCGACCCACGACGCGCTCCGGGTGGCGCTGCGCGAGGTCGTCGCCGACAAGACCGGGTATCCGGTGGAGATGGTCGATCCGACGATGGATCTGGAAGCGGATCTCGGTGTCGATTCGATCAAGCGGGTCCAGGTGATCGGCGCGCTGCAGGAACGGTTCCCGAATCTGCCGAACCTCGGCCCCGAGCAGCTCGGCACCCTGCGCACGCTGGATCAGATCACCGAGCTGCTCGCGGAAGCGGGCGGGTCCGCGCTGACGGATGAAGGCGTACCCGCCGCGGGTGCCGCGGACACCGAGTCCGTGCGGCAGGCGCTGCGCGAAGTCGTCGCCGACAAGACCGGCTATCCCGTCGAGATGGTCGATCCGGCCATGGATCTCGAGGCTGATCTCGGTGTCGATTCGATCAAGCGGGTGCAGGTGATCGGCGCCCTCCAGGAACGGTTCCCGTCGCTGCCCAGCCTCGGCCCCGAGCAGCTGGGTACCTTGCGCACCCTCGATCAGATCGCCGAGCTGCTCGCCGGCGGTTCGACCGCGGCAGGCGACGCGGGCATTCCGAACGTCGCCCCCGCGCCGGTCGCCGTCCCGGAGGAGGTCGCCTCGGTGGACACCGGTCTCGCGCCCACCGCCGACACCCTGCGGCAGGCGCTGCGGGAAGTGGTCGCCGACAAAACCGGGTACCCGGTCGACATGGTCGATCCCACGATGGATCTGGAAGCGGATCTCGGGGTCGATTCGATCAAGCGGGTCCAGGTGATCGGCGCCCTCCAGGAACGGTTCCCGTCGCTGCCCAGCCTCGGCCCCGAGCAACTCGGCACACTGCGGTCGCTGGATCAGATCGTGGCCGAGCTGGCCGGGGGTGATGTCCACCCAAAAGCTGAGGCCGCGGCCGAAACGCCGCGGCACGTCGTCGAACTCGTCGAGCTCGCCCCGGTCGACCTGGCGGTGGACCCGTATCGGCCCGCGGGCCGGGCGCTGGTCGTGTGTCTGGACGAATCCGCCGAAACCGACGGGGAAGCGATCGAGGAGGCGCTGCGGGCGCTCAGCTGGACGGTGCGGCGGGTCGAACCCGGCGACACCGTCACCGCAGGCGCCGACCTGTGCGTCGTCGTCGCCGGTATCGCCACGGAGTGGGCGCAGGCCGAACGGATCCTGACCGTGGCTATCCTGGTCACCGGCCGCGGGGCGCCCGCCCTGGGGGGCGCGACCGGTCGCGCCGGGTTCGTCACCGTCACCCGGCTCGACGGCCACCTCGGCCTGCTCGGGGCCGCCGACCCGGTCCCCGCCCTGCTCGGCGGCCTCGGGGGCATCGTGAAAACCCTGGCCGCGGAGGAGCCCACCCTGTTCTGCCGCGCGCTCGACATCGCGCCCGCGGCGACGCCGTCCCGGGTGGCGCAGATCGTGCTCGAGGAACTGTGCGACGCGGCGATCGACACCATCGAGGTCGGCGTCGACACCTCGGGCCGGCGCCGCACACCGGTGCCGAGCAGGCACCAGCCCGCCGTCACCACCGAGATCGTCAGCACGGCAACCGGTTTCGCGCCCTCGGTGCTCACCGAAGACGACCTGCTGCTGGTGACCGGCGGAGCCAGGGGAGTGACGGCGACGTGTGTGCTCGCCCTCGCCCGGCACAGCGCGGCACGGTTCCTGCTGCTCGGCCGCACCACGCTCGCCGAGGAACCCACCTGGGCGCACGGCGTTGCCGACGGCGAGCTCAAGCCCGCCGCGGTGCGCGCGCTGGCCGGCACCGGCGCACGGCCCCGAGACATCGAGCGGGCCTGCGGCGATATCCGCGCCGTTCGCGAGATCCGCGCGACCCTGGCCGTACTCGGCGACCCCGCCGAGTACCTGAGCGTCGAGGCCCCCCCCCCCGCGGCGCGCCCCGCGGCCCGCGCGCCCCGGGGGGGCCCCGGGACCCCGGGAGGGGGGGGGGCCCGGGGGGGGGGGGGGCCCGGGGGAGACGCCCCCAACCCGCCCCCCCACACCACCC
>NZ_JARWOJ010000429.1 GCF_029868625.1 Nocardia neocaledoniensis | reverse complement strand
ACCGTGGTGAACAGCGCTGCCCCCACCGTCGCGGCAGCAACGACCGCGACACGTCGTGTGCTGCCGGTCATTGGCCGACTCCGACGCCGGCACCGAATCCGGCACCGATCGTTCCGCCGACCGCCGCGCCGACGGCACCGGCCGGTACTCCGAGGATCGCCGCACCCGCAGCAGCTCCAGCGGCAGCACCCAGGGCGGTACCCGCCACTCCGCTGGTGACTTGCCCGATGATGGGAACCGGGATGACGATGCCGACGGCGGCCCCAGCTATTCCACCGACTGTGCCACCGATCAGCCCTCCGGCTACCGCGCCCACCGCAGCCGCGGGGGCGCCGAGCACGGTCGCACCGGCCGCACCGCCTACAGCGGCGCCGCCCAGGGTTGCGCCGCTGACACGGTCGGAGCGCCCGGCCGGGATACCGACCGAGTCCAGTGCGGTCGCGATCTGCGCTTCGGCACCGGCGGCGGTGTTGTTGATGGTGTCGCGGACTTCCACCGGCAACCAGTCCGGGCTCGGCGTCTGCCACTCCCCTACCCGGATCGTGTTCTCCGGCGGCACGATCGGCGCCACCGGCTCCACCGGAACAGGCAGATGCAGTTCCTCGATCCGCACCGGCTCCACCGGCTCATCGACCTCGGGGGCAGGACGGGCCTGCCCGGTGCGAATCTGTTGGGGCTGTTCGTAATACACCGGAGGCGACGGCTCCGGCGCCGGCTCGGGGGCCGGTTCGACAGGAGGCGGCGGCGGAGCGGGCGTTTCGGTGCCCGGCTGGGCCGGGCTGGTGACACCGCCCTGGTCGGCCACCGCGGCCGAAGGTGCACTCGCATGGGCCGTGGCAGGAGCTGACACGGCAACCGCGACAGGAATGGCGGCGGCCAGCAGCAAGGTGCTGCCGCGGCGAGTCAACCGGGCGCAGAGGTGAGGTTGTTCGGCGTTCGAGTAGGTGGTCGAAGGTGATTCAGGCATGACGGATAGACCCTTTCTCGATGAAGGGTTGAGATGCAGGAAGTGCCGCTGACGTTGCGCGGCAGACGAATTCGAGCCGCCCGCTTGGAGAGGCCCAGCCGGGCGGGCTGCCGCCCGGCCGGGGTACCTCTACGGGGCCGGTCTCACAGCAGGTGCAGGGCCAGGTTGAGCCCGTTGCCGGCCAGTGCCAGGAGGTTGCTGAGCAGCGCCAGCCCGGCGTTGATGTAGCTGGCGATCATGATGGGATCCACAGGGAAGTCCTTTCTCGAAATGCATGGAGTGGCTTGCACTTTCCATCCAAGCCACGAAATCCCTTGGGCCGCTAGGTTCTTAACTGATCGAGTTTTGATAGATCACAAAATGATCAGCTAGGGAAGAGCGGATTGTGCAGCAGATTCGCTTTGACGCATCAAGAAACGTTTCTTACCGCGCAACAGAATTCGCCTCCCACAGCGGTCCCATCGTCACCGGGTAGCCTTACCTATGAGGTTGTCATGAACATGCCTGTCCACCATTCGGGCAGCTGCAGGCTAGCTTGCCGCCCGAAACACCCTCTGGTAGACCTGGTCTCGTCACGAAGTCGAAATACTCCGTTCAAACCACTCAATCTGTGACTTCCGTCACTACCTCCCGGGGGGGAGATGCAATGAACGACCGAGTTTCACGACCCCACAAGGGACGTCAACGTCGACGTGCCCCCAACCGACCACAGGTCTCGATCCCCGACCTCGGTACCACCATCGGATGGATTCGAGACGATCTCGGCCTCACCCAGACCCAAGCAGCCGCAGAGCTCAACCTCAGCACCGTTCACCTGGGGCGTTTCGAACGCGGCGATTCCAAGCCGCCTTCCGACACGCTCGAGAAGATCATCATCGGCTTGCGCGTGGACAGAGCCATGGCAACACATCTTCGTGAGCTCGCCGCCCCCGCGATCACGCTGGCGCCACCCGATGCCTTGCGCAGGTATGTCCGAGCCGAGAAGTCGCTCATGCTCAACCTCGACCTGTTCCAATCCCGCGCGATACCAGCGGCCTTCATCGACCCGTTCTGGAATGTGCTGGCGCGCAACAACTTGTTCGCCGAGGTCTTTCCCGGTATCGACGACACCAGCTCGATCGCGGTGTGGATGTTGAGTGAGCAGGGCAAGAGCGTGGTCGCCGACTCCGAAGCCGAAGGCTCCTGGACGGTTGCGATGCTGAAATCCGCCCTGGGCCGTCACCGGAACGCAGCTCAGGCCGCAGAGCTCGTTTCCGTTCTGACACCGATCAGCGAGGCCCGGCGACTGTGGGCAGCCAGCGTGAGCGTCTCCTATGGGCGCGATTCACGGTGCCTGTTGCACGCCTACGATGCCGACCGCAAGCCGGTGTCCTACCTGCTGTCACTGACCGACGGGCTGCTCGCCCACCACGTCCAGCTCATCACGGTCACGCCTGAGGCGGCTTGTCCGCGACCGGAATTCAACTAGCCACCAGCGACATCCGGCTGGTGCGGCGGCGACACTACCGCTGCCGCACCAGGCGGATCTTGTGATCGGTCACAGAGGCGAAGTCGTCGGGCTGTGCGCGAGCGTCGGCACCAATTTCTCAGCGCTAGCAGAAAATTGGTGGCGAACTTCCACATTTTCAGGTTTCCTGGAGACGGGAAGAGTCATTGATCGGGCCGAAAGGTGCCCGATGCAATTTCACGCAAGCACTACCCATCTCCCTCTGCTCCCTCTGCGCGAGCGATTTCTCGCGGTGCTATCGGGAGTCATCGCAGCCCATCACCGCGGGCAGTTCCGGCCCACGGATATGAGCGCGCATGGCCGCGATTCGAACACTCCCCCTTCCGATTCACACAGCCTTCGGGACTGCCCGTTCCACCGCCTCTCGAAGAAGAACGCGAGTTTTCTCCGCGATTGCCACGCACTCCTGAGGTACGGCGGCCTGCACCGCGCACCGCTGATCGATGTCCACTACGACCAGCGCCGCACCGATGCATGACGATCCTTCGACCCCGAACCCGACCCCGGCGCCGCTGCGTCGGTGGGTCAACACGAGAACTGCCGCCGAGCACCTCGGCGTCCACCCAGAAGTGCTGCGGCGCTGGGCCCGCCGTCCAGGCCAGCACACCTGGCTACCCAAACCTATCCGAGTTGGGAGGGAATTCCGTTGGGACATAGACGAACTCGAATCCGCTCTGGCGAACTCGGGCGGCGAGCCACCCGAGCACGACGGTGAGCCGGGGTAGACCACCTAGGCCTCTCGGGGTACCCGGCAAGCCGATGCTCACCGAGATAGCCCCCGGCCATTGGAAGGCACGCATCTATATCCGTGACACCTCGGGCCGCCGCCGCGAGGTCGTCCGATTCTCCCCGATCAAGCTCAGCGCTCAAGGCCGACCACTACCCGACCGCAGCGGCCAACGCGCTCTCGACGCGGTGATGGCCGCCGCCGTCGCCATCCGTGTCGATCTCGATGACGAGCTGTCGGACTCGATCACCGTCAAGCAGCTGTGGGACCACTACCGCGACCACCTGGTTTCCCTCGGTCGCGCTGAGGGCACCCTCAGCCGCTACGACGAGGCCGCCAAGACCTTCGACAGTGCCTTCGGCGGCAGACGACTCTTCGAGGTCAACACCGCGACGGTGGAAGCCTTCCTCAAGGACGTGGGCCACGCCCGAGGCCCGTCGAACATGCGCACCGCACGCAACGTGCTCTCCGGCATGTTCCGGTTCGCGTGCGCAAGGACAGCCCTCGCTGTGAACCCGGTGCGCGAAGCTCGGATGGCCGAGAACGTCGAAGCCAAGGGTCGCACCGGCGGCGCGGGTGATCTGACCGTCGACGAGCTGCGCTTCATCCTGTCCTCGGTGCGCACCTCGCAGATCCCGTGTCCGCGCAAGCTGTCCAAGGCCGAACGCGAGCGGGGCACACCGGTCAAGGCCTACACCCCGCCCACGGTCGCCGCCTACTGCGAAGGCGCCGACCTCGCCGACGTCATCACCCTCTACGCCGCGACCGGGCTACGGCGCTCCCAGATGCTCGGGCTGGTCTGGTCCGACATCGACCTCGACGAAGCAACCTTGCACCCCGTCGGCAAAGTCGTCCGGGTCGCCGGCAAGGGACTCGTCCGGGTCACCGACGACGATGACCCGAAAAACCACACCGGGATCATGGCCTTGCCAGAGTTCGCTGTGGCGATGCTCAAACAGCGCAAAGACGCGATGGCAGCCAGGCGCAAATCATCGCCGCCGAAGCCCGGGGTCGAGGACCTGGATCTGGTGTTTGCCTCTGCGGTGTGGACCCTGCGTGACCCCCAGAACGTCGGTCACGCGTGGCAGCGTGTCCGGGAAGCGCTAGGTTTCGCCGAGGACATCACCCCGCACAGCTTCCGGCATGCCGTGGCCACGATCCTCGACGACGCGGGCCTGTCCGCGCGAGTCACCGCCGATGTCCTCGGCCATGTCGACGTGGCGATGACCCAGCGGTACTACATGGCGCGAGGACGCCCACACCGGACCGCGGCGAACGTCCTCGACCGCGCCATCGGCAGCACACCCGTGGATCTTGACGCCTGACCTACTCCGCTTCGGTGACGGTCACGCGCCGAGGCGTCGCCGAGGCCGGCGGGGAGGTTCCACCCGTCGCGCCTTGGCATCGCGCAGCTTGTTGATCGAAAAGGCCTGCGGCACAGATGTCGCCGACGATCTGATCAACGACTGTCTCGAGCTGCCAACTCGCATCGATGCGGACCTCGTCGACGAACGTCAACGGTTGCCAGCTGTGGTACCACTGCCCCATCTGGGTCGGCGAGAATTCCTGTGCTTGGGGCCTGCTCGCGTGCCGCCGGACGGTCTCTGCGAAGGACAGGTCGAAGCTGTAGAACATCGCTGATCCCGCTGACACCGAGAGACGTTCGAGCATCTCGCCGTACCGGTCCGCGTCGAGGATGCCTTCCACGATCACGATCAGCCCACGAGCCAGCCCAAAAGCAGCGACATGCTCGATCAGGTCGATGTTCACCGCGCCGGGGGCATCGGTCTCACGAAGCATCGTCCGCCGGACCACATCCTGCGCAACAACCAGGCAGCTTGCGCGCGCAAATCGTTGCTGTACTGCGCGTGCCACGGTCGTTTTGCCCGAGCCCGAGTTACCACGAAGCCCGACCAGCACGCCTCCCGCGCTGACTGGGCTGATGCTATGTCCGGCCACTCGGCTCCCTCCCACCACTCCTGATCACCGGATTTATGCAATGGCGAGCAAAGCGCGCGCCGGCGTCTCGCCCCCTACAGGCTGTCTGAGAGGAGCCGATGTGATGCTCAGCGGTCGTCACTGGTCAGGGAAAACACCGGTGGGGCGGCCCGCCGGGCCGCGGCACCCGCGCCTAGCGAATCCAGCATGTCACGCCAATATGCGCGCCAGGCCGCACGCATCGTGTCGTCGGCCAGGACCGAGTCGACCTTGACGACGCCAGTCTTGCCTTTTCGTCGAACGGCCATGGGGGCTCCTCGCCCCGTGCCAGACAGATGCGGGCAAGAATTGTCCGGCGAACGATGTCGCGTAGCCGGTCGACGGCGTACCCCAGCCGCACCAGGGTGTTCTTCTCCTCGTCCCGACTCGGTACGCATTCCATCGCGCGGAGTTTGCCGTTGAGTGACCTCACCGAGACTTCACCGCCGTGGACGATGCTCGATCGCAAGCTGTATAGCTGCTTCAGCTCCTCGAAGAGAACGGCGGCCGGATCATCATCGTGTGCCAACACGGCAGCGACGCGGGTACACAGTCGAAGAGTAAGACCTTCACCCTCGTTCGTGCCCAGAACCACCCCTTCCAAGGCGGTAGCGAGATCCACGATCTGTTCACCGTATCCGGTTGTGTCGTCCAGGTTGGCGAACCTCTTGAGCGCCTCCCCGAAGGAACTCAGCCACGTGTCCGGGCCAACGGTCTTCGATCGGGCATCAGCCACCAGATCGGTCAGCGCGGCGATCGCCGGACCTTCGCTCCCATCGAGGCGTGCGGTTCGACGCGTCGTCGTGACGTGAGAGTTCCGGGCTAGAAGTTCGAGAGAAGCTGGCTGGGCGGATATCCGGCTACTCGCTCCGAATACCTGATACATGCCTTGGACATTGGCACCGGTCAACAGACTGACACCGAGTTGAAACCGATCCAACTTGCGCTCGAGGTCGCCTGCTCCGAAGTAATCGAGGCCTGTTACCTGCTCGCGCACCATCAACAAGGCATGTGGAGGCCGAAACGTCTGGGTAAGATGCCGCTTCCAGGCATGGTCGGCATCGGGGATCTCCTTCAGGATTCGATAGTTCAGGTAGCCCTTTCCCTCAGGCACGATCACAACGCCGTTGATCTCGATCTCACTCCCCGACGCCGGCACCAGGTGAGAGATCTGGCGCGCCAACACCATGTCGTAGGGCTGTCCGGACAGCACATCCGTCAGCTGCACGATGGCGGCGGAGACTTCTGGCCCGAGCGGGTCATATGAACCAGCGTAGGAGCATTCCTGCACGCACAACTCCAAGAAGCTGGTCAGCAACCAGGAGGTCATCGACTCCGATTCACCATGCCAGTTGGTGTCCGGAGCCGCCGCGAGGACCGCTTCTGCAAGCCGTGCATACTCCGGCAGCTCTCGCAGAGGCAGCTCTTCGAAGTCGAGACCGGCCTGAAGATGCCGATGGGAGGTAGACGTGGGGATCGCACCCTCTGCCCTCAGCCTCTCGAAGCACACGGACACAAAGGCCCCTGCAAGCGAACCGATCTCGTTCATCGAACTCCTTGGGCGTCATGAGTGGACGTGCCAGTGTGGTTATGCCAGCGAATAGTGACACGACTTATCGGTGGATTCCGTCGGCGTCCAGCATGAGATCAGACCGATCCGATCGGTGAAATATGACGTCACCGGGACGCTGCGCAGAAGACCGCATCGTTGGCGTGTGCCTGGATTGTTGCCGGTGGCGGCCTGCTACCGCAACGCTTGAAGTGCGTGCAGCTGGTACCGGCCCACTTGTCGCACTGCAAGGGGCGAGTCCATCTATAGCTGCTGTGAGGGGATGGCCCTGTGGTCGGTCCCGAGTGCCGGTCAGGTTCACCGATCGAAGCCGCGGAATACACCGTCGTCGTCGACGCTGTTGGCGTAGTCCTCGAAGTCCATGTTGGAGAGGAAGAAGTTGACCTCGACCTCGGCCATCGCGAACGGCGCGATTCGGAAGACCCCGTCGCAGTCCCCTCGGGCATCCGCATCGCTAGTATCGACCGCCAGCAGTGGGTGTTCAGGGTCGGTCATCGTGGTGGTGTCGGCGAGGAACACATAGGTCTG
This sequence comes from Nocardia neocaledoniensis, assembly GCF_029868625.1. Classification (GTDB taxonomy): domain Bacteria; phylum Actinomycetota; class Actinomycetes; order Mycobacteriales; family Mycobacteriaceae; genus Nocardia; species Nocardia neocaledoniensis_A. Next base: position 28,541 of record NZ_JARWOJ010000429.1, on the reverse strand, counting down.
GCCGTCGACGAGGTCCGCCAGTTCGGTGGCGGTCAGCCCATTGAAGTTCACATCGTCGACGGGGGTCAGCCCTGTCTCTGTGTCCTCGTCGTAGGACGCGATCACTGCCGCGAGGGTTTGGGCCCAGGCCGTGTCGTCGGTGAAGTCCGTACGGACCAGAAGCGATTCCCCCTCGGGCAGAAACCGTGCCATACACCAGATTGTGCACCACGCCAGCAGAACACCATGCGCAACAAACATCAGGACGTCAAATTCGCCGATGCGGAAATCCTCAGGTCCGAGGCGACGTCAGCTTTCACCGCTGAGTGACGCCACAGATCGCCGATAGAACCAGCCAGTGTTCCACGCAACCGTCAACGACCGGCATCGGTTCTGAACCCTCGCCCGTCGCCGAGAGGTGCACCGAAATACTTGGCGTCGGTTCACGCCGACAGCTCATAGCAGAACTCGGAGACGTCGCCGATCGACAACTCACGTTGGCGGCCAGTGCACTGCGGCGCAGGTCCCTATGGTGGCCGACGCGGCGCGTGAACGCCAGATGCAGGATCCAACTCATCAATCGATCCAACCGAGCCCGCTGGAGACTGACGGCGACTGTGATCCGACCCAGAGGAGTGATGCGGCCATGCTGGGAACGCGATGGGTGCGAATACCAGCAGGCTAGCGGCCCGAATTCACCCACGCGGAGGACGCCAGGCAATTTGTGGGGAGTTAATGGGGAAAACGAGTCAGGCCGGGCTCCGATGACTTCTCAGAACCCGGCCTGACCTGCACTTGTTGTGGAGCTAAGGGGAATCGAACCCCTGACCTTCTCGATGCGAACGAGACGCGCTACCAACTGCGCTATAGCCCCGTGCGGCTCTGGCGAACCGCGCTGTGACACTGTATCAGGCGTTGCGCCCGGATACCGAATCGGTACTCTGACCTGCTGTTCTAGCGTGGTTCGACCAGTTATTCGCCGACTGCCCTACCGAGGTCCTCGACCCGGGTGCGGAGGGCGCGCGCGGTGGCCGGATCGAAGGTTTCCAGGTGCTCGAACATCGGGTCCTCGTCGTCGGTGTCGAGCAGGCTGGAGCGCCGGCGCAGGGCGCGCGCGGTATCGCGGTCCATCGTGCGGCGGGTGGTGGCCGCTTCGGGCGTGGCGCTTTCCTCGCGGCGCTTGCCGCGGGTGAGGCGGGCCGCGCGCCTGCGGCGGATCTCCTCTTCCACGTGGACCTGCTTGCGCAGGTAGGCCAGGTAGCCCACGAGCACCGCCGTGGACAGCCCGCACGCCCACCAGAACATCGAGTTCAGCAGCAGGCCGAACGCGGCGAACAGGATGGTGGCGATGATGAGGCCGAGGACGGCACGCTGCCGGAAGCTGTAGCGGGCGGCGCGGGCGATGGCGTCGGCTTCGGGGTCGTAGCCGCCGCGACCGCGCCGGCTCGGCACGAAGTCCTCGTCGTCCTCGGCGTCGCCGTCGGGAGCGGGGACGTCTTCGAGCCGGGCCGGCGGGGCGGGGGGAATCCGGGCGGCCACCGCGGGATCGGCGGACTCGTCGTCGTCACCGGTCGAATCCGGCTCGGCTGCCGTGTCTTCGACAGCCTCGGCGGCGGAAGCGTCCGCCGCGGAGAGGTCTTCGGTGCGGTCCTCGGCGTCGTCGCGGTCCGCCTCGGACGCGGCTTCGAGTTCCGGTGCGGGGGTGAGCAACTCGTCGTCAGCTTCGGTGACGGGCTCGTCGGCCGATGTCGTCATCCGATCCTCCGAATCAGTACGGTGGGGGCGCTTGGTGAGCACACGGGGGCGGTAGTCGGGGTCACTGTCGTGACCGCCCGCCGCCCCGATGCGAATTCGTCGTTCAGCCCCGCCACGGTGCAGCACGCGCGTGGCGAGTGCGGCATCGGTGGTGCGGCGGATCCGGGGATGCCGGTCCGCCAGGATGGGGAACAGGACGAAGACCCACAGCACGACAAGCCCGATCCACAAGATCGAATTCGGCATCGCGGTCTTCACCTCCCGTCCCCGCCTGCGTGTTGTCCATCTGTGGACGCACTACCGACGTCCGTAGGTTAATTCGGGCGCGCCTGCCCGCGCGGCAGGCGCGCCGTGCACACCTGCCACATGAGTAACAGAAATTTCACGGCAGCGCCGCTCTACCCTCTCTGACCAGGCGGTCTACGACGGTGCTCAACACTTCCTCGACCGTCAAGCCCACCAGCAGGTGATCGCGCCATTCGCCGTCCACATCGAGGTAGCGGCGCAGCATGCCCTCCTCGCGGAACCCGACATTGCGCAGCACCGCCTGGCTGGCGAGGTTCTCCGGCCGCACCGTCGCCTCCACCCGGTGCAAACCGACCGGTCCGAAGCAGTGGTCGAGGCCGAGCGCGAGCGCGGCGGTCGCCACACCCTGTCCGCCGAGGTCCTTGGCCACCCAGTACCCGATCCAGGCCGAGCGCAGCGCACCGCGCACGATGTTGCCGATGGTCAGCTGGCCGCTGAACTGCCCGTCGACCTCGATGACCAACGGGATCATCGCGCCGCGGCGGGCCTCGGCCTTCAGGCTCGTCCACAGCGAGGGCCAGTTCGACGCGTGGTTGCGCGCCTCCCAGCTGCCGCGCCCGGTCGGCTCCCAGCGCTCCAGATGGTCGCGGTCGCGCAGCCGGATGCGGCTCCAGGCCGCGGCGTCGCGAAAGCGCACCGGGCGCAGAGTCACCTGCCCGGCCGCCACGTTCACCGGGCCGAGCCGTGCGGGCCAGCCGGGGTGCTGACCCGACCGGAATACGTTCATCGACTCCACGTTTCAGCCGCGCTGCGCCAGGAACGCCACCCGAACCTCGTCGCCGGTGCGGAACTCGGTGTCGTCGGGCTCCACGACGATCAGGCTGTTCGCCTCGGCCAGCGTGGCCAGCAGATGCGAGGACCCGCCGTTGCCGTTGCCCAGCGGCTGCACCAGGTAGTCACCGGTGGCCTCGTCGCGCAGCAGCTGCGCGCGCAGGTAGCCCTTACGGCCGGGCATCGAGGTGATCGGAGTGATGGTGCGGGCGTTGACGATTCGACGCATCGGCTGCCTGCGGCCCAGCGCGATCCGGATCAGCGGACGCACCATCACCTCGAAGACCACCAGCGCGCTCACCGGATTCGACGGCAGCAGGAAGGTGGGCACCTCGTCGCGACCGAGCCGCCCGAAGCCCTGCACCGAGCCGGGATGCATCGCCACCCGGTCGACCTCGAGCTCGCCGAGCCCGTCCAGCGCCTCGCGCACCTGCTCCGAGGCCCAGCCGCCGACCGCGCCGGCGATCACCACGACCTCCGAGCGCACCAGCTGCCCTTCGACCACATCGCGCAGCCTGCGCGGATCGGCGCTGACGATGCCGACGCGATTCACGTCGGCGCCCGCGTCGCGCGCGGCCGCGGCCAGCGCGTAGGAGTTCACGTCGTAGACCTGGCCAGGCCCCGGCGTGCGATCGATATCGATCAGCTCGCCGCCGATGGAGATCACCGACAGTCGCGGCCGCGGATGAACGAGCACCTTGTCCTGCCCGACCGCGGCGAGCAGACCCACCTGGGCGGCGCCGATGATGGTGCCCGCGCGAACCGCCACGTCACCGGGCTGCACGTCGTCGCCGATCCGGCGGACGTAATCGCCCGAACGGACCGGCTCGAAGACCTTGATCCTGGCGCGGCCGCCATCGGTGAAGTCCAGCGGCAGCACCGCGTCGGCCAGGGTCGGCAGCGGCGCGCCGGTGTCGACGCGCACCGTCTGGCGCGGCTGCAACCGGATGGGCTGGCGCGAACCGGCGACCACCTCGCCGACCACCGGCAAGGTGAGGTCGATGAGCTCGCCCTCCTCGTCGCGCACGTCGGTGCCCGCGGCGGCGACGTCGACGCTGCGCACCGCGTAGCCGTCGATGGCGGCCTGATCGAAGCCGGGCAGCGGTCGTTCGGTGACGACGTCCTCCGCGCACAGCAAACCCTGGGCCTCGGATATCGCGACCCGGACCGGCCTTGGCGCGACCGCGGCCGCGGTGACCTTGATCAGCTGATCCTCAACCGAGCGCATCGAGCTCCTGTGTCTATCGGCGTCTGCCTGCCTGTTGTTCTTGTCGCTACGCGTTCGGGGCCTGGGGGTCCCATTCCGGACTCAGCCGGAAATTCAGCCACTCACGCAGTTGCGGACCGTATTCCTCCCGCTCGAGGGCGAAATCCACGGCAGCTCGAAGATAGCCGCCCGGGTTGCCCAAATCATGGCGCGACCCACGGTGCACGACCACATGGACCGGGTGTCCCTCGGCGATCAGCAGGGCGATCGCGTCGGTGATCTGCAGTTCCCCGCCCGCGCCCGGCTCGATCCGGCGCAGTGCGTCGAAGATCACGCGGTCGAGCAGGTAGCGGCCAGCGGCGGCCAGCGTCGACGGGGCGTCGGCCAGTGCGGGCTTCTCGACCATGCCACGCACGCGCAGCACGTCGGCCTCGGCGCCCTCGGTGAGGTCTTCCACATCGAAGACGCCGTACGCGCTGACCTGCGACTTCGGTACGTCGATGGCGCACAGCACCGAGCCGCCGCGCTCGCGGCGCACCCGGCTCATCGTCTCCAGCACGCCGCACGGCAGCACCAGGTCGTCGGGCAGCAGCACCGCGATGGCGTCCTCGTCGTCGTCGAGGGCCGACTCGGCTTGGGCGATCGCGTGGCCGAGACCAAGCGGCTCCTCCTGCACGACCGAGGTCACATCGAGCAGGGCCGGGGCCTTGCGGACCTTCTCGAGCAGTGCGAACTTGCCGCGCTCGGCCAGCGTGCTCTCCAGCACCAGATCTTCGACGAAGTGCGCGACCACGCCGTCCTTGCCCGGCGAGGTGACGATCACCAGCCGGTCGGCGCCGGATTCGGCGGCCTCGGCGGCGACCAGTTCGATGCCGGGGGTGTCGACCACCGGCAGCAATTCCTTGGGCACCGTCTTGGTGGCAGGCAGAAACCGGGTTCCGAGTCCGGCCGCGGGGACCACCGCAGTGCGGAAACCGGAAGTCTTGTCTGTCATGCGTATACCCTATCCATTCTGCGTGGGCGTCCGATCGCCTTGGCGCGACGATCCGGCGTCGGCAAGAGCTTAGGGTGGTCGCTGTGGAGATGCCCGGTGAGCGCACCAAATATGCGTGGCGCGATCAGATCCTGGCCGAACGTGCCCAGCTCGGGGCAGCCGAGCACGCCGCGGAGGCGGCGGCGCTGGCCGCGCGGATCGCCACGCTGGCCGGGCCCGACATCGTGGTGTGCGCCTACGTCCCGATCCGGCGTGAGCCCGGCGACCTGCGCATGCTCGACGTCCTGCGTGAGGGCGACGCCACGGTGTTGCTGCCGGTGACCGGCGAGCCGGGACCGCTGAGCTGGGCACGCTACGAGGGACCGGACTCCCTGCGCAAGGCCCGCTTCGGCCTGCTCGAACCGACCGCACCGACCCTGCCGCCCGCGACGGTGGCCGAGGCCGCGACGATCCTGGTTCCCGCGCTGGCGGTGGACCTACGTGGGGTGCGGCTGGGGCGCGGCGCCGGGTACTACGACCGCACGCTCGACGCGGCCGACCCCGGCGCGCGCCTGATCGCGGTGGTCCGGGACAGCGAACTGGTCGAGCGGCTGCCGGAGGAGCCGCACGACCTGCGGATGGGCTGGGCGTTGACGCCCGGCGGCGGGTTGTGCGAACTGGGGCTTTCCCCGGAATGAAACCGCGATTGGCACGGTTGGCACTGTCGGCGGTAGAGTGCTAGATCGACGAGACCTGCGGAGGATCCTGTGCCAACTTATTCGTACGCGTGCACCGAGTGTGACAACCGCTTCGACATCGTTCAGTCCTTCTCCGACGACACACTGACGGAATGCCCGCAGTGCTCGGGAAAGCTGCGGAAGCTGTTCAACTCGGTCGGCATCGTGTTCAAGGGAAGCGGTTTCTACCGCACCGACAGCCGTGGTGGCGCGTCCACCGCGAGCGAGCCCGCGAAGTCGTCCTCGGAGTCCAACGGCAGCAGCACCCCCGCGCCGAGCACGAGCACGGCCCCCGCCGCCGCCAGCTGACCCCTTCCGGAGTTATCCACAGCCCCGTAGTTGTCCACAACCAGGACTTTCCGGGGCTGTTCCCCGTCGCTCCGCTCCTAGGCTCGCGGCATGACTCGCAGTCTTGCCGACCTGGGGCGTGGCAGCTCCTGGCGCTTCGCCTTCGGTAACCGCCCGGCCTGGGCCGACGCTCTGCTGGCGCGGCGCGTGCTGGCCGCGGCGCTGGCACTGACGGCGCTGGCGCTGTTCGTGCGCGGCGATCCCGGCGAGGCCCGTCGCGAGGTGGTCGTCGCCGCCCGCGAGCTGGCACCGGGCAGGCTGCTCACCGCCGCCGACCTGCGCGTCGCACGCTACGAATCCCGTTCGCTCCCTTCGGGTTCGGTCGCCGATCCCGCCGCCTTTGTCGGCGCCACGCTCACCGGCGCGATGCGGACCGGGGAGACCTTCACCGATCTGCGCGTCGTCGGACCGCGCCTGGCCGCGGCCGCCGCGGGCAGCGCCGACGCCAGGATCGTGCCCATCCGGCTCGCCGATTCCGCGGTCGCCGAGGTCTTGCGCGCGGGCGACCGGGTGGATGTCGTCGGCGTCGAGGACGCCGGCGCACCCGGCGCGAGCAGACCGGCCCGCACCCTCGCCACCGACGCGGCCGTCATCCTGGTCACCGCCACCGGCGAGCGACGCTCCGGCGCGGAACGGGTGGTCCTGGTCGCGCTCGACGCCGAGTACGCAACGGTCGTCGCGGGCGCCTCACTACGGACGGCGCTCACCGTCGTCTTCCACTGAAACCCGGTAGCAGTTAGCGCGCGATTTGCCGCAACCCTGATTAACATCAGAACGAACCAGCACGATCGTTCGCAGCTTTTCGAGAATGGAGCGCAACGCATGCTCAAGGGTTTCAAGGATTTCCTGCTCCGTGGCAACGTGATCGACCTGGCGGTCGCCGTCGTCATGGGCACCGCTTTCGTCGCGATCGTCACCGCGTTCACCAACGGGATCGTCAACCCACTGCTGGCGGTGTTCGGCGGGACCAACGAGGTGGGACTCGGTTTCCAGTTGGTCGCCGACAAGCCGGCCACGTTCATCGAGGTGGGCCCGATCATCACCGCCGGAATCAATTTCCTGCTGATCGCCGCCATTCTGTACTTCGTCCTGGTGCTGCCCGCGGCGTCGGCGAAGAAGCGGTTCTCCAAGGAGGACGAGAAGCTCAGCGACAGCGAGGTGTTGCTGCAGATTCGCGATCTACTCGCCGAACAGCACAACAGCGCCGGTGGCAAACACGAATTCTGAGCGGGGGACAAAAGGATCGGGCCCCCGGCAGCTACCGGGGGCCCGAGAATTCCCGAGTCGTGAGTACTCAGCCGAGGCTGAAAGGCTGGCCCCACAGCGTGACCCAGCTGATCACGTTGTCGGTCTCCACTTCGACACTCACGAACGAGCGCGCCTGGGCGTAGCCGCCGCAGCCGCTCAGGCCGATGGTCTCGTCGGCCCAGGTCACCGAGCCGCTACCACCCTTGAAGGCGTTGCGGGTCTTGTGCGACTCGTTGCCGTAGTCGTCGGCCTGCTCCAGGTCGAGGACGTAGAACGACTTCGCCTGGCCGGGGCCGAGAGAGAGCTCGCCACCGGAGGTGATTCCGCCCGACGGGTTGCCCGCATCGTCGACCTCGCCCTCGGCGCCGCCGGTCGCCCCGCCGCCGGAGATGTTCACCTGGCAACCCACGGTGTACCCGGGGAAGATCTTGCCGCCGCCGTCACCGGACACGCTAACCTGCGCACTACCCGACACCCAGGCATTGCGGTGCGCGGGCGTGGAACCCAGCGACGGATTGATATTGGCCGATTCGCCCACCAGGCTGATGTCGACGACGGTGCCGTCGGACAGCGTCTTGGTGATGTGGCCACCCGGCAGCGGAACGAAGGTGTCGGCATTGGCCGCACCCGTGGAGAGCAGACCAAGTGCCACGGTCGCGGCGGCCGAGAAACCGGCAGCGCGCGCCATGCTCTTACGGTTGATCATCACAGTTGACCCCTCGAGGGTGAATTCGTGTGAACGAGCGAAAGTTTCGATGTGGTCGCGCGTCAGCCGATGCTGAACGGCTGGCCGTACAGGGACGTCTTCGAGTAGTGGTCGCCGATGATCTCGACCACGGTGTAGGCACGCGCCTGCGCGTAGCCCGCGCAGCCCTGGATCTGGATCTCGGCGTCCTGGTACTCGACCGAGTAGACGCCCGGCTTCAGGATGTCCTTGGAATCGATCTGCACGAACGCGACCTCACCGGGGCCGAGGTTCAGGCCGATGGAGCCACCCGCGCTGACGCCGCCGGTCGAGACACCGCCGGACAGGCCGGCGCCGATCGCGTCGTCGGCGATGCTCACCTGGCAGCCGACGATGTAGCCCGTGTTCAGGTTCGACGCACCGTGGGTCGACGAATTGTTGGAGCCGGGACGGTTCGACGGTCCGTTCCACGGCCCGACCTCGCCCTCCGGCGTCTCCGTCACGTCGGCGCGCGCGTTGCCGGAGACCCAGACCACGCGTCCGGCGCCGTTGGCGGCCAGCGACGGGGAGACGAGGGCATGCTCGCCGGTCCGGCTCAGGGTGACGCCGGGGCCCTGCTTGTGGCCGTCCGGCAGCGGCACGAAGGTGTCCGCGTTGGCTGCACCGGCCGACAGGAGGCCCATCGTCACGGCCACAGCGGCGCCCGCGCTCCAGGCGCCGCGACGCACGCGGTTGGTGCGGTTCTCGCTCATACTTCCCCTCGAGGTGTACGCAAAATCGACCTCGACCGTCGAGGCCGATATCTGTGCTGCGCCCGGACCCAGCCCAGGCGCGTCCGCAGACGGCGCCGCTGGCAACAGGGCGGATTCGCCCAGCCGGGAGGTCTATCGAGAAAGCTGAAAGTCAGAAAACTTCGCGTGATACTGACTGCGAGACAGTCAATTCGCCACAAACATAATGAGGCGGCCCGGCAATGTCCAGCGCAAGCGAATCGTTGACGCAACAAAAACGGGCCGGTCGCAAACGCGACCGGCCCGTTTCCGGGGATCAGAACAGATCAGCCGAGGCTGAACGGCTGGCCCCACAGCGTCACCCAGCTGATGACGTTGTCGGTCTCGACCTCGACGCTGACGAAGGCGCGCGCCTGGGCGTAGCCGGCGCAGCCGCTCAGGCCGATGGTGGAATCCTGCCAGCTCACCGAACCGGAGCCGTTCTTGAACTTGTTGTTCTTGGAGTGCGACTCGTTGCCGTAGTCGTCGGCCACCTCACGGTCGAGGATGTAGAACGACTTCGCCTGGCCGGGGCCGAGCGAGAGCTCGCCGCCGGTGCCGATGCCGCCGGCCGCGTTGCCCTCCCAGTCGCTCTCGACGTTGCCCTCACCGGAGACACCGCCACCGGCGATGTTCACCTGGCAACCCACGGTGTAGCCCGGGTAGATCTTGCCGCTGCCGCCGTCGGACACGGTGACCTGCGCGGTGCCGGAGACCCACGAGTTGCGGTGCACCGGAGTGGAGCCCATCGACGGGCTGATGAGAGCCGATTCGCCCACCAGGCTGATGTCGACGACGGTGCCGTCGGACAGCGTCTTGGTGATGTGGCCACCCGGCAGCGGAACGAAGGTGTCGGCGTTGGCCGCGCCCGTGGAGAACAGGCCGACAGCCACGGTGGCCGCGGCGCTGAGGCCCGCCATCCGCGCCATGAACTTACGGTTGATCATAGGATTTGTCCCTCGAGGATTGAGTTCGCCGCAGCGAGAAGAAGATTCGTCAGATTCGAAAGACGTCAGCCGATGCTGAACGGCATGCCGTAGAGGGTGGTCTTCGAGTAGTGGTCGCCGATGATCTCGACCACGGTGTACGCCCGGGCCTGCGCGTAGCCGGCGCAGCCCTGGATCTCGATTTCCGCGTCCTGGTAATCGATGGCGTACGTGCCGGCCTTCTGGATGTCCTTCGAGCTGATCTGGACGAACTTGACCTCGCCCGGGCCCAGGTTGACGCCGATCGAGCCGCCGGCGCTCACGCCGCCGGTGCTCACGCCACCGGACACACCGGCGCCGATCGCGTCATCGGCGATGCTCACCTGGCAACCGACGATGTAGCCGGTGTTCAGCTGGGAGGTGCCGTGGGTGGAGGAGTTGTTGGAGCCGGGACGGCCGGACGGACCGTTCCAGGGGCCGACCTCGCCCTCGGGGGTGGCGGCGACCTCGGCGATCGCGGAGCCGGAGACCCAGACGACGCGACCCGCGCCGTTGGCGGCCATCGACGGCGAGATCAGAGCGCTCTCGTGCGTGCGGGTGATGGTCACATTCGGACCGACCTTCTGTCCGTCCGGCAACGGCACGAAGGTGTCGGCATTGGCGGCACCGGTCGACAGCAGGCCGAAAGCCACGGCGGCCGCGGCAGCGCCGACGCCCGCGGCACGGGCGCCGCGGCGCACACCGGTGGTGCGGTTCTCGCTCATACTTCCCCTCATCAGGTGTCTAACAGCCGGTCTCGACTTTCGAGACCGGACGGATGGACCTCACAGGCCCAGCTCAGTGTGTCGCCCCTTTGTTGCCGTTACGTAACCAACTGTTATTTCGACGATACGGCCGGGGCCGGTGTGACGAACCCGAGCCAGGGTTCCACCGGGTGGTTCAACGCATAGAAGTGGGGTACTGCGGGGACCGATAGTTGATGGCTCGATGGCGAACATTAAACGCTCAGATGATGATCAGGCAACGAAACAGTTCGTAAATTTCATAGTGACCCCTGCCACAGGACGAGACATCGTCACATGCTTTGACGTGCATTTATGCATCCGGCATCGGATGTGTTAAGGCGGATTGACCGGTACCGCCGGTACGCCGGTTACGGCCCCGAACACGACAAAGGACCACGCTTTCGCGTGGTCCTGGGAAATTGTCGTGGTTACTCACCGGTACCGAACCCGGCATTTCGACCCGGGTCATTTACGTAGGGACGACGTAGATAACGGTGCGGTCACCCGTGGTGCGGTGGGACCTGGGAGCGTAACCATTCGTCGTTATCCGGGCCGCCCGCGGCGTCGCCGCGCTCGTCACCGGTGGTCTCGGGCAGCACGTCACCGAAGATCCTGGCCAGCCGCGCGGCCTCGGCGGCCTTGCGCCGGGCCGCCTCGGGATCCCCCGGCGACGTGCTGTCCGATGTGGCCATCGGCCTCACTCGTCCAATCCGGAGAGCTCGCCGATCACCCGGCTCGCGAGCGGGCCGAGGGTGGCCATGCCGTCGCGGATCGCCGAGCGGGTGCCCGGCAGGTTCACCACCAGGGTGCTGCCGGAGATCCCGGCGACACCGCGCGAGAGGCCGGCGTCGAGCGAACCGGCCACCCGGCCGGACGCGCGCAGCGCCTCGGTGATGCCGGGCAGTTCCCGGTCGAGTACCTCGGTCGTGGCCTCCGGGGTGACGTCGCGGGGCGACATCCCGGTGCCGCCGACCGAGATCACCAGATCGACGCCGCCGATGACCGCGGTGTTGAGCGCGTTGCGGATCTCGACCTCCTCGGCCTGCACCGTCACCGACGCGTCGACGAGGAAGCCCGCTTCGCTCAGCAGCTCGGTGACGAGCGGGCCGAGTGAATCCACTCCGCCATGCGCCGTCCGATCGTCGACGACAACAACCAGTGCACGCCCTGCCACGGGAGCATCGATGTCCATGCTCATCACCGTAGCGCTTACACACGACAGCGCCGCGCTCGAACGCATCATCGGCCGCCCTCCGCCGCCGCGCCGGTCAGGGTGACCTCGACGGTCTTGGCGTTGCCGCCCTGCTCGTCGGTGTAGGTGAGCTTCACCTTGTCGCCCGGCTGATGCGAGCGGACCGCGGCGATCAGCGCGTCGCCGGAATCGATGGGCCGGTCGTCGAGCTTGGTGACCACCGCGCCTGCGGGCACGCCCGCCTTGTCGGCCGGGCTGCCCGGCGTGACCTCGAGAACCCGGGCCGCGGTGTCCTGCGGCCGCAGTTTGATGCCGATCTGGGCGTAGGTGGCGTGGCCGGTCTTGATCAGTTCGTCGGCGACGCGGCGCGCCTGGTCCACCGGGATCGCGAAGCCGAGGCCGATCGAGCCGCTCTGCGCGCCGGTCGCCTCGCCGCCGAGGCTGGCGATGGCGGTGTTGATGCCGATCAGCTTGCCCTGGGCGTCGACCAGCGCGCCGCCGGAGTTGCCCGGGTTGATCGCGGCATCGGTCTGGATCGCGTCGATCACCGGATTCACCTGGCTCGGCGCGCCCTCGCCGCTGGTGGAGACCGGGCGGTTGAGCGCCGAGACGATGCCGGTGGTGACGGTCCCGGCGAGGCCGAGCGGCGAACCGATGGCGATCACCGGCTGACCCACCGCGATGCCGTCTGAGGTACCGAGTTCGATCGGGGTGAGGCCGGTCTTGCCGCTGACCTTGATCACGGCCAGATCCGAGACCGGGTCGGCGCCGATCATGGTCGCCGGGGCGGAACTACCGTCGCTGAACACCACTTCCATCTTCGCCGAGGCGCCCGCGCCCGCGGCGACGTGGTTGTTGGTGAGGATCAGGCCGTCGGAGGACAGCACGACGCCGGAGCCCTCCCCCGAGGCGCGCGTCCCGGCCACCTTGATCATCACCACGCTCGGCAGCACCCGCTGAGCTACCGCCTGGGTGGACCCGGCGGGCGCGTTGGCGACATTGTTGACATTGGGCTTGGGCGCGTCGAGCGCGTTGGTCACCGGCGCCGACTCCGACCCGGTCGCGAGCGCCCCGACGACACCGCCGATGCCACCGCTGACCAGCGCCAGCGCGGTCGCCCCCGCGACGAGGCCGAGGCGCAGCGGCTTGCGTTGCGGTGCGGGCGCCTGCGCGACATAGGGACCGGCTTGACCACCCTGCGGCGGGTATCCGTAGCCGGGCATGGGCGCGGTGTGCTGCGCCTCCGCCGTCCCGAAATGCTGCGCCCCGCTCTGCTGCGCCACGCCCTGGTGCTGCGCCATGCGCTCGTGCTGCACGGTGCCCTCGTGCTGCGCCGCACCCTGGTACTGCGCGCCGCCCTGGTGCTGTGCTGCGCCCTGGTGCTGTGCCGCGCCCTGGTGCTGCGGCGCGCCGTAGGACTGACCGGCTCCGTGATGTTGGGAGCGGTCGGTCGTCGCGTCGTAGGGCGGCACCGGCGCGCCGGGCTGCCCGCCGCCGGGAAGCGGGGCGGTGGCATCGGGATGCGCGCTGCCGTGGGACGGCGCGGCTGCTCCGGTCTCGGGTGCCGGCTGTCCCGGTGCCGGGAACGGTTGATCCGCGCCGCCCGCCGCGGGATCTCCGGGCTGATCGGCGGGGCGCTGCTGGGGATCGTCGGTCATGGTTGGTTGTCTCCTCACGCTTGCTGACCAGCTTCGTGACGGGTACTGAGAAGCGGCTGAGATCGGGCCGTCAGTTCGCCGAGACTCCGCGGGCGATCAGATCGTTCCCGCGTCGTCGGGAATCGGCGCCTCGCCGGGCAGGACGATCCGGACCAGCGTGCCACCCTGGTCCGAAGTGTCGACCGCGATCGTGCCGCCGTGCTTGGTGACGACCTGCTTCACGATCGCCAGACCCAGCCCGGATCCGGGCATCGAGCGCGACGCGGTCGTCCGGTAGAAGCGCTCGAAGACCAGTTCACGCTCCCCCGGCGGAATGCCGGGGCCCGCGTCGGCGACGGCGAGTTCGAGCAGGCCGGGACCCGCCGGGCGCATGCTGATCCGGACCTCCGCGTCCGGTGGGCTCCATTTCGCCGCGTTGTCGAGGACGTTGAGCACGGCGCGTTCGAGCCCCGCCTCGTGCCCGTAGACGAACCACGGCCGCAGCTCGGCGGCGAAGGTGATGCCGGTGCCACGGCGCCGTGCCCGCTCCAGCGCGCGCTCGGCCACCTCGCCCAGATCGACGCGCTCGTACACGGTTTCCGGCGCGTCTTCGCGCGCGAGGTCGACCAGGTCGCCGACGAGGGTGGACAACTCCTCGATCTGGGCGACCACGTCGGAGCGCAGTTCGGCCATGTCCTCGTCGGGCAGCTGGGGCGCGCCGGGGCGACCGGAGGCGATGAGCAGCTCCATATTGGTGCGCAGCGAGGTGAGCGGCGTGCGCAGCTCGTGGCCCGCGTCGGCGACGAGCCTGCGCTGGCGGTCGCGCGACTCGGCCAGCGCCCGCAGCATCGTGTTGAAACTCTCGGTGAGCCTGGCCAATTCGTCGTCACCGGTGACGGGAATCGGGGTCAGGTCGTCGGTGCGGGCGACGCGCTCGGTGGCGGCGGTGAGCCGGGCGATGGGCCGCAGGCCCGTCCGGCCGACGGCGGTACCGGCCGCGGCGGCGAGCACGACGCCGCAGGCGCCGACGACGAACAGCAGCCAGGCCAGCCGGTCGAGCACCTCGCGGGTGCGGTAGAGCTTCTGCGAGATGATCAGCGTCGCGCCGCTGTGGGTGCGCACGGCGAGCACGCGCTGATCGCCGACGGTGCGCAGCGAGGAGTTGAGCTTGCCGTCGGCGACGGCGAGCTCCTGCACGCCCACCGGCGGGATGGTCTGCTGCGGCGGCATGTACGGCTTGTGATCGGCGTAGATCAGCGCGACGCCGACATCGTTGGAGAACAGCCCGGCCAGCACGATCGACTGGAAGCCGAGGGTCTCGAAATTGTTGTTGATCATGGTCGCCGCGCGCGCTTCGAGCTGGGCGTCGACGTCGGCGTAGAGCGCGCGCGCCACCATCGCGTAGGCCGCGATCGAGGTGACCGCGACGGCGATGAGCACCACCGACGCCGCCAGCAGCGTCACCCGCCAGCGCAGCGAGACCGAGCGGGTCAGCGGCATCGGCGGCCGCATCTCCCCCGTATCGGGCGGGCGCAGGACCGCGACGGCCGGCTCCTTGTGTGCCATTCCCCGCCGCCTACGGAGGGGTCTCGCGCAGCACGTAGCCGACGCCACGCACGGTGTGGATCAGGCGTTCCTCGCCGTCGGCCTCGGTCTTGCGGCGCAGGTAGCCGATGTAGACCTCGAGCGCGTTGCCGGAGGTGGGGAAGTCGTAGCCCCAGACCTCCTCGAGGATGCGCCCGCGCGTGAGCACCCGGCGCGGATTGGCCATCAACATCTCCAGCAATGAGAACTCCGTGCGGGTGAGGCTGATGGCGCGTTCGCCGCGCGAGACCTCGCGTGTCACCGGATCCAGCGACAAGTCAGCGAACACCATCGCCTCGGAGGCTTCGCCCGGATCGGGTGCGCGGCGACGCAGCAGGGCGCGTAAACGCGCCAGCAATTCCTCCAACGCGAAAGGCTTCGGCAAATAATCGTCGGCGCCCGCGTCGAGGCCGGCCACCCGTTCGGAGACCGAATCGCGCGCGGTCAAAACGAGAATCGGCAGATCGTCGCCGGTGCTGCGCAGCCTGCGGCACACTTCCAGGCCGTCCAGGCGCGGCATCATCACGTCGAGGACCAGGGCGTCGGGCCTGGCAGCGGCCACTTTTTCCAACGCGTCCATGCCGTCCACCGCCAGGTCGACGGTGTAGCCGTTGAAGCTCAGCGACCGGCGCAGTGATTCCCGCACGGCGCGATCGTCGTCGACTACCAGAATGCGCATGCGCTCAGTTTGCCGTGGCCGACTGAGAACGCACTGAGAGGGGGCGGCGCGTTGCCAGTCCCAGGTGTCGCGGAGCGTCATTGTGACAGCGCATATTCGGCGAATTTCCCACGGCGCGGCCCGGATTGCCGATCCCTACCCAGCACGGTATCTTTCCTGCGGAAAAAGAAGACCTCCAGTTGGTTCTGCGCTGCATCGCTCCGCGACCTCCCCGCGCGGGCCGGGGTCACACGTGGAAGCAGAGGCAACGCACGCGGATGGAACCTGCATCGCGCTCCTGGCAATTCAGCCTGTCGAACTGGTCCGTCACCCGCAAGGTCGGCGTCGTGCTGGTGCTACCGGTGATGCTGGCGACCACCTTCGCCGTCCTGCGAATCAACAACGAGCTGCAGACGATGACGCAGCTCGGCGCCGCGACCGAGCAGGCGACCGTCATCCGGCCCGTCGTCAAATTCGCCACCGCGACCGAGCAACTCGCCGTCGCCGCGACGGCCAACTGGGGCGCGATCGCCGACCCGCAGACCGACGCCGCGCTCACCACCTACGACCAGGCGCTCGCCGAGGTCCAGAACGCGCTGCGCTCGGCCACCATCGACCCCGAGGTCGCCGCCGAGCTGACCGCGGCCACCGCGACCGGCGCCACCCTGCGCAACACGGTCCGCGGCGGATCGCCCGCGATGGTCGGTGAGCAGACCGACGAGATCGGCGAGCGGATCGGCAACGCGCTGTCGAAGACCCCGCAGGTCGACGACTTCATCGTGCAGCGCTACTTCCTCCAGCTGACCGCGCTGCACCAGGCGCGCCGGGTGCTCACCCGCGAGCGCACCCTGGTCGTCTCCCCCGACGCGGGCCGCAGCCAGAGCGCCCGCGCCCAGATGCTCGTCGAACTCGGCTCCGAGTCGACCATGATCAAGACCTACGGCATGATCCTGCCGCAGAACGCGGGCGCCATGGCCTCGCTGCTGGACGCGGTGCAGACCAGGATCAGCGTGTTCAGCCAGAACAACGGCGACCCGACCACCAATGCCGCGGTCCTCAACACGCTGCAGGTGAGCGCCGACACCTACGCCTCGAGCATCGCCTCGCTGCTCGACCTCATCGACCACACCCTCGACGAGAACACCGCGACCGCGCAGACCGGCGCGCTGCGCGAGACCACGCTCGTGCTCGGCATGCTGC
Organism: Nocardia neocaledoniensis; assembly: GCF_029868625.1. Taxonomy (GTDB): domain Bacteria; phylum Actinomycetota; class Actinomycetes; order Mycobacteriales; family Mycobacteriaceae; genus Nocardia; species Nocardia neocaledoniensis_A. The sequence continues at coordinate 11,780 of NZ_JARWOJ010000429.1, read as the reverse complement.
TCGCCGGTCTGGCGCTGGCGCTGGCGGTGGCCCGCACGCTCGTCGTGCCGGTGCGCAGGCTGCGCCGCGACGCGCTCGAGGTCGCGCACGTGAAGCTGCCCGACGAGCTGGCGGTGGTCCGCAGCGGCGGCGCGACACCCGAGATCGCCCCGGTCGGCGTCCATTCCACCGACGAGGTCGGGCAGCTCGCCCGCGCCGTCGACGAGATCCACGAACAGGCCCTCAACCTGGCCGCCGACCAGGCCCGCCTGCGCCTGCAGATCGGCAACATGTTCGAGACGCTGTCGCGGCGCAGCCAGTCGCTGGTCGAGCAGCAGCTCGCGCTCATCGAGGAACTCGAGCACGACGAGGACAACCCGTCGCGCCTGCAGACGCTGTTCCGGCTCGACCACCTCGCCACCCGCATGCGCCGCAACGGCGACAACCTGCTCGTGCTCGCGGGCACCGTGCTGCGCCGCGGCCACCTGCCGCCGGTGCCGCTGTCGGACATGCTGTGGAGCGCGGTCTCGCAGGTGGAGGACTACCAGCGCGTCGAGATCGGCAATGTGCCCGACGGCGTGGTCGCGGGTGAATCCGCGGTCGACATCGAACATCTGCTCGCCGAGCTGATCGACAACGCGCTGCGGTACTCGCCGCCGAGCACGTCGGTGGCGGTGATCGTCGGCCGCGCGGTCGACGGTGGCTACCTCATCGAGATCACCGACCGCGGCCTCGGTATGTCGGCCGAGGACCTGCAGACGACCAACGACCGGCTCGCCTCCGGCGGCGAGGTCACCATCGAAACCGCACGTCGCATGGGTCTTTTCGTGGTCGGCAGGCTCGCCAAGCGGCACACCATCACCGTCAGCCTGCGCCGCACCGCCGGGCAGGCGCCGCAACCGGGCATCACCGCGAGCGTGCACCTGCCCAGTGCGCTGGTCGCGCCCGCGCCCGCCGCGCCCAACGGCCCGGTGACCGGGCCCAACCCGATCGTCTCGACCGGTTCGCACGCGCTGGCGGCGCCGGCGATCGGCCCGCACGCGCTGACGCCCGCCGACCTCACCGGGCCCAACCCGATCACCGCACCCGGCGGTCCCGAGCCGCTCGTGCTGCCCGCGCTGAACGGCTCGACGCCGCTGGTGCCGACCGGCCCGGTCGCGCCGAGCTTCGACGACCGGCCCGAGCCGACCATGGCCCCGCTGACCAGTGCCGGTCTGCCGCAACGTCGCCCGTCGGCGGTACCGGCGGCCCCGCCCGCGCCGACGCCGCCCGCGCCCGCCGAGCCGACGGAGCCCGACGAACCGACCGGCCTGTGGGCCGAGCACGAGCACGACACCGACGACCTGCCGATCCGCTCCACCAACGGCACGACGTCCACGTCGCACGACGACGCGCCGACGGGCTCCCCGGCGGATGACACCCCGGCCGCCTCGAACGACCCGGCCGCGAACCGCGTCGCGACCCCCGCCTCGAACGAGGCGCCGTCCAACGGCTTCGGCACCGGGCCGACCGCGAGCGGCCCGGCGTCCACGAGCACCTCGACCGGCCCCGCGGCCACCGACGACGCCGGGCCCAGGTCCTTCGGCCTGCCCCAGCGCGTTCCGGCCTCGGCGCTGACCGAACTCACCGAATCCGGTCGGGTGCCGGCCGAACCACCGCGGCCGCCGACGCCCATCCCGGCGGCCGAGCCGAAACCGCAGGCGAATCCGCGCCTGCAGCCGGTCACCGGCGAGGCGCCGACCCCCATCTACCAGCGGATGGTTTCGGAATGGCTTGTCGAACCCGCTTCCGCCGGTGCCGAATCCGGCGGCAACGGAGCATCATGGAGTTCCCCCGGCGACGCGGGTTGGTCGGCAGCGGCCAGCGCGGGCAATCCGCCGACGTCCTCGCGCACCGTCGGCGGGCTGCCGATCCGTAAACCGGGCGCTCAGCTCGTCCCCGGCGGACTCACCGCCGCCGAGGAAGCGGGCCCCCGCGATCCCGAGGAGATCCGAAACAACTTGACCAGACATCTCAGCGGCGTTCGCAGTGGCCGTGCCGAGATCCAGTACAACGACGGAGGCCACGAATGAGCAACGCGCACCCCACGGACGAGAATCTGAACTGGCTGGTCGCCCGCTTCACCCGGGACGTGCCCGGCGTCTCGCACGCGGTCCTGGTCTCGGCCGACGGTCTGCTGCAGGCGACCAGCCCGCACCTACCCTCGGACCGGGCCGAGCAGCTGGCCGCGGTGACCGCCGGCCTGGCGAGCCTGTCGGCGGGTGCGGCGCACCTGTTCGACGGCGGCAAGGTGATGCAGTCGATCGTCGAGATGCAGCGCGGGTACCTGCTGGTGATGAGCGTCGGAAACGGCTCGCACCTGGCGGTTCTGGCCAACAAGAGCCACGACATCGGCCGCATCGGCTACGAGATGGCGTTGCTCGTCGACCGGGTGGGCTCGGCGGTCACCGCCACCGCCCGCACCGCCGGCTGAGGTGAGATGTCGAGCCCGTACGGATCAGAACACCGGCCGACTACCCGGGTCAGGCCCTATGCCCTGACCTCCGGCCGGACCGAGCCCGCGATCGCTCTCCCGCTGGAGGCAGTCGTGGAAACGGTCTCCTATACCGCGCACCTGGAGTGGCCCGCAGGCGATTTGCGCACCGAAATCGTGCGTCTTGGCACACATCGGCTCTCTGTCGCCGAAATCGCGGCATACCTCGGACGCCCACTGGGTATGGTCCGGGTGATGATCGGCGATCTCGTTGTCGGCGGGATTCTCCGAATGCATTCGACGCTGACCGAGCAGGCGAGCTACGACGAACGCCGATCACTGATGGAGAGGACTTTGCGTGGACTCCGTGGCCTCTGAGGGCATGCGACCCCCGGCACCCGATCAGCGGGTCGCGTCGACCAAGATCGTCGTGGCCGGTGGATTCGGCGCGGGCAAAACCACATTCGTCGGGGCGGTGTCGGAGATCGTTCCGCTGCGCACCGAGGCGATGGTGACCCACTTCTCCGACGGCATCGACGATCTCGCCGAGACGCCGGAGAAGGAGACGACCACCGTCGCCATGGACTTCGGCCGCATCGTGCTGCCCGGCAACCTGGTGCTGTACCTGTTCGGCACGCCGGGCCAGAAGCGGTTCTGGTTCATGTGGGACGACCTCATCCGCGGCGCCATCGGCGCGGTGGTGCTGATCGATACCCGCAGGCTGGAGGACAGTTTCGCGGCGGTCGACTTCTTCGAAGCGCGTGGGCTGCCGTTCCTGATCGCGGTCAACCGGTTCCCGAACGCGCCGCGCTTCCCGATCGCGGAACTGCGCGAGGCCCTTTCGGTGCGCGAGGGCATCCCGATCGTCGACATCGACGCGCGCAACGCCGTCGAGGTCAGGCAGGCGCTGGCCGCGGTGACCGAGTACGCCATCGCCCAGCTCGAGCCGCAGCAGTTCGAGGAGGCAGGGCGGCGTGGTTGAGCTGCTCGCCGCGGCCGAAGCCGAGACCTTCGGCCGCGGTACCGGTGTGGCCTGGCTCGCGTACGACCTGTCGGTGCTCGGCGCACTGGTGGCGTTCGCCTGCATCCGGCACGCGAAGTATTCGCTGCGGTTCCGGATGATCTGGCTGACGATGGCCGCGGTCTCCCTCGGCGGGGTCGGGATCTGGCTGGCGAATTCGGTGGCACTGCTCGGCATCCGCGTGCACGACACCGCGATGCGGTACAACGTGGCGCTCGGGGCGTCGGCACTGGCCATCGCGGTGGTGGGGGTGCTCGCCGGGCTGCTGATCAGCGGGCGCACCCCGCAGCTGCCGCGGTTGGTGGTCGGCGGGTTGACGACGGGCCTGAGCGTCGGCCTGTCCACGTATCTGACCCTGGACGCGCTCACGGTGCAGGGCTCGGTCGACGAGACGCTCGGCCTCATCGGGGTTTCGGTGCTGCTGGCGATGGCGCTGTCCACGGCGACGCTGTGGGCCGCCCAGGTGGTGCGGCCGGTGTGGCTGCGGGTGGTGGTGTCGTTGCTGTTCGGGATCGGCGTCGGCGCGGTGTACTACACGGCTGTCGCCGCGCTGGAGTTCACGCTCGACGCGGGCGGCCGGATACCGTCCGGGCTGCCGCTGTTCGACCTGGTGTTCCCGATGTTCGTCATCGGATCGATGGGGCTGACGGTGCCGATCACCGCGGTGCTCATCGCACCGGATCGCCGCGATACGGCCGAGACGCCCGCCCCGCCCGCGGACCGTCGCCGCGCCCTGATCAGCTAACGTCCGGTTTGCCCGGATACTGACGGGATTTCGGCGCCGAAAACAGGCCCTGAAGTGGCGATGAGCGGGTTCTCCTCACCGGAGAACCCGCCCTCGTGCACGAGAGTACATACCCGGCAAGGACTCCGCATCAGTCGTTCCGGAATTTTCTTGTGCTACAAAACAAACCGCAGGTCTGTTACCCGACGGTCAGCAATCCCTCCGCAAGCCCATCGGCCGATTCGGCCCAAGTGGCCCGTGTCACATCAGTAACCACGCGATTGCCACCTCCGCGCCGAATGGCTCTGAGCAGGCACGATCTCGCCGAAGTAAGGCCCCTGGACAGCCTCGGCCACCGAACCCGCCGCCGACGGCGCGTTCGTCCCCCACGCCGCCGTTCTGCGGGTTATCGTCGCCCAGGGCGCTTTCCGTCTCGCCCAGCACATCCCTAGAGGTTCGTTCGAAGGAGTTCGCATGGCCGTCAACGTGGTGCTCGACAAAGTTCTCGACAAGGAGTTCGAGAGCAAGACGCTGAAGGAAATCCTCGCCGCGCCGCCGTCGGCCCTGGCCGGCCTCACCGAGGCGCACGACAAGCAGCTGCTCGAGGCGCTCAAGATCAAGACCATCGCCGACCTGGGCAGCAACAAGTTCTTCCAGCTGGCCGCCACCCTGGTCGAACTGGCCGAGCGCGAAGGCTGAGACATGTAGCGGCTGGCGCCGCGGGTTTGCGGCCCCCTTGTGCCTCGCGTGCGAGGGGCGATACTGCGGCTTCGCCGTTACGTCTCGCCCCTCGCACGCGAGGCGGGCCGCAAACCGTGGTGGTTGCGGGCCGGATCGGCGTAGTCGCCGGTCCGGCCCGTGACCGTCCAGTCAGATTTTCGCTGGATCTATCAAGCCTTTTCGGACCGCGCCGATGATGCGGCGCGGCACCTTGTACTCCACGCCGCCGACCGTCACCGGAACCAGCTGCGGCACTTCCGCTTTCCACTGTGAGCGCCTGCTGCGGGTGTTCGACCGCGACATCCTGCGCTTCGGAACAGCCATCGATCAGCCCTCCTTGCCCGCGCGGGTGCGCTTGCCGTACTTGCGCTCGAACTTCTCGACCCGGCCCTGGGCGTCGAGCACGCGGTGCGCGCCGGTCCAGAACGGATGCGAATCCGCGGTGACGTCGACCATCAGCAGCGGATAGGTGTTGCCGTCGGACCATTCGACGGTGCGGTCGCTGGTCGCGGTCGACCTGGTCAGGAACTGCTTGCCGGTGCTCGCGTCCTCGAACACGACCGGGTGGTAGTCGGGATGGATGCCCGCTTTCATGCCGAATCTCCTTTTCGGTTGGTGCGCTCGCTCGCCGCGGCGGGAGCCTCGGCGGGATCGGCGCAGGGGTCTTCGTGCCACTCGCCGAAGGGGTCCTCCCACAGCGCGACTCGCTCCGGCGCCCGGTCGACCAGCAGCAGCTCGTCGTCCTCCACCAGCGCCCAGTGCAGGGCATGCCGGATCTCGGCCGGGTCGACATCGTGGGCCAGGATCACCAGCGACACATCGCGATCGCCGAAGCGCTCGTCCCAGCGCAGCGCGGCCATCGCCCGCCGGTCCGGATCGGCCTCGGCCTGCTCCTCGGCACTCATGGCGGCCAGCCACCGGCCCGCGCCGCCGACCCGCAACCCGCCACCGGCCGATTCCAGCCACACCACCTGATCCGGCTGGGTGGCCAGCCAGATCCGGCCGCGCGCGGTGACCACACCGTCGAAGAGGACGTCGAGCGCGTCGTGCAGGCGCAGCGGGTGGAACGGCCTGCGCGCGGCGAATTCGATGAGCGTGACGCCGTGGTCGGTGGTCAGCGGCGGCTGTCCACGCAGCAGCGGGGCGTGCGCGTCGAAGATCCGGCCGCGCCGCGCGTCGGCCGGAATCCGTGTCAGCAGGGCGCCGAGTTCCACCGCGTCGAGGGTGGCGAGATCGTCGAGCCAGGCCACCGGCGCGCCCGGCGCCATCCTGGCGAGCACCGCGTCGAGGCGCTCCCGCTCGAGCGCGTCGACCTCGGCGCTCAGGACGACCAGGGCGTCGGCGAAGTCGACCTGGCCGACAGCCACCTGGGCGACGGTGCGCTCATCGTCGGCCGCGGCGAGGCCACGGTCGGCCAGCGCCTCGTCGCCGGTCGCGTCGGCCAGCCAGTTCTGCCCGTCCAGGCAGGTCAGCACGGCCTCGATGCGCACGTTGCGCCCCGCGGGTCCGTCGACCCGGTCGGCGACCCCGCTCACCTCGACCGTCTCGATGGCGTGGCACAGCGCCTCGCCCTCGATGGCCGGATCCAGCGCGAGCACGATGCGGTGGACGTGCTCGCGCGCGGCCAGCGTGCACAGCATCGGCAGCAGGTCGGCGCGCAGCGTGCACGACACACAACCGTGCGCCAGCTCCAGCACGGTGGTGGTGACAGCGCCCGCGGTGCGCACCGTGCGGCGCACCACTCCTTCGCGCAGTTCGGCGAGGTCGTGGTGCACCACGACAGTGCCCGGGTCCTCGCTCAGCGCCGCCGCGATGTGCTCGACGCCGGCCATGGCGGGTCCGGCGAAACCGGCGAGCAGCACGACGGGCGTTCTCCGGTCGGACTGGTCCAGCACCCGATACCCCTTTCGATAACGATTTTCATTAGACGTAGAGGCAACGGTACAGTCTGGAATATCCATTGTCGAAAATGGTTGTCATATCCATGGAGGGAGGTCGCATGTCGGCCCACTGCCAGGTCACCGGTCGCAAGCCCGGCTTCGGAAAAGCCGTCTCGCACTCGCACCGGCGCACCAACCGGCGCTGGAACCCCAACATCCAGCGCAAGACCTACTACCTGCCCAGCGAGGGCCGCCGCATCACGCTGACGGTCTCCGCCAAGGGCATCAAGACCATCGACCGGCACGGGATCGAGGCTGTCGTAGCTCGCATCCGCGCCCGTGGCGACAAGATCTAGGAGCACCCATGGCCTCGAAGACGACCGATATCCGGCCGATCGTCAAGCTCAAGTCCACCGCGGGTACCGGCTACACCTACGTCACCCGCAAGAACCGCCGCAACGACCCCGACCGGCTGGTCCTGCGCAAGTACGACCCCGTCGTGCGCAAGCACGTCGACTTCCGCGAGGAGCGCTGATGGCGAAGAAGTCCAAGATCGCCCGCAACGAGCAGCGCCGCGCGATCGTCGAGCGGTACGCGGCACGCCGCGCCGAGCTCAAGGAACTGATCCGCAGGCCGGGCACCGGCGACGACGAGCGCGCGGCCGCCCAGGCCGAACTGCGCAAACAGCCCCGCGACGCGAGTCCGGTACGATTGCGCAATCGGGATGCAGCCGATGGCCGACCACGCGGTCATCTCCGGAAGTTCGGCCTCTCCCGTGTTCGAGTGCGCGAGATGGCCCACCGGGGCGAGCTCCCCGGGGTCCACAAATCGAGCTGGTAGAGACCCACACTGAACTCGTGAGAAGGAACATCACATGGCAGTGAAGCGAGCACCGTCCAAGAAGGCACGCGCCGAGCAGGGCCGCAAGCCGAAGAAGAACCCGCTGATCGCGGCGGGCATCGAGGTCGTCGACTACAAAGACGTCAACCTGCTGCGCACCTTCATCTCCGACCGCGGCAAGATCCGCAGCCGCCGGGTCACCGGCCTGACCCCGCAGCAGCAGCGTCAGGTCGCCGTCGCGGTGAAGAACGCGCGCGAGATGGCGCTGCTGCCCTTCACCAGCCGCTAGGACGCAGACCACGAAAATGGCCCCGAAGCTGTTGCCTCGGGGCCATTTTCGTTGCGCAGGCGATGCGGCTAGGTCATCACGGGATGGTGAGAACCTGGCCCGCGTTGATCAGGTCCGGGTTGTCGATGCCGGACGCCGCCGCGATCTCGTGGTAGCGGTTGCCGTCGCCGTAGAAGCGCTCGGAGATGGCCCACAGGGTGTCGCCCGGCTCGACCGTGTAGGTCTGCGCGGCGGGCGGCGGCGGGGGCACCTCTTCGGCGGCCGGGGCGGCCGCGACCGGCTCCGGCTCGGGAGCCGGGGCGGGCAGCGGGTTGTCGGTGTTGGTGGCGGTGGCCCACGCGACCGAGCCGTCGGTGCCGTACAGCACGACGTTGCGGTCGGGCTGCACCACGAGGCGCTCGACGTTCTTGCCGTTGGTCTCGGTCGACCAGGCGGCCGAGCCGTCGCCCTTGTAGACGACGAAGTTGCCGTCGTTCTGCAGGGCCGCGCGCTGCACGTCCTGCCCATGAGTCATAGCGGCCCACACGACGTTGCCGTCGGGCTCGGTCAGCACCAGGTTGCCGTCCGGCTGCAGGGCCAGGGTGTACGCACCGCCGGTCAGGGACTGTCCCAGTCCCAGTTCTTCGCCTACGCGCAGCGTGTCGCCCACGTTCGTCCTTTCGAAGATCCAGTTGCAGAGCACCGATGAGAAGATGCTCGCCGTATGCCACGGCGGCGCATCGGAAGCGAATGTAGCCCGCGCGGAGCGGAAATGGGCGAGTTACGCGCAGGGTTCGCGGAAAGTTCACTGTGAGGTGGACCATCTTCGGATCGCGCCGCCCGCCGACGCCGTCCGCGGCCCCGGTCCGGCTAGGGTGGCGGACATGCGAACGACGTCGCGTTTCACCGCCGCCACGGCCGTCATCGCCGTGCTGATGAGCCCGCTGTTGGCCTGCTCCAGCACCGATGACGCTGCGCCCCAGCCGAGTTCGTCGTCCACTCCGAGCGCACGCCCGGAGGACGGCAACGCGGCCATCGGGCACCGGTTCACCCCCGATCCGACCATCGTGGATCCACACCCGATCGCGTTCCCCTCCTGGACTCGGCTGGGCGACAACAGGATCGGTGTCAACTTCCAGACCGGTAACCCGGAATGCTTCGGTGTCGACGTCACCGTCACCGAGACCGCCGAGCAGGTGAAGGTGGCATTGCGCGGTGGGACCCGGGCCGACGCGGTCGGCAAGATGTGCACCATGGACGCCGTCTTCGGCACCGTCGAGATCACCTTGGACGCCCCGCTCGGCAGCCGCGAAGTCGTCGACGCCGGATAACGAAAACGGGTGCCGCGCCGAGGGATTCGGCACGGCACCCGATTCGGGTACGCGGTGACTCAGTGCGCGAAGTGGCGCGCTCCGGTCAGGTACAGGGTGACGCCGGCTTCCTTGCAGAGCTCGACGGTGTCCTTGTCGCGGATCGAGCCACCGGGGTGCACGATGGCGCGCACGCCGGCCGCCACCAGGATCTGCGGGCCGTCGGAGAACGGGAAGAACGCGTCCGACGCGGCGACCGAGCCCTTGGCCCGCTCCCCCGCGCGCTCGACCGCGAGCTTGCACGAATCGACGCGGTTGACCTGGCCCATGCCGACGCCGACCGCGGCGCCGTCATCGGCCAGCAGGATCGCGTTCGACTTCACGGCACGGCAAGCGCGCCAAGCGAATTCGAGATCGGCCAGGGTCGCGGCGTCGGCCGGGTCGCCGGCGGCGAGGGTCCAGTTGGCCGGGTCGTCACCGTCGGCGTCGAGCACGTCGCGGTCCTGCAGCAGCGCACCGCCGCTGATCGGACGCAGCTCCACGCCCTTGCGCCGCGGCGGCTCGGCGACCAGCACGCGCACGTTCTTCTTGCGCTGCAGCACCTCGACCGCGCCGGGCGCGTAGCCGGGGGCCACGATGACCTCGGTGAAGATCTCGGCCACCTGCTCGGCCATCTCCACGCTGACCTCACGGTTGGCCGCGATCACCCCGCCGTAGGCGCTGACCGGGTCGGTGGCGTGAGCCTTGCGGTGCGCCTCGGCGATATCGGCGCCGACGGCGATGCCGCACGGGTTGGCGTGCTTGATCACCGCGACGGCGGGCTCGTCGAAGTCGAACGCGGCGCGCCAGGCGGCGTCACCGTCGGTGTAGTTGTTGTACGACATCTCCTTGCCGTGCAGCTGCTCGGCCTGCGCGATCCCGACGGTGCCGTCGTTGGCCGTGTACAGCGCGGCCGCCTGGTGCGGGTTCTCGCCGTAGCGCAGCACCGCGGCCCGCTCCCAGGAACCGGCGACCCAGCCGGGGAACTGCTCGGTCTCGGGCACCACGGCGGGCACCGCGACCGACCCCATCCAGCTCGCGACGGCCACGTCGTAGCTCGCGGTGTGCTGGAAGGCCTTGGCGGCCAGCGCGGTCCGCTCGGCGAGGGTGAACCCACCCGACTTCACCGCGGTAAGCACGTCGTCGTAATCGGTGACATCGACGACGACACCCACCGACGGATGGTTCTTCGCGGCCGCGCGCACCATCGACGGACCGCCGATGTCGATCTGCTCGACGCACTCGTCGATGCTCGCGCCACCGGCCACGGTCTGGGTGAACGGGTAGAGGTTCACCACCACCAGCTGGAAGGCCTCCACCCCGAGCTCGCCCAGCTGCTCGACATGCTCGGGACGACGGGTATCGGCGAGGATGCCCGCGTGCACGCGCGGGTGCAGCGTCTTGACCCGGCCGTCGAGGGTCTCCGGGAAACCGGTCAGGTCCTCGACCTTGGTGACCGGAATGCCCGCCTCGGCGATCTTGCCCGCGGTCGAACCGGTCGACACCAGCTCCACGCCCGCGGCGTGCAGTCCGGTGGCCAGCTCGATGAGCCCGGTCTTGTCGTAGACGCTCACCAGCGCCCTGCGGATCGCCTTACGTTCACTCACCGGTGTGCTCGCTCATCTGGAATTTCTGCCTTTCGTCCGTCGGAGACAATGCCTCGCGTCGCGACAGCGGCGATGACCTCCGCCAGCAGCCGTCGCTCGACAATCTTGATGCGCTCGTGCAGCGTGGCCTCGTCGTCGCCGGGCAGCACGTCGACCGCCTCCTGCGCCAGGATCGGGCCGGTGTCGACGCCACCGTCGACCAGGTGCACGGTGCAGCCGGTGACTTTCGCGCCGTAGGCGAGCGCGTCACGCACGCCGTGCGCGCCGGGGAACGCGGGCAGCAGCGCGGGATGGGTGTTGATGAACCGGCCGCCGAAGCGTTCCAGGAATCGTGGGCCGACGATCTTCATGAACCCGGCCGACACCACCAGATCGGGCTGATGCGCGTCGACCGTGTCGGCCAGCGCCTGATCCCAGGCGGACCGGTCGGGAAAGTCTTTGAGCGCGACCCGGAAGTGCTCCACTCCGGCCGCCTCGGCGTGGTCGGTGGCCTGGCACACGCGGTCGACGCCCACGGCGACGATCTTCGCGGGGAATCCGGGCTCGCGGGCGGCGGCCAGCAGCGCGTTGAGCAGCGAGCCGGTGCCCGAGGCGAGGACGACGACGGTGGCCGGTGTCCCTGCGGGCTTCCACTGGGCAAACGAGGACGTCAGCGCTCTACTCCTGCGTTGGTCGGGGGGCGGCGATCGGCGATACCGCCGGGTCGAGCTTAACGACCGGTGTCCCTGTCACCTTCCGGCAGGTCCGGCTCGACGACCTCCGCGTCGACGATGTCGTCGGCGGGCGGCGCCGCCGAGCCGGGCGCGGCGATGCTCACCTCGACGTCGTCGTCGATGTCCTCGACCACCTCGGCGTCGACCTCGACGGCGGGATCGTCGTCGTAGTCGTCGGTGTCGTCGTCGTGCTCGTCTTCGTCGTC
>NZ_JARWOJ010000428.1 GCF_029868625.1 Nocardia neocaledoniensis | reverse complement strand
CCCCCCCCCCCCCCCCCCCCCCCCCCCCCCCCCCCCCCCCCCCCCCCCCCCCCCCCCCCCCCCCCCCCCCCCCCCCACACCAGGGGGCCGCGACTCGAGCGCGCCAGCGCTCCAACAACTCAAGCCCAGAGCTGGCCGTCGAGTTTTTCCTCGGCTTCGTCGAGGGTGCCGTCGTAGGCGCCGGTGGACAGGTACTTCCAGCCGCCGTCGGCGACGACGAAGGCGATGTCGGCGCGCTTGCCCGCCTTCTGTGCCTTCTTCGCGATGCCGAGGGCGGCGTGCAGGATCGCGCCGGTGGAGATCCCGGCGAAGATGCCCTCCTCGCCGACGAGTTCCCTGGTGCGCTTGACCGCGTCGTACGGGCCGACGGAGAACCGAGTGGTGAGCACGGTCTCGTCGTAGAGCTCGGGGATGAAACCCTCGTCGATGTTGCGCAGGCCGTAGACGAGCTCGCCGTAGCGCGGTTCGGCGGCGACGATCTCGATGCCTGGCACCTTCTCGCGCAGGAACCGGCCGGTGCCCATGAGGGTGCCGGTGGTGCCGAGGCCGGCGACGAAGTGGGTGATCTCGGGCAGGTCGGCCAGCAGTTCGGGGCCGGTCGTCTCGTAGTGCGCGAGCGCGTTGGCGGGGTTGCCGTACTGGTACAGCATGACCCAGTCCGGGTTCTGCGCGGCGATCTCCTTGGCCATGGCGACCGCCTGGTTCGAGCCGCCCGCCGCGGGCGAATCGATGATCTCGGCGCCGAACATGGTGAGCAGCTGACGTCGCTCCACCGAGGTGTTCTCCGGCATCACGCACACGATCCGGTAGCCCTTGAGCTTGGCCGCCATGGCCAGCGAGATCCCGGTGTTGCCGCTGGTCGGCTCCAGAATGGTGCACCCGGGCGTGAGCCGCCCGTCGGCCTCGGCCTGCTCGATCATCCGCAGCGCGGGCCGGTCCTTGATCGAGCCGGTCGGGTTGCGGTCCTCGAGCTTGGCCCACAGCCGGACGTGATCGTCGCCGTCCCACTGCGGGGACAGGGTGCGCAGCCCGACCAGTGGCGTGTTGCCCAGGGTCGCGATCAGCGATTCGTAGCGGGCCACGTCAGCGCCGGTGCGAGCGACGGGCGCGGAGGAGGGAGCCCGCGTCACCACGCAGCGCCCCGGGAGCACCGAAATCGACACTGCCGCCGGCGACGGCCGGGAGGATGGTGACCGACGCGCCCGCGGGGACCTCGGCGTCGAGCCCACCGGCGAAGCGCACGTCCTCGTCGTCGACGTAGATGTTGACGTAGCGGTTGAGCTTGCCGTCCTTGAGCAGCCGCTCGGCCAGGCCGGGATGGTTGGCCTCGAGGTTGTCGATGAGCGCCGAGAGCGTCTCGCCCTCTCCCTGGACGCGCTTCTCGCCTCCGGTGAGACCTCGCATGATGGTCGGAATGGACACGGTTACCGGCATGGGGACTCCTCGGGTGTGACTCGGTTCGTTGGGGTTCAGGCGTCGTAGGACTCGACGACCCGGACGGGTTCTTCGGTGACCTCGCCGTCGACGATGCGGTAGCTGCGCAGTTCGTGCTGTTCCGGGTCGCGGGTGGAGATCAGGACGTAGTGCGCGAACGGCTCGGAGGCGTAGGAGATGTCGGTGCGGCTCGGGTAGGCCTCGGTGGCGGTGTGCGAGTGGTAGATGACGACGGGGGTCTCGTCGGCGTCGTCCATGGCGCGCCAGACCTTCAGCTGTTCGCCGGAATCGAAGCGGTAGAACGTGGGCGAGCGTTCGGCGTTGAGCATGGCGACGAAGCGCTCCGGCCGGTCGCTGCCCTCGGGCCCGGCGATGATGCCGCAGGCCTCGTCGGGGTGGTCGGCTCGGGCGTGCGCCACCATCGCGTCCACGAGATCGGCCCTGATCACCAGCACTTCCTCGACCCTTTCCACAAACCGTCCAGCGTGCTGTCGAGCACCACCTCGACAACGACTCACCCTATTCGGGTATTCCTGGCATCGCGCACACCGGTCCCCATCAGCGCGGGAACAGATCCCGGTAGGCCGGGATGTCCGCGATCGAGGTCGCGCTGAGCACCGCGTCGACGACGGCGCGTTCCACCGCCACCGCGGCGGCCGTGCACAGGTCGTCGAGCAGCAGCAGATCGCCGGGGAAGGCCCCGGGGAGCGGGACGGGCGCGACCTCGATCGCGCCGGTGGACAGCGCGAACAAGGTGTCGCCGTCGAGCGGGGAGTGCACGGGCCGGATCGCGCGGGCCAGCCCGTCGTGCGCGGTGGCGGCGAGGCGGCGGCACGAGATCGGGTCGAGCGCGGCGTCGGTGGCGATCACGCCGATCGTGGTGTTGAGCACGATGCTCTTCACCGGCAGCGCGTTGAGCGCGGCGATCTCGGCGTCGGTGCCGGGCCGCAGACCGAAGAATTCGGGCCCGTCGGTGCCCGCGCCCCACGGCAGGCCGGTTCGCGGATCGACCACTGACCCGACGGGATTGGCGACGATCACCGCGCCGACGGTGACACCCTCACCCGGCCCGTCGGTGAGAACCACACTCGCCGAACCGATTCCGCCCTTGAGCGCACCGGCGCGCGCACCGACCCCGGCACCCGCTGTGCCGCGCGCGAACTCGGTCGACGCGGCCTCGGCGGCACGGAATCCGAAGTCGGCGTCGGGACGGATGTCCCACGCGCCCACGGGCAGATCGAAGATCACCGCGGCGGGCACGATCGGCACCACCCGGCGGGGATCGGTGGGGTCCATCGGGATGCCCTCGCCGTGCTCCTCCGCCCAGCGCATGACGCCGTCGGCGGCGGCCAGGCCGTAGGCGCTGCCGCCGGTGAGCAGCACCGCGTTGAGCTGACGGACCGTATTGGCCGGATCGAGCAGGTCGGTTTCCCTGGTGCCCGGTCCGCCGCCGCGCACGTCCACCGAGGCGGTCGCGCCGCCGGGGACCCTGATCACGGTGCAGCCGGTCGCGGCGCCGGTCCCGAGGGTGACCTCGTCGTCGAGCACGTGGTGATGGCCGACCAGCACGCCCGCCACGTCGGTGATCGCGTTTCGTTGCCCCGGGGTGCTCCGCATCCGTCGACCCTACGTCGCGCGGCGCGGCGCGGTCGGCCGGCGCGGACCCGTGGCCGGGTTACCGGCGCTCGACTCGGCGGCTCAGGGGGCGAGCGCCTGGAGCAGCGAGTCCTGCATCCAGGTCAGCCAGTGGTAGACGTCCAGATGCGGCGCGCGCGGATCGCTCGGGTCGAAGTGGTCGGGCGTGTCGTCGTCGATGTCGAGCAGGGTGCCCAGCGCCAGGCGGACATCGGTGAGCGCGGCCAGCCACGCGTCGGCCTGCTCCGGGGTGAGCACGATCTTGCCGCCCGCCTCGGGGCAGCTGTCGAGGACCACCCGGCCCGCGGCCAGTTTCGCATCGATGATCTCCGGCTCGTGCAGGCTGCGCAGGGCGGCGTTGAGGTCGGCGCGCTTGGCGTCGGGCGAGCCCGGCTCGGCCCGGTGGAAATCGGGCAGCAGACGCAGCAGCTGCGGGTCGTCGGGCGGGGTGGAGTTGCCCGTGCGCAGGCCGGTGAGGGCGGCGAGTTCGTCCTCGGGCGTCTCGGCGGCGCGGTCGCTGAGCAGTCCGGAGACGGCGCCGATCAGGGAGCGGAGAACTGTGGCCTCGTGCTCGTCCATCTCGGACCGCAGTTTGAGGCCACTCAGTGAATTCTTCCTGCTCCACTTCCGCACAGGGTTACACGGTACTCAGTCGTCGCGCTGCATGGTCGCCCAGAGCCCCGCGGCGTGTAGCCGCCGCACATCCTGTTCCATCTTGTCGCGGGAGCCGGAGGACACGACCGCCTTGCCTTCGTTGTGCACCTGCAGCATCAACTCGGTCGCCTTGGCTTTGCTGTAGCCGAAGAGCTTCTGGAAGATGTAGGTGACGTAGTGCATGAGGTTCACCGGGTCGTCCCAGACGACGGTGACCCACGGTCGGTCCTCGGCCTCGAGGATCTCGGTGTTCTCGACGGCCTCCGGAGTCGCCTGCGCCGCGGACAGTGCGGCGTTCACGGCGTCGGTGGCGGCGCCGGCTCGAACGGGATTGCACACGGCCATAAACCCCAGGGTACGACGCGGCCCCACAGAAACAACACCCGGCGTGACTACAGTTTCGGGTGTGCAGATCCGTGACGAGGCCAGCACCGCGCTGCTGACCGACCAGTACGAGCTGACCATGCTGGCCGCCGCGCTGGCCGACGGGTCGGCCCATCGCGCGTGCACCTTCGAGGTGTTCGCCCGGCGCTTGCCCAACGGTCGCCGCTACGGCGTGGTGGCGGGCACCGGCCGGGTGCTCGAGGCGCTGACCCGCTTCCGCTTCGGCGAGGCCGAGCTCGAGGTCGCGGCGAAATTCCTCGACCCCGCCACCGTCGACTGGCTGCGGGCCTACCGCTTCACCGGTGACATCGACGGCTACGCCGAGGGCGAGCTGTACTTTCCCGGCTCGCCGATCCTCACCGTGCGCGGCAGCTTCGCCGAGTGTGTGCTGCTGGAGACGTTGATCCTGTCGATCCTCAATCACGACAGCGCCATCGCCTCGGCGGCGGCGCGGATGGTGAGCGCGGCGGCGGGCAGGCGAATGATCGAGATGGGCTCGCGCCGCACCCACGAGTTGGCCGCGCCGTCGAGTTCCCGCGCCGCCTACCTGGCCGGTTTCGACGCGACCTCCAACCTGGAGGCCGTGCGCAGCTTCGGCGTGCCGGGCGCCGGCACCAGCGCGCACGCGTTCACCTTGCTGCACAGCGGCGCCGACGGCGAGCACGAGGCCGCCGCGTTCCGCAGCCAGGTCGAGGCACTCGGCGTCGGCACCACGCTGCTGGTCGACACCTTCGACATCACCAGGGGCGTCGCCACCGCGATCGAGGTCGCGGGCACCGAGCTGGGCGGCGTGCGGATCGACTCGGGCGATCTGGGCGTGCTGGCCAGGCAGGTCCGCGATCAGCTCGACGGCCTCGGCGCCACCGGCACCCGCATCGTCGTCTCCGGCGACCTCGACGAGTACGCGATCGCGGCCCTGCGCGCCGAACCGGTCGACGTGTACGGCGTCGGCACCTCGCTGGTGACCGGGTCCGGCGCGCCGACCGCCGGGATGGTCTACAAGCTGGTCGAGGTGGAGGGCGTTCCGGTCGCCAAGCGCAGCAGTCACAAGCAGTCCCGCGGCGGCACCAAGAAGGCGGTGCGCCTCGCGCGCGCGACCGGCACCATCGTCGAGGAGATCGTCTATCCGGCGGCGGGAGAAACCCCGGCCACCAACGGTTTTCAGGTCAGGGAATTGCAGGTTCCGCTCGTCCGCGCCGGCGCGGTGGTGGAGGGCGTCGCCACGCTGGCGCTGAGCCGTGAGCTCGTCGCGCGCGGATTGGTCAGCCTGCCATGGGAGGGGTTGAAGTTGTCGGCGGGTGAGCCCGCGGTGCCGACGACGTTCCTCGGATGAGCCGGCTCGGCCGGACCGGTGGACGGCACACGGCTGGCCGCGTCGGCTCGGGCGGCGGACAATGGTGACCTCAGCGAAGCGGCGCTTCGACGCGACCGGCGGAAAGTGGAGGATGGCATGGCACGCGGCCTGGTGATCGTGGATGTACAGAACGACTTCTGCGAGGGCGGCTCGCTGGCGGTGACCGGCGGCGCGGCGGTGGCCGCGGCGATCAGCGAGTTCGTCGCCGGGCAGAACTACGACGCTGTCGTCGCGACCAGGGACTATCACGTCGATCCCGGCCCCCATTTCTCCGCCGAACCCGACTATGTCGACACCTGGCCCCCGCACTGCCGCGTCGGCACGCCGGGCGCCGACTTCCACCCGGCCCTGGACACGGGCTTGGTGGAGGAGGTGTTCTCCAAGGGCGAGTACTCCGCGGCCTACTCCGGCTTCGAGGGTTCCGCCGCCGACGGCACCTCGCTCGCCGAGTGGCTGCGGGCCAGGGAGATCGACACCGTCGACGTCGTCGGCATCGCCACCGATCACTGCGTGCGCGCCACCGCGCTGGACGCCCGCACCGCGGGATTCGACACCAGGGTGCTGCTGAACCTCACCGCCGGTGTCGCGCCGGACACCGTCGCCGCCGCGCTCACGACATTGCGCGACGCCGGGGTCGAGCTGTCCGGGATCCTGCCCGCCTGAGCACCGCGGATAACCTGCACGCATGGACTACCGATTCCCGGCGCCGACGCGCGACCGGCTGACGACCGCGCTGGCCGAGGTCGACAGCATCCACGACGCCGCCGACATCGTGTTCTGGTCCAACCCCGGCACCGGCGAATTGCGGCGGCGCGGCATCGGCGCCTTCGCCGAACTCCCGCCCGCCTTCGCCCACCTGCTGGCCCTGTCGAGCCTGCACAGCACCGTCCTCGAGTCCGGCTTCAGCGGCTACCTGCGCACCCGGCGCAGCGAACTGCCTTGGGCCACACGGGGTCTGCGCGCGGCCGGCATGCCGCAACTGGCCGCGGCCGCCGTCCTCACCGCCCGCGACTTCTCCCCCAGCTCCCCCGACGACGACCTCGACCGCTTCTTCGACGACGAACACCAGACCCTCGCCGCCCCAGGCCGGATCCGCCGCCCCGACGGCGCCCGCGCCGACGACCCCGACGAGATCTACGACATCAACGAGCCGGACGACTTCGAACAGCGCATCCTCGACTACATCCGCACCAACCTCGACGACTTCGTCCGCGAGTACTGAACACGCGGCCCTACGGCTACGCGGATCCCGTGAACCTGGAACGCGCCGACGCCCCCGAACCAGCCCCACACGACCCGACCTGGAGGAGGGTCCGCCGCGCAGCGGCGGGGGGGGGGGGGGGGGGGGGGGGGGGGGGGGGGGGGGGGGGGGGGGGGGGGGGGGGGGGGGGGGGGGGGGGGGGGGGGGGGGGGGGGGGGGGGGGGGGGGGGGGGGGGGGGGGGGGGGGGG
>NZ_JARWOJ010000427.1 GCF_029868625.1 Nocardia neocaledoniensis | reverse complement strand
GTGCGTGGTCGGCCACCCGGCGCGGGTGTCGACAGTGCAGACCTCCCCCCCCCACGGAAATCAAAGGCGACGACCCACGTGCCCCACCCCGACGGCCCCCGCCCCGGACGACGCCCCCCCCCCCCAAACCCCCCCAAATCGGGGGGCCCCCCCCACCCCCCCGCCCCCCCCCGCAAAACCCGGGGGGGCCCTTCGGTTCTCGTGGATCAGCCGCGGGCGAGCAGGCGCTTGAGCGAGCCGTGCCGGGGCGGCAGCGCCGCACCACCGGCCACCGCCTGCGGGCGCCGCGCCCGCACCAGCCGGTCGAACTCCTGCGCGTCGCGGACGGGCGCACGCAGTGCGCCACTGTTGAAGTCGGCGGCCAGCTGCTCCACCGTCTCCTGCGCACAGGACTTGTTGGTCCCGATGAAACCCGTCGGTCCGCGCTTGATCCACCCGGTCACATACGCACCGGGGACGACCTCACCCGACGGCGCGGTCAACACCCGGCCGCGCTCGTTCGGGATGACACCACGCGCCTCGTCGAACGGCAGGTCCTTGGTCGGCACACCGCGGTAGCCCACGGAGGTGAGCACCACGCCGGCCTCGAGCAGCTCGGTGTCACCGGTCGGCACCGCGCTGGTCCGGCCGTCGGCATCGGTGACGAGCTCGTTGCGCTCGACCCGCACGCCGGTCACCGTGTCGGTACCGACGATCTCGACCGGCGAGGACAGGTAGCGGAACACGATCCGGCGACGCGCGCCGAACGGACGGTTCGCGACGCTGTGCAGCAACCGCAGCTTCTGCTCGATCTTGAACGGCAGCTCCGCGGTGACCTCCGGCAGGTCGCCGTCGATCGCGATGTCGATGTCGGCGGCGAGCAGGCCGACGAACTCCGGGACGGTGAACGCCGATTCGGCCGGGCCACGACGACCCAGGATCACGACCTCTTCGACCTTGCTCTCCCGCAACGCCTTCAGCGCGTGCGGCGCGATGTCGGTGCCGGCCAGGGTGGCCGGGTCGACGGTCAGGATCCGGGCCACATCGAGGGCCACGTTGCCGTTGCCGACGATGACGACGCGCTTCTGATCCAGATCGAACTCGTCGTCGACGTGCTCGGGATGGCCGTTGTACCAGGCGACGAAGTCGGTGGCCGACACATTGCCCGCCAGCCCCTCACCCGGGATGCCGAGCTTGCGGTCCGAGGACGCGCCCACGGCGTAGATCACGCCGTGGAAGTGCTCGAGCAGCTCGGCATGACTGATGTGTTTGCCGATCTCCACGTCGAGGTAGGTCCCGAAGTCCTCCTGCTTCGACATCACGTCGAACAGGTCGGCCACCTGACGGGTGCGCTTGTGATCGGGCGCGACACCGAGCCGGGCCAGGCCGTAGGCCTGCGGCAACCGGTCGAACATGGTCACCGACACGCCGGGCTGGGTGAGCAGCTCGTCGGCGGCGTACATCGCCGACGGACCCGACCCCACGATCGCCACGCGCAGCGGCGAACGCTGGGTGTCGATCGCGGGCGGCATCACCGGGCGAGCCAACGTCGGCCGGTCCCGCTGGACGCGGTAGAAATCGGCGTTGATCTCGATGAACGGCTTCTGCTCTTCGGTCAGCTTCTTCGACGAGGTGATCGCGTCGACGGGGCACGCGGTGGCGCAGGCGCCACAGTCCACGCAGGCCGCCGGATCGACGTACAGCATCTCCGCGCTGAGGAAGTCCGGCTCATCCGGGGTCGGATGAATGCAATTCACCGGGCATGCGTAGACACACGAGGCGTCACTACAGCATGACTGGGTAACGACATATGGCATATGGCTATCGTCTCAGGCGGCGTGCTTGGCGGAACGCTTGGGCTCCGAACGGTACCGGCTGGACGGGCCGTCGATCCCGAGCAGCTTCCACACCTTCTTGGCGATCGGGTTCATCAGCCCGATCTCCTCGGCGAGGGCGCGCACGTCGATGAAGTAGTCGGCGAAGACCTGCTTGGCCTCCTTGGAACCGTAGAACAGCTCCTTCTTGACTTCCTTCGGCATGTCGAACTGCTTGAAGAAGGTCTTCGGCGGGGTCGCGATGGCGCGGCCGAGCACGAACATGACGATCGGCATCGCGATCGAGAGCACGAACTTGTTGACCGCGGGCTGCGCGGGCACGTTCTTCTTCAGGAACTCGTGCGCGAAGGAGATGTGGCGAGCTTCCTCGGCCACATGGATCGCCATCACGCCGCGCATGATCGGGTGGATGTCATCGCCCGAGCGCAGGATGTCCTTCTGGATGTGGTCGATCGGCTCCTCGCCGGCGAGCACGGCCATGAAGAAGAAGTTCGGGAACAGCGCACCGGCCGGGGCGGCCAGGTGGCGCAGCTGACGCACGAGCGGGTTCATGCCCGGCACGTCGGCGACGCGGTTCACCATCTCCTGGAACATCAGAGTGTGGTTGTGCTCTTCGATCATCTCGTGCGAGCAGTACCGGAACTCCGGGTCGTTGTTCTTCAGGTTGAAGATGTGCTGCATCATGCCGATGATCAGGATGGCCTCGAACTGCAGGCCGACCTTGGCGACATTGGCCTGGCGGACCTTGCCGATCTCGATCTTCTTGTCGAGCGGCAGCGCCTGGTACCAGGGGTGGCGACCGATGGGGTCCGCCGAGGTGACCAGGACCCAGCGCTCCGGCTTGTGGTTCGGGTCGAAGTCCGGGTTGTCCCAGTCGATGTCCTCGAACGGGTCGAAGTGACGGTTGACCGACGCCTCGGACAGCATCAGCAACTTCTCGGCGTACGCCTGAGCCTCGGCGACTACAGGATCGACGTCAGGGGTGGTGGGCGCAGACATCGTCGTCACTGCCTCTCCTCAAGGGACGTTTACTGTTTCCAATAGTTACACCTACGAGGAGTCACGTCAACTCCGGCACCCGCCGGATTTCCCGCGATCGGCGCGGCGAAATGCCTGGAGAAAAAGCTACTCACCAGTAAAAACGGCTCTACCTGTGACACTGCGTCATGCACATCCGCGCGCGGCCGCGGCGCGCCGGAAAAAATTAGTTTCCGCTCGACTCCGGCGTTTCGCCGTGCGAACCGCCGGTACCGGCTATCCTCCCGCGGCCGGGAAACGCGGACGGCCGGGCGGTGGCTGTTCAGCAACACCGCCCGGCCGGGTCGAGATACCTGGTCAGCTCGTCGGCAGGTCCGGGATGCGGGTGGCACGGGCGTAGACCGTCTCCCCCTCGCTCAGGTGCAGCGCGGCGGCGTCACCGCGGGTCACCTGCGCGGCGAACTGATCGCCGGTCGCGGCGTTGCGCAGTTCCAGCCGCACCTCGAAGCCGAGCCGGACGATGCGTTCGACGGTGGCCCTGGTGACGCCGGCGGATTCCGCGGTGCCCTCGTGCTCGGCCAGCGCCATGGACGGATCGCGGCCGATCCGGATGTCGTGCGGCCGGACCAGATGGCCGTTGAGCCGCGCCACCGCGCCGAGGAAGGACATGACGAACTCGTTGGCGGGCCGGTCGTAGACCTCCTCGGGCGAGCCGACCTGCTCGATGCGGCCCTTGTTCATCACCGCGATCCGGTCGGCGACGTCGAGCGCCTCCTCCTGATCATGGGTGACGAGCACGGTGGTCACATGGACCTCGTCGTGCAGACGACGCAGCCACTGCCGCAGATCGGTGCGCACCTTCGCGTCCAGCGCGCCGAACGGCTCGTCGAGCAGCAGCACCTGCGGGTCCACGGCGAGGGCGCGGGCCAGCGCCATGCGCTGACGCTGACCACCGGACAGCTGCGCGGGGTACCGGTGCTGAAATCCGTCGAGGCCGACGATCCCGAGCAGTTCGTCGACGCGCTTGTCGATCTCCTTCTTCGGCCGCTTGCGGATGGTCAGGCCGAAAGCCACGTTGTCGCGCACGGTCATGTGCTTGAACGCGGCGTAGTGCTGGAACACGAAGCCGATGTCGCGCTTCTGCGGCGCCACGTGGGTCACGTCGTTGCCCGCGATTGTCACGATGCCGCCGTCGAGCGACTCCAGGCCGGCGATCGAGCGCAGCAGCGTCGACTTGCCCGAACCCGACGGGCCCAGCAGTGCGGTCAGCTCGCCGGAGGGGATGTCGATGCTGACGTCGTCGAGAGCGGCGAAGGAACCGTAGTTCTTGCGCGCGTTGGTCACGGTGATCATTCGGTGCCCCGCTTGCGTTCGAGGAGAGTCATCAGAAGGAGAACGACCAGTGCCATGCCCATCAGCAGCGTCGCCGCGCTGTAGGCGCCGAAGGTGTTGTGGTCGTTGATGTAGCGGCCGTGCACCAGCAGCGTCAGCGTCTGCGAGCGGCCGGGCAGCGCGGTGGAGACCATGATCACCGCGCCGAACTCGCCGAGCGCGCGGGCCACGGTGAGGACGACGCCGTAGGTCAGGCCCCAGCGGATGGCGGGCAGGGTGATCCGCCAGAAGGTCTGCCAGCGTGAGGCGCCGAGGGTGGCCGCGGCCTGTTCCTGGTCGTCGCCGATCTCGTGCAGCACCGGTTCGACCTCACGGACCACGAACGGCAAGGTCACGAAGATGGTGGCGATGACCATGCCGGGCAGGCTGAAGATCACCTTGAAGCCGAGTGACTCCAGACCGCCGAACCAGCCGCCCGCGCCCCACAGCAGGATCAGCGACACACCGACGACAACCGGCGAGACGGCGAACGGGAGGTCGACGATGCCCTGCACCAGATTGCGCCCGGGGAACTTGCTGCGCACCAGCGCCAACGCCGTGATGACGCCGAACACCACGTTCAGCGGGACCACGATCGCCACGATGATCATCGACAGCTGGAACGCCGAGATCGCCGCCGGCGTGGTGATCGAGTCGACGAACGCGCCGATCCCCCGTTCGAACGTGCGCCACAAGATGATCACCAGCGGGAGCACGAGCAGCACGAACAGGTAGCCGAGGGCGACCGTGCGCAGCGAGAGCCTGGTGAACGGGGACAGTTTCATCGGGCCGCCTCTTCCTTACGGGCGGTGCGCTCGGCCAGCAGGCGCAGCACGAGCAAGCTGGCGAAGGAGATCACCAGCAGCGCCACCGACACCGCGGCGGCGTTGATCGGCCGGTCCACCTCGATCTGCTGCTGGATGTACTGCGAGGTCATCTGGGTCTCGCGCGGGATGTTGCCGCCGATCAGCACGACCGAGCCGTACTCGCCGATCGCCCTGGCGAAGGCCAGGCCGCCGCCGGAGATGATCGCCGGGGTCAGCGTCGGCAGCACGATGCGCCGGAAGGTGATCCAGTTGCTCGCGCCCAGCGAGAGCGCGGCCTGTTCCACTTCCCGGTCGACCTCGATCAGCACCGGCTGCACCGAGCGCACCACGAACGGCAAGGTGACGAAGGCCAGCGCCACCACCAGACCCGGCTGGGTGGCGTTGAGGTGGATATCGATCGGGCTGTTCGGGCCGTAGAGCGAGAGCAACACGATCGAGGCGACGATCGTCGGCAGCGCGAACGGCAGGTCGATCAGCGCGTTGACGATGCCCTTGCCGGGAAACTCGTCGCGCACCAGCACCCAGGCGATGAGCGTGCCCATCACCACGTTGAGGACGGCGACGATCACCGAGACGCCGATGGTCACCTTCAGCGAGTCCACGGCGGCGGGCGCGGTGACCGCGTCCCAGAAGCCGGACCAGCCGTCCTCGAACGAGCTGACGGTCAGGGCCGCCAGCGGCAGCAGCACGATGACGCTGAGCCACAGCACCGCGACGCCGATGCCGAAGGGGCCCACGGAGCCGGTGACGCGCAGCCACGAGCGGCGGGGGTTTCGGGATTTCGCGGCAACGCCGGGATCGGGGGTTTCCCCGGTCCCGGCGGGCCCACTGCTGTCAGTCACAGTTGTCCAGTATCGCGTGTGCGCTCGGTCACGTCCTACTTGGTGGCCTGGTCGTAGATGACCGCGATCTTGCCGGTGCCCTGCGTGAACAGGTCCTTGTCCACGGCCTTCCAGCCACCGAGGTCATCGATGGTCCACAGCTTGGCCGGGGTCGGGAAGTCGGCGGCGAACTCGGCGGCGACGGCCGGATCGACCGGGCGGAAGCCGGCCTGCGCCCACGCCTTCTGGCCGGCGGGGGTGAACAGGAAGTCGCGGAACGCGGTCGCGGTGGCCAGGTTCTTGGAGTTCTTCAGCACCGCCACCGGGTTCTCGATCTTGAAGGTGGTCGGCGGGTTGATGTGCTCGATCGGGTCGCCGTTGCGCTCGGAGAAGATGGCCTCGTTCTCGTAGCTCAGCAGCACGTCACCGGTGCCCTGCAGGAAGGTCTCGGTGGCTTCGCGGCCCGACTTGGGCTGCACCTTGACGTGCTCGGGCGAGATCAGCTGGGCCAGGTAGTCCAGGCCGGCCTGCTGGTTCTTGCCGCCGTCGCTCTTGGCGGCGTACGGCGCGAGCAGGTTCCACTTGGCCGAGCCGGAACTGAACGGGTTCGGCGTGACGACCTCGACACCGGGCTTGATCAGGTCGTCCCAGTCCTTGATGCCCTTGGGGTTGCCCTTGCGCACCACCAGGGTGACGACCGAGCCGAACGGGATGCCCTTGGTGGCGTCGGCGTTCCAGTTCGACTCCACCAGGCCTGCGTCGACCAGGCGGGTGATGTCGGGCTCGACGGAGAAGTTCACCACATCGGCCTCGGCGCCGTCCTTGACCTTGCGCGACTGGTCGCCCGAGGCACCGTAGGACGGCAGGATCTGCACGCCCTTGCCCGCCTCGGTCTTGTTGAACTCGGGCACGACCTTGTCGAAGCCGGGCTTGGGGACGGCGTAGGCGTAGAGGTTGAGGCTGCCCCCGCTGCCGTCGGCTCCCGTGCCGCCGTCGGTCGAATCGCTGGCGCCACCGCCGCACGCGGTCAGCGCGAGCGCGGCGACAGCGGTGACGGCGATGGCGGCGGCGCGGCGGCGCGAGCCGATCCAAGTGGTGCGAGACATCGGGGTTGAACCTTTCGGAAAGGACCTGCCCGGCAACATTTCTCGTTGCGGCAGGATCATGCTCGTCGATCGGTAGACCTGCCGTGCGACGGACGGACGGCAGTTGGCGCGACTCGGGCCGGTGGCCCCCGGAGTGACGGACTACGACTGCGAAAGGAAAGCGCGCGCCAGTCTACTGGGCAGATACGCGCAGAAGCGTCCGGTGGCCGATCATCGACAGAGAATGTCCGCGACCGCGAGGTTGCCGACAGCGATCAACGCCAGCTCATGGCGGATCTGCGGGGCGACACTCGACGACACAGGCAGACTGTAGCAGATTGCGCCATGATGATCAGAATCGACGAGAGTTCCGTACACAGGGGGGTTTTCATTCCATGACCATGACTCCGGACCGCGTGCGCGTCCGTTTTCCCGAGATCAGCACCCGCGCCTGGGAGCATCCGGCCGACCGCACCGCGCTCGTCGCGTTGCGGGCGCTGACCGGCTTCGACACCGTGCTCAAGGCCCTGTCCGGGCTGCTGCGCGAGCGCCAGCACCGGCTGCTCTACCTGGCGACGGCCGTCCGCGTCGACGACCGCCAGTTCCGCACCCTGCACGAGTTGCGCGCGGACTGTGTCGGCGTACTCGACGCGCGGACCACGCCGGAGATGTTCGTGCTGCAGGACCCGACGGTGAACGCCTTCACCATCGGGATGGACAAGCCGTTCATCGTCCTCACCACCGGCCTGCTCGACCTGATGGACACCGAGGAACTGCGCTTCGTCATCGGCCACGAGCTCGGCCACGCCCTGTCCGGGCACGCGGTGTACCGCACGATGCTCATGCACCTGCTGCGGCTGTCGGCGTCGATCGGCTGGATGCCCGGCGGCGGCTGGGCGCTGCGCGCGATCGTGGCGGCGCTGATGGAGTGGAGCCGCAAGTCGGAGCTGTCCGGCGACCGGGCCGGCCTGCTGTGCTGCCAGGACGTCGAGGCCTCGGTCCGGGTGCACATGAAGACCGCGGGCGGCACCTGGCTGAAGGAGATGAACCACGGCGCGTTCCTCGACCAGGCCGACGACTACCTGCGCTCGGGTGACCTGCGCGACGGCGTGCTCAAGCTGCTCAACCTGGAATTGCAGTCGCATCCGTTCTCGGTGCTGCGCGCCGCGGAACTGCGCCGCTGGATCCAGTCGGGCGAGTACGACCGGGTACTCGGCGGCAGCTACCCGCGTCGCGAGCACGACCGCGACGCGCGCATCAGCGAGGAGGTCAAGCACGCGGCCCGCAGCTACCGCGAATCCTTCGACCAGTCCGACGACCTGCTGATCCGCACGGTCCGCGACCTGGGCAAGGACGTGGGCGCCGCGGTGAGCACCGTCGGCCAGGAGGTCGGCCAAACCGTCGCCGACCTGGGCAAACGACTGACAGACTGGCGCCGGAACTAGCCCCGGACGACCCCGCCTCTCGGAACCAGCCCCGTACGACCCGACCTCGAGGAGGGTCCGCCGCGTCAGCGGCGGGGGGGGGGGGGGGGGGGGGGGGGGGGGGGGGGGGGGGGGGGGGGGGGGGGGGGGGGGGGGGGGGGGGGGGGGGGGGGGGGGGGGGGGGGGGGGGGGGGGGGGGGGGGGGGGGGGGG
>NZ_JARWOJ010000426.1 GCF_029868625.1 Nocardia neocaledoniensis | reverse complement strand
AACTTCGGGAGGAACTGGCGGACAACAGGATTCATCTGCTCGATGTGCGGTGGGCGCTGGGTGATCCGGACGGTCCGCAGCACTATCTGGACGGGCACATTCCCGGCGCGGTGTTCGTCGACATGGAGACCGAACTGGCCGGCTGATGGCTGCCGCTACCGGCGCCACCGACCACCTCATGCGATTTCCCGGGAAGTTCGCCGATGCGCTGCTTGCCGATCAGCTCGACCACGTGTCCCTGAGTTTCCTCGTCGACGATCTGCAGATCCGGCGCGGTGGCGTGGCGGGCAACATCGCCTACGCGATGGGACTGTTGAAGCAGCGGCCGCTGCTGGTCGGCGCGGTCGGCGCCGACTTCACCGAATACCGGCAGTGGCTGGAGAGCAACGGGGTCGACTGCTCCGCGGTGCACGTGTCGAGCACCGCGCACACCGCGCGGTTCGTCTGCACCACCGACGAGTCGATGGCGCAGATCGCCTCGTTCTACCCCGGTGCGATGAGCGAGGCCCGCGATATCGACATCGCGGCCGTCGCCGACGCCCATGAGGTCGACCTGGTGCTGGTCGGCGCGAACGATCCCGAAGCGATGATCGCGCACACCCGCCAGGCCAAGGCCAGGGGCATCGCCTATGCCGCCGACCCGTCCCAGCAGCTGGCCCGCCTCGACGGCGAGCAGGCGGCCGAGCTGGTCGACGGCGCGGCGTACCTGTTCACCAACAAGTACGAGTGGGCGCTGCTGCTGCAGAAGACCGGCCTGAGCGAGGCCGAGATCGCCGCCAAGGTCGGCATCCGGGTGACCACGCTCGGTTCCGAGGGCGTGCTGGTCGTCGACGCCGAGGGCAACGAGGTGCGCGTCGGCGTGGTGCCCGAGGTGGCCAAGGTCGACCCGACCGGCGTCGGTGACGGCTTCCGTGCCGGCTTCCTCACCGCCCACCGCGCAGGCCTGAGCATCGAGCGCGCCGCCCAGCTCGGCTCCCTGATCGCGGTCCTCATCCTGGAGACCACCGGCACCCAGGAGTGGACCCTCGACACCCAGGACGCCCTGACCCGCCTGACCAAGGCCTACGGCGCCGAGGCCGCCGACGAGCTGGCTTCGCTGCTCTGAGCGCAAACACGAACGCCCCCTGGATCTTCCGATCCAGGGGGCGTTCGTCGTCGGTCAGAGCGACACGGGGTACGCGGGCTCCTGGATCTCCGGCTTGATGCGGTCCTCGACGAAGATTCCGTGCCAGACCATGAAGACCAGCAGGGTCCACAGGCGGCGGCTGTGGTCGGACAGACCCGCCTTGTGGTCGCGCAGCATCCCCAGGACCGCGGCCTTGTCGATGAGGTGGTCGGTCTGGGACTCGGCGATCTGCGCCTCGGCCCAGTCGTAGAGTTCGGTGCCGCGCAGCCAGTGCCGCAGGGGAACGGGGAAGCCGAGCTTGGCGCGGTTCAGGACGTGGTCGGGGACGATCCCGTCCAGGGCCTGGCGCAGCGCGTACTTCGAGGTCTCCTTGGTGATCTTCTGGTCGTAGGGCAGGCCCTGGGCCACCCGCATGACCTCGTTGTCCAGGAACGGCACGCGCAGTTCGAGGGAGTTGGCCATGGTCATCTTGTCGGCCTTGACCAGGATGTCGCCGCGCAGCCAGGTGAACAGGTCGAGGTGCTGCATGCGCGCGACCGGGTCCCAGCCCGCGGACTGGGCGTAGATCGGGGCGGTGACGTCCTGATGGGTCCACTCGGGGCGGAACTCGCGCAGCACCGAGCGCAGCTGCGCGTCGTTGAAGCTGCGGGCGTTGCCGTAGTAGCGGTCCTCGAGGGTGAGCGAGCCGCGCTGCAGCAGCGACTTACCCCGCTTGCCGTCGGGGATGCGGTCACCGAGCTTGCCGACCAGCTTGCGCAGCCCGGCGGGCAGGTACTCGAAGGGCTTGAGCGACAACGGCTCCCGGTAGATCGTGTAGCCGCCGAACAGCTCGTCGGCGCCCTCGCCGGAGAGCACCACCTTGACGTGCTTGCGGGCCTCCTTGGCCACGAAGTACAGCGGCACCAGCGCCGGGTCGGCCACCGGATCGTCGAGGTACCAGACGATCTCGGGGATGGCGGCGGCGAACTCGGCGGGGGAGACCACCTTGACGATGTGGCGCGCGCCGATCAGCTCGGCGCTCTCGGCGGCCACGTCGACCTCGGAGTAGCCCTCGCGTTCGAAGCCGGTGGTGAAGGTGATCAGCTTCGGGTTGTGCCGCATGGCCAGCGCCGCGATGGCGGTGGAGTCGATGCCGCCGGACAGGAACGAGCCGACGGTGACATCGGCGCGCATGTGCTTGGCGACCGAGTCCTCGAGCGCCGCGGCGATCTCGGCGTAGCGGGCCTGTGCCGCGCCCTCGGCGAACGGACGGACGCGGAAGTCCGGGCGGAAGTAGCGGGTGGCCTGCGGCGCCTGGCCCACCCGCACGGTGGCGTAGGTACCGGATTCGAGGCGGCGGATGTTCTTGTGCAGCGATTCGGGCTCGGGCACGTACTGGAGCACGGTGTAGTGCTCGAGCGCGCGCGGATCGAGCTCGTCGGACAGCCCGAGCGGGCTCAGCAGTTCGAGCACACTCTTCTTCTCGCTGGCGAAGGCGGTGCCGCCGGGGCCGCTCGCGTAGAACAGCGGCTTGATGCCGAACGGGTCGCGCGCCAGGAACAGCTCCTGCTTCTCGGTGTCCCAGATCGCGAAGGCGAACATGCCGCGCAGCTTGCGCACGGCCTCGGGGCCCCAGAAGTGGAAGGCGGCCACGATGGACTCGCCGTCACCGTCGGTGGCGAAGATCTTGCCCTCGGGGAACTCGGCGCCGTGCTCGGCGGCCAGCTGCTCGCGCAGTTCCAGATAGTTGTAGATCTCGCCGTTGAAGGTCATCGCGTAGCGCTGCGGGTTGTCCGCGGGGCCCCAGCGCAGCGGCTGGTGCGAGTGCTCGATGTCGATGATGGAGAGACGGTTGAACCCGAAGATCATGTGATCGTCGTGCCAGGTGCCCTTCTCGTCGGGCCCACGGTGCCGCTGGCAGTGCAGCGCGTCGTACACCTGATCGACCACCTGGGTCGTCGCCGGATCAGCTGTCAGGAATCCGAGCAGTCCGCACACGGTGTCGGCAACCTTCTCTCGTTCGATGATGGGGTGGCCACGGGCGGGCCGAAACGCTGTGTCCGAGTATGCCGCACACCCGCGCGACGCGCCGCGCCCAACCCGGCCCGGCGCGCGACGCGCACGCCCGCGCACGGCAAACCGCAGGTCGCCGCCTCCGCTGCGGTCGGCACGGAGTGTCGAATACGACCCCGCGACAAGACAGTGGCCGCTTTGGTCTACGCTGCGTAGTACTCAGGTCCTTCTCAGGTGTGCAGGCCTCACAGCGGCAATACTCGAGGGCGGCCTGAAACGTGCTTGAAAACGGTGTCGGAACGGGCGGATCGCGGCCCGGACGACGCAATGTGTCGGAATGTGTAGCGACCAGGAAGGCGTGAGCGTGGCGCACAAGGCGAGCGAAGAGATCGGGGCACGACCCGTTCGGGGTCGGCAGGGCCGCATCCTTCGACGGGCCGGGCTGGCGGTGTCCTTGGGGATCACTGCCGTCCTGGTCTCGGGCTGCTCGATCGACAATGTTTGGCTGCGGTTCGGCTGGCCCTCGGGCATCACGCCGCAGGCCACCCGGATGCGGGAGCTGTGGACCTGGTCCGTGCTGGCCGCGCTCGCCATGGGCGTGCTGGTCTGGGGTCTCACCTTCTGGACCGTCATCATGCACCGCAAGCGCAAGGACTCCCCGGAGTTCCCGCGCCAGACGGGCTACAACGTGTCGCTGGAGCTGACCTACACGGCGATCCCGTTCGTGATCATCGCGGTGCTGTTCTACTTCACCGTGGTCGTGCAGAACTACGTGCACGAGAAGACCGACAACCCGGATGTCACCGTCGACGTGACCGCCTTCCAGTGGAACTGGAAGTTCGGCTACCGCAACGTGAACAACGTCGGTGGGCTCACCTGGAACGGCATCGACACCGAGCGTGAGGCCGCCAACGAGGAGCAGCTCGCCGAGTACGCCGAGCGCAAGAACGAAGAGGGCCACCCGCAGCCGGGTCCGGTGCACGGCAAGCCCGCCAACGACATCCTCTCGTACCTGCACTACGACAAGGTCGAGACCATCGGGTCCAGCAACGAGATCCCGGTCCTGGTGCTGCCGACCGGCAAGCGCATCGAGTTCCAGCTCGCCGCCGCCGACGTGATCCACGCCTTCTGGGTGCCGGAGTTCATGTTCAAGCGCGACGTGATGCCGAACCCGAAGGAAAACCAGTCCGACAACGTCTTCCAGATCTCCGAGATCGAGAAGGAAGGCGCGTTCGTCGGCCGCTGCGCCGAGATGTGCGGCACCTACCACTCGATGATGAACTTCGAGGTCCGCGCGGTCTCGCCGGAGAAGTACGCCAAGTACATGCAGGCGCGCATCGACGGCAAGACCAACGGTGAGGCGCTCGAGTCGATCGGCGAGTCGCCGGTGGCCACCTCCACGTACCCCTTCAACACCAAGCGTGACAGCAAGAGCGCTTCGGTGAACGAGAGCAAGTGAGGATTCTGATATGAGGATCGAAGCGCGGATCTTCGAACTGCTCACGGCGTTCTTCATCCTGGTGGGCATCGTCTACGGCTTCTTCACCGCGCAGTCGCGCACCGGCATCGAGTGGGCGGGCACCACCGCGATCGTGCTGACCGCGGGCCTGTCGCTGATCATCGGCACCTACTTCCGGTTCGTCGCGCGCCGCATCGACCTGCGGCCCGAGGACTACGAGGAGGCCGAGATCGTCGACGGCGCCGGTGACCTCGGCTTCTTCTCGCCGGGTAGCTTCTGGCCCATCCTGCTGGCCGCGGCCGGTTCGGTGACCGCGCTCGGCCTGGCGTTCTTCCAGTTCTGGCTGATCGGCCTCGGCGTGGCGCTCGTGCTCGCCGCCGCCGCAGGCCTGGTCTTCGAGTACTACCTCGGCGCCGAGAAGCACTGAGACATCGACGAAAAAGCCCCCCCCCCACGGTCGCGCCGGGGCGGGGGAGTAGAGGGTGAAGGGGTCAGTGCGCCGAAAACAGAACAATCAGAGACGGGCCCACGGTG
>NZ_JARWOJ010000425.1 GCF_029868625.1 Nocardia neocaledoniensis | reverse complement strand
CCCCCCCCCCCCCGCCCCCCCCCCCCCCCCCCGGGCCTTTCCCCGGGGTCGCCGGGCCAGCAGCTTCGGGGCGCCCCCGGGCGCCGCCCCGGCGGGGCGGGGCCCCTGTCGTTGCGGACCCCCCACGACGGCAACGCCCTGTACACGGTCACGGTCTGCTCGTCGCCGTCGTTGCCGCTGTCACTTCCGCTGTCGCTGGTGTCTCCGCAGTCCTGTTTGGGCAGCTGGTCCAGGGTTGCCACGACCACCTCGCGGGCGGCTGTTTCGAGGTCGCCGTAGAGGGTGCCGGTCAACGGGCCGGTCATGACACGCACCGCACCGGAGTGCGGGAAGAACTCACCGTCGGTGGTCACCTGCTCGTAGCGCAACGCGATCGGCACCCACGGCACCAGCGCGGCCAGCACGGGCATCTGCAGTTCCCGCACCGCCGTCTCGGCGATGGCGATCCACAGCTCGAGGCTGTCGGGGGCGTGGCTGGAGTCGGCGTACACCCGGTACAGGGCCGCGCCCAGGATGGTGGGGGTTGGGGTGGAGTACATAGTCGAGCACCTTTCTCAGAGGTTAGGTTGAGAGGGCGGTGTCGGACTCCCCGGAGGTAGCAGCTCCGGGGATTCCGGCATCGCCCAGTTTCAGGACGCGAGGGTGAATTTCTTGGGGGCCGTGCTGGTCTGGCTCGCGGTCCCGCCGTCGGTCAACTTGACCAGGGCGTTGTGGACCGCGCCGCTGGACCGGTTCAGCGCTTTGCCGATCTGGTGTGGGGTGAACTCCTTTCCGGGGTTTTCGTGCAGGAAGTCCTCGACCTGTCCCCGCAGGGCACCGGCGGGCAGGCGTTCGACCGTCGACTCCGCGTCGCCCCCAGCGCCGTTGTGGGCCGCCGCCGGGGGTTCCGGGGCCACGGTGGCGGTTTCGTCGCCCGTGGGGGCGGCTGCCGCCGTCTCCGCCGTGGTGTCGGGCGCGGGGTCGGCCGGGGCCGCCTGTTCGGCGGGGGTGGCCGGTTCGGGCGCGGTGGGTTCGGCCACAGCGGGTTCCGGAGTCACGGGGTCGGCCGGTGCGGGCTCCGGTTCGGCGGGTGTGGTGGCCACCGATTCGGGCGCGGCCGGGGCTGGGGACGGTTCGGGTTTCGCTCCGGCGGTCCAGCTCTTCCCGGCCCGAGGCTTGCCCGGATCGGTGGCCGCCCACACGGCCCCGGCGAGTTCCCATTCCGTCAGCAGATGCCGCGCCGCATTGGTCCCGATGGCCGCAATTTCGGCCAGATCGGCGGTGGTGCTGCCGGGGTGGGTTTCCAGCGCCTTCCACAGTGCCCGAGCTTCGGCGCTGTGCAACGCGGGCACCTGCGCCGCCGACACCGTCGCGGATTCGGGTGCGGGCTCGCCGGTTTCGGGCGTCGATCCGACCGGTTCGGCCGTCTCAGGAGACACCGCGCCCGGGTCGGTGGGTTCGGCCGGATCCGCGTCGGTGTGTTCGGCCGGGCCCGAATCGGCGGGCGCGGTGGGGGCCGGGTCCGGTTCGATGGTGGCGGGTGTGCCCGTGCCCTGGGTCCAGGTCTTGGCGGCGCGGGGCGATGCGGGGTCGGTGTGGGATTGGGCGCACCCGGCGGTTTCCCACTGAGTCAGCAGCCGCCGCGCGGTGGACTGGCCGATCCCGGCGATGTCGGCCAGCGCGGCGCTGGTGTTGTCAGGGTGTGCGCGCAGCGCCGCCCACAACGCCCGGGTGCTGTCGCGGCGCGGTACCGGCACCGACCGCGAACCGTTTTCCGGGGTGGGTGCGGCCGTTTCCGTGGCCACGGCGGCGTTCTTGGTTTTCGACATGGGGGTTCCTTCCAACAAATGGGTTTGGTGAATTCGGTGATGTCCCCGGGCGGGGACGGAATGCGCACCGATCGGGGCGATTCCCCGGGCGGTCGGTGCCGTTCCGGTTTCCATGACCGCTCGATAGGGCGTGTGATGTCAAGCGGAATGTGGAAATTGGTTCCGGTCGCGAATTCCTCTCGTCCGATTCCGTAATAGCCTCGGCGCGAGCGGAATTCGAGTCGCCGGTGTTGACTCAGGGATGGCGAGGCGCCTCCCGCCGGCAGCCTCGCCGCGGGCGCGTGGCACGCGAGCCGAGGACTCGATACACGAGCCGGTCACGGGTGCACCGGTGACGGGTCGGCCGTGTCGGTGCCGGGCTCGCCGGAGTCGGCCTCGGAAGGTTCTGCGTTGCCGGTGGCGGGCTGGATGTCGAGGGCCTCGCGAAGTCGTCGCCCGCCGCCGGTCAGCTCGTAGTCCACATGGTGGTCGAGTTCCCAGCTTTCAGCGCACTCGACGCAGATGGTGTAGCCGTGGTGGCAGCGGGTCGGGTTGCGTACCACCAGGATTCGGCCGGGCGGGTCGTCGCTGTCGCGCAGCCTGACCACGACGTAGTCGTTGCCGCTGAGTTTGGCTCCCGGTTTGATGACGCCGTCCTCGTCGTGGGCGCGAGTGTCTTTCATGGGGGTGCTCCTGTTCGGGTTCGGTTGGGGTGCTAGCGGGTTCACCGGGCGAG
Source organism: Nocardia neocaledoniensis (assembly GCF_029868625.1). GTDB lineage: Bacteria > Actinomycetota > Actinomycetes > Mycobacteriales > Mycobacteriaceae > Nocardia > Nocardia neocaledoniensis_A. The sequence goes on along the minus strand of NZ_JARWOJ010000425.1, from coordinate 2,230 downwards.
GCGCGTGTGCAGGGGGCCGGTGGTGCGGTCGAGCCACACCGTCACCGCGTGCAGGTGCGAGCCCCGACGCAACCTTCCGGCGGCCCCGGCGGCGTAGGCGGCGATGTCGTCGGGGTGCACGAGGTGGATACGCGGGGCGGCGTAACCGCCGGTGCCGCCGGTCACGTGCGCCACGGTGTACATGCCGCGCTCGTCGTGCGGGCCGGTGGCGTAGATGACGAACTGGTCGCCGGTGACGGCGTTGGCGATCACGTAGATCGCGTCGAGCGCGGCGGTGGTGGGAATCGCGGGATCGGTCACGGTGTCTCCTGTGGTTGCCGCCCCGGGGTGCGGGGCGGGTGGGTGATGGTTGGGGCCCGCCCGGGGCACCCACCCCGCCCCGGGCCGGTGGCCCGGGGCGGGGGGGGGCCCGGGGGCGGGGGGCCCCCCCGGGGCCGGAGGTTTAGGCGGCGCGCACGGCGGCAGTGATGGCGCGGGCGATCGCGGTGGCGGTGGCGGCCGGGTCGCTGACCACGTGCACGGTCGCCCCGTTCAGCGGAGTCGGGGCTCCCGGGCGGCCGGGGCGCTTGCCACTCTCGGGTGCCAACCACAGCACCGCGCACCCGGCCGCGCGGACAGCGTCGAGTCGACGCTGTGCGGAGGCGCGTTCGTGGGGTCGGTAGATGCCGTCGGAGATGATGACCAGTAGCCGTGTCGCGCCGGGCCGTGACAGGCCGAGGGCCCCGTCGAGGGCGACCGTCGCGGCAGCGAGGGCGTGGTATTTGTCCGGGCAACCGAACTCGGCGACCTGGGCGGGGGCGGTGCCGGGGTAGGTGATCGGGGTGACCTTCGCGCCGAAGGTCACGGTCGCGGTGGTAGCGGGCATCGCGGCCAGCTCGGCGGCGCGGGCGATGATCCACGCGGCCGAGGACACCGGCGCGGCGAACGCGCTCATCGAGGAGGACACGTCGCACGCGATGCCGACCTGCAGCGGCGGGTACGGGCTCGTTTTGCGGGCGGTGCGGGTGAACGGTTCGGCGGTCGGGATGGCACCGGCGGCGAGCTGTGCTTGGCGGGCCAGCACACCACGCATCCGCACCCGGCCCGGCGGGACCACCGAGGTCGTTTTCACCGTGGCGCGTTCGCGGGCGGCGGCGGTGTCCAGCGCGCGGGCCAGCACCCGCGCGGCGGTCTGTTCTGTGCTCAGTGGGGTGCGGGTGCGGGCTACGGTGCGCGAGTGCCCCGGTGTCTCGCCATCGCCGAACACGTGCTCGGCCATCAGCTGTGCCTGTTCGGCAGTGGCGGCGGCAGCCTCGCGCGCGGCGGCAGCGGACTCGGCCGGGTCGGCGGGCACCGGGTTCGCCGCGACCTCGCGGGCGATGGCGGCGGCGGTGGCCTCGATGGCCGCGCCCAACAGCGAGGTCGGTACCGGTGTGGTGTGCGGTTCGGGGCCCACGATGTCGAACCAGCGCCGCCCGAGTTCGAGCATGGCGGCGGTGTCGGTATCGGCCACGGTGTGCGCCTCACGCCAGATCGCGCGCAACGCGGCGAGGGTGTCGGTGCCGAGGATGGACTCGATCTCGCGCACCAGCGGCGCGCATTCGGACTCGGTCAGTACCCCGGCATCGATCCGGCCGAGCACGAGGGCGGCGTTGTGGGCGGCGGCGTAGGTGGTGCGCGGGAGGTGCGCGGCGGCACTCGCGCCGCCGTTGTCGCCGATCACGATCTCGGTGGCGCTGGCGCGCAACCAATGCCGGTCATCGGGGCGGCGGCGAATCTGGGCGGCCTCGATCCGTGACTCCTCAAGCAAATCCGCCGCCTTCACCACCTCCGGGTGCGCCAGCAACGGGGCCCGCCACACCGAGTGTTTGGCGTGCGCGCACTCGTGCACCAACGCACCCCACACCGCCGGGTAGTGGTTGCGGTCACTGTTGCGGGCCGGGCACGCGGCGGCCGGGTCGATCTTGAGTCGGGACCCGTCGAGTTCGATCGCGCGCAGTGCGGGCACGAACACCGCCGGGTGCCCGAACGCGGCACCGGGGGCGATGCTCACGGTCAAATCGTCACGGTCGGCGATCGGCGGAACCTCGGCGGTCATGGCGGCCGAAAGGGTGGCCCATCCCCCGGTGACCGGCACAGACGTCGGGGCGGGGGTGGCAGGCGCGGCGGCGGGGGCCGCCCCGGGGGCGGCCGGGGGGGGGGGGGGGGGGGGGGGGGGGGGGGGGGGGGGGGGGGGGGGGGGGGGGGGGGG
>NZ_JARWOJ010000424.1 GCF_029868625.1 Nocardia neocaledoniensis | reverse complement strand
CCACTGGCCACCCTGCTCGGCGACGCGGGCGCACCCGACGACCTCATCCCCCATCTGGTCACCCGCTACCGCCAGCTCTACCCCGCCGTCGTGGGGGGGCGGCCCCCCCCCCCCCGCCGCGCCCCCCCCGCGCGGGCGGGGCCGCCCCCCCCCCCCCCCCCCCCCGCCCCTCCCCCCCCCCCCCCCCCCCGCGCCCCCCCCCCCCCCCGGGCCGGCCCACCGGTAAACCCCGGGCCCCGGGGGGGCCCCCCCCCCGCGGCCGGCCGGCGGGGCCCCCCACCCCGCCGGCGCGCCCCGGGCCCCCCCCCCCCCGGGGACCAAGGGGCCGCGACACGAGCGCGCCAGCGCTCCAACTATTCAGAAGCTGTGCTCGGGACCGGGGAAGGTGCCCCGGCGGACCTCGTCGGCGTAGGCAGCGGCGGCCGAGCGCAGTTCGTCACCGACATTGCCGAAGCGCTTGACGAACTTGGCGGTCTTGCCGCTGGTGTAGCCCGCCATGTCCTGCCAGACCAGCACCTGGGCGTCGCAGTCGGCGCCCGCGCCGATGCCGACGGTCGGGATGGTGAGTTTGTTGGTCACCTGGCCCGCCAGTTCGGCCGGGACCATCTCCATGACGACGGAGAACGCGCCGGCCTCCTGTACGGCGAGCGCGTCGGCGATGAGCTGCTCGGCGCCGTCGCCACGACCCTGCACCCGGAACCCGCCCAGGGTGTTGACGCTCTGCGGGGTGAACCCGATGTGCGCCATCACCGGAATGCCCGCCGCGGTGATCAGCGCGATCTGCTCGGCGACGCGTTCGCCGCCCTCGAGCTTCACCGCGTGCGCGCCGCCCTCCTTCATGAACCGGGTGGCGGTGGCCAGCGCCTGCTGCGGCGAGGACTCGTAGGTGCCGAAGGGCAGATCGGCGACGACGAGCGCGTGCGGCGCGCCACGAACGACGCCGCGTACCAGCGGGATGAGTTCGTCGATGGTGATCGGCACGGTGGTGTCGTAGCCGTACACCACGTTGGCGGCGGAATCGCCGACCAGCAGGACCGGAATGCCCGCCTCCTCGAACAAACGCGCGGAGGAGTAGTCGTAGGCCGTCAGCATCGACCAGCGCTCGCCCTCGGCCTTCATCTGCTGCAGATGCTGGACGCGGGTCTTGCGGCGGGGCTTGGCTTCGGCGGGAGCGGCACCGTAGGCAGGGGCCTGCTCAGCGGATTCGGACATCATCGTCCCTCTTTCGTCTGGTTCCTCGAGGCCCGAATCGGGTCCCCGGGTTTTTCTGACGAATCCAGTGTGCCACCTCGGGCCGAGCAGGTTTAAGGGCCGCACCCGGTGTGATCGGTCACAGCGCCGGTTCGGCTACCGTGAACTCAGCCCAGTCGAGCGGATCGGGCGCATCGTGTTGTGCGCCGTGCGGCGCGGAAAGGTGGGCCCACTGTGCAGCGAGGCCGGCTCGTCGTGCTCTTCGGCGCCCTGTGCGCGCTGACCGTGTCCGGGTGCGCGGTCACCGACGACAGCGCCTCGCGCGCGGAGCTGCCGCCACCGCCCGCCGGGCTGGAGAAGTTCTACGAGCAACCCCTCGACTGGGGTTCGTGCGAGGGATTCGGTGGCCCCGAGGACCGGCTGCCGCCCCGGACCGAATGCGCCAGGATCACGGTGCCGATCGATTACGCGCAGCCGGACGGCCCGACCGCCCAGATCGCGGTCTCGCGCATCCCGGCGACCGGCAAGAAGATCGGCTCGCTGCTGCTGAACCCCGGCGGACCTGGCGTCTCCGGGCTCTCGACGGTCGCCGTCGGCAACCGCACCGCGCTGGCCGAGAAGTTCGACCGGGTCGGTTTCGATCCGCGCGGCGTGGGTTCGTCCCTGCCCGCGATCGTCTGCCTGACGCCCGAGCAGTCCGACGCCGAACGCGCCGAACCGCCGATCGACAACACCCCCGACGGCATCGCCGCCGCCGAGGCCGACAACCGCGAATACGCCGACCGCAGCCCCCACCGCAGCGGGGCCGACCACCACACCCACGTCGGCACCAGGGAGGTCGTCCACGACATGGACCAGCAGCGCGCGGTGCAACGCGCCCC
>NZ_JARWOJ010000423.1 GCF_029868625.1 Nocardia neocaledoniensis | reverse complement strand
GAGTTCGATTCTGTGGCAACCGATCAGGCATCGCCGGTGCGGCAGCTCCGCAGCATCCCCGACGCCCCGACCCCCGCCCTGGTCGACGAGGTGCTCTCCCACCTCGCTGACGCTATTGGTCGCGACCGGGCCGAGCTCGCTGCCGCACGTTCTCCTGACCGCGTTCTCGATCTACGCCGTGAGCGCACGGTGTGGCTGCTGTTTCAGATAAGCACCGCGCAAGAAGAACCTGTCGGGGCACAGGATCTGGCCTTGGCCGTCGCGCTGCTGCGCGACCGGACTATCCGCGACATCATGTACGGCCTCGCCCGCAGCGAGTACCACGGAGCGGCGGAGGCACTGTGGCTCCAGATCGCGGCGGCGACCCACGGTCACGACCGCGCCGAAGCCGTCACCTTGTTCGCCTACAGCGCCTACCACCACAACAACACCGCGCTCGCCAGGACCGCCCTTGCCACAGCCCTCGACGCCGACCCGACCCACCCCATCGCGGTGCTGCTGGCAAACGCGCTCGACGAACACTTGCCACCCCAACAGATCCGGGCACTCGCCGAGGCCGCACTGGTGATCGCGGCCGAACTCGGCATCGACATCACCTGACCCGCAGCGGCCAGGACCCCAGCCCCGATACCCGCTGGTGTTCGCGCATCTGTCACAGGCGCCCGACGCCATCACCGAGATCTACCACCCGACCGTCATCTAGCAGGCGCTTCCCCGGATCCACCTGTGTATCCGCACACCCTGTGTGGCGGTCGTGGGTGCACTCGGTTGCGAGATCGTCTCCGTCACGAGTACCGCTACTACTTCGTCCGGCGCAAGGCACCGCTGAGTTCGATTCTGTGGCAACGAATCATGGGCCGCGAGTACGTCAGCGGCGGAATGTTCCCGATGTGGATCGCGTGGACCTACTGCGACGGCGGGCTCGAAGTGAGCTACGGCGCACCCGGTGACAACCACCTCACCATCCACATCCATGACCCGGACAACACCGTCGTCGGCACGGTCGTCATCCCATTGACCTACCGGCAGGCCAAGAAGATCGATTCCGGTTTGCGGCAGGCCTTTCGTCTCAGCCGCGCACTTGGCGGCACGTCGCAGGACTGAAACGAACCGACGCCGCGTACTGCGTAGCGCCCCATCGAATGAGTCTTATCCACCCTCAGAGCTAAGGAGTTCGCCATGGCCGGAGACACGGTCATCACAGTCATCGGAAATCTGACCTCCGATGTCGACCTGAGGTTCGTCCCCGCGGGTGATGCGGTCGCGCATTTCACCGTCGCCTCGACCTCGCGGGTGTTCGACCGCACCACCAATCAGTGGCGTGATGGGGAAGCGTTGTTCTTGCGCTGCAACATCTGGCGCGAGGCCGCGGAAAATGCGGCTGAGTCGCTGACCATGGGCGCGCGTGTCATCGTCGCGGGGCGGCTCAAGCAACGCAGCTACCAGACCCGTGACGGGGACAAGCGCACGGTGTTCGAGCTCGAGGTCGACGAAGTCGGGCCGAGCTTGCGGTTCGCGCGCGC
>NZ_JARWOJ010000422.1 GCF_029868625.1 Nocardia neocaledoniensis | reverse complement strand
CCCCCCCCCCCCCCCCCCCCCCCCCCCCCCCCCGGGGTCAGTTGCCGTCGGCGGCAGGCGCGCCCGCGGGACGGGCCACCGCGCGGCGACGCGGCTTGCGCTCGGGGACGACGACCGGTTCCGCGGCGACGTCGACGACGGGCGCCACGGGCGGCTGCTCACTCGCGGAGAGCACGAACACCGCGCCCGCGCTGTCGGCCTTGGGCGCCGCCGTCGAGCGCGCCACCCGGCGCCGCCGTGGTGCCCGGCCGGGCTCCTCGGTGACCGGGGCGGGCTCGGGAGCCTGCTCCGGTTCGCCGCTCGGCTCCGGCTCGACGGCCTGCTCGGCGACCGGCTCCGGCTCGACAGCCCGCTCCGGCTCGGCGACCGGCTGCGGCTCGGCGACGGCCTCGACAGCCTCGACCTCCGGTTCCGCCTCGACGGATTCGTCTTCGGCCGTGATGACCCCGGTCAGCGCGGGGCTCTCCACCGGCGCCTCGGCCTGGGCCGCCGCCCGGCTCGCGCGGCGCGACCGGGACCGCGACCGGGACCTCGTCGGCTCGGCGGGCGTCTCTTCGACGACCTCGGGCTCGACGGATTCGCCCGCCTGCTCGGCACCTTCCTCGCCGTGGTGGGCGGCCATCGCGAGCGCGACCGGGTGGGCCCGCTTGACCGCGATGTCCTCCTCACCGTGCTCGGCGGGGGCGGTGCCGTTGGTCGCCGGGGCGGCCGCGGCGGGCTTGTCCTGACCGCTCTTGTCCTTGCCACGGCGACGGCGCGAGCCGCCCTCCTTGGCCCGGCCGGACTGCTCGTCGCCGCCCGACCCGGTGTCGACCGGGTAGGAGTGCACGAGGATGCCGCGGCCGTGGCAGTGCTCACAGGTGGTGGAGAACGCCTCGACCAGTCCGGTGCCCAGCTTCTTACGGGTCATCTGGACCAGACCGAGCGAGGTCACCTCCGACACCTGGTGCCGGGTGCGGTCGCGGCCGAGCGCCTCGGTGAGGCGGCGCAGCACCAGATCGCGGTTGGACTCGAGGACCATGTCGATGAAGTCGACGACGATCATGCCGCCGATGTCGCGCAGCCGCATCTGGCGCACGATCTCCTCGGCCGCTTCCAGGTTGTTCCTGGTGACGGTCTCCTCCAGGTTGCTCGACCCCGAACCGGTGAACTTGCCGGTGTTGACGTCGACGACGGTCATCGCCTCGGTCCGATCGATCACCAGGGTGCCGCCCGAGGGCAGCCACACCTTGCGGTCGAGCGCCTTGGCCAGCTGCTCGTCGATGCGGAAGGCCGTGAACACGTCGACACCGTTGTTCTCGTGCCGGTCGACCCGCGGCAGCAGGTCGGGCGCGACGGTGCGGACGTAGGTCTCCACGGTGCTCCAGGCCCGGTCACCCTCGATGACCAGCCGGGAGAAGTCCTCGTTGAACAGGTCGCGGATGACCTTGACCAGCAGGTCGGGCTCCTCGTAGAGGGCCTTGGGCGCGTCCTTGGCCGAGCCCTTGGCGGCCTCCTCGATGGTGCGCCAGGTGGCCTGCAGCCGCTCGACGTCGCGCGCCAGCTCGGGTTCGCTGACGCCCTCGGACGCGGTGCGGATGATCACCCCGGCGTCGGCGGGCACGATCTCGCGCAGGATCTCCTTGAGCCGCTTGCGCTCGGTGTCGGGCAGCTTGCGGCTGATGCCGGTGGAGGTGCCGCCCGGCACGTACACCAGGAAGCGGCCGGCGAGGGAGATCTGGGTGGTCAGGCGGGCGCCCTTGTGCCCGACCGGGTCCTTGGAGACCTGGACCAGCACCTGATCGCCAGGCTTGAGCGCCTGCTCGATCTTGCGTTCCTTGCCGCCGAGACCGGCGGCCTCCCAGTTCACCTCACCGGCGTAGAGCACGCCGTTGCGGCCGCGGCCGATGTCGATGAACGCCGCCTCCATGCTGGGCAGCACGTTCTGCACCTTGCCCAGGTAGACGTTGCCCACCATCGACGCCTGGCCGGAGCTGGTCACGAAGTGCTCGACCAGGATGTTGTCCTCCAGCACCGCCACCTGGGTGGTGGTCTGGTGACCCGCGTGCTCGGCGGCGTCGAACGCCTTCTCCCGCACGACCATCACCCGGTCGACCGCCTCGCGGCGGGCCAGGAACTCCGACTCGGTCAGGATCGGCGGACGACGGCGACCGGCCTCGCGGCCGTCGCGACGGCGCTGGCGCTTGGCCTCGAGCCGGGTGGAACCGGAGATGCCCTGCACCTCGTCGGAGTTGGAGCGGCCGCGGCTCTTGTTGCGCGGCTCGCGCTCGTGCACGACGGTGTTCGGCGGATCGTCCTCGGACGAGGCGTCCTCGCCCGACTCCCCGCCGACCTTGCGGCGGCGGCGACGGCGACGACGACGGCTCGCGCCCTCGGGCTGGGTGTCGTCCTCGTCGTCGGTGTCGGTGTCCTCGGCCTGCTCGGCCTCGTCGGTGGCAGGCTCGGTCGACGCGGCGGGCTCGTCGTCGGTGTCGGACTCGGCGCCCTCGGTATCGGTGTCCTCGCCGTCGGCGGACTGCTCGCCGCGGCCACGACCGCGGCCACGACGGCCACGACGACGGCGACGCGGCTGACCGTCGGCGTCGTTGTCACCGGTGGCGTCGGACTCGTCCTCGGCGGCCTCGGTCTCGGGCTCGACGTCCTCGACCGGCTCCTCGGTCCGCTTGCTCGTCCGATCGGAACGACGGCGCTTGCGCGCCTCCTCGGCGGCGGTGGCGTCCGGCGGCAGGAACAGCGGCGCCGCGACGGCGGGCGCTTCGAAGGCCACCGGCTCGACGGGGGCCGGAGCCTCCTCGGTCCGATGGGTGAACAGGTCGGTGTGCGGCGCGTTCGCGAAGACACCCTGGGTGCTCGCGACCTCGGGCGCCGAGAACATCGGCGCGGGCGCGGTGGTCGGGTCGGCCGGCTGCTCGGCGACGGGGGCGGGCGACGGCGGCGCGGCCGTCACGGGCGTGGATGCCGGGGATTCGCCGGTCTCGGCGTCGGCGGCGGCGATGGCGTCGCGCACCGTCTCGGCGACGGCGCGATCCACGTTGGATTGCACGCTGCGCGCTTCTGTTCCCAGTTCGGCCAGTTTGGCCAGGATGCGTTTGCTGGTCACTCCCAACCGCTTGGCCAGTGCATGAACTCGAATTCGCTCCGGCAATTGATCGGCATCCTGTTGTGTTGTGTCCAGCGGCTCTGTATCGGCCACGAAGTCTCCTCGGGCCCCCGGGCGCGTCCATCCCCGGTACGGGAGTGACGCGGCCGACGCGGGGGCATCGTCCGTGCACCTCGTACCGATGGTACGAGGGTCATCTGGTCTCGCCCCGCGTGTCCGGTCGCACCTCGATCGATCTTCTGGCGGGCCAACCGGTCACGCGGCGCCTGGCTGTACGGCGTGACGCCGCGCTCCGAGCGCTCATCCAGCGTGCCGGGGTGGGCGACCCCAGCAACAGGGTCGTCCGTGGCAGCGATGATCGGCATCCAACCGCGGTGTCATCCGGTCATGTCCGTCACCGCTGTCGCGTACCTGCGCGACAGGCTGTCACCAACCGCCCTGTTTGAGCATCGGCGTCGAACACGTCCGTAGTCAGTATCCCATACGGTTCGCGCGGCGATCGCCATCGGCGCATCGCGGGCGAACTCCGCGCCGCTCGAGCTCGTCGCGGGCGCCCCCGGCGCGCCGCGCGAGTTCAGCGCGGATAAGGCAGGGAAATAGGGGGACCCGAGCGCGCTCTCGCGCGTGGCGGGCTCGGGGGGGGGGGCACCGTGGTCCCGGTTGTACTGGGTGTCCCGCCCC
>NZ_JARWOJ010000421.1 GCF_029868625.1 Nocardia neocaledoniensis | reverse complement strand
GGTGGCGATCGCCGTCGCCGCGGTGGCGGGCCAGGCCCGGGTGGCGGGCCCCCACGCCCCCGGGGTGGGCCCCCCCCCCGGGCACGGGGGGGGGGTGTGGCGGCAGGGCCCCCCCCCCCACCCCCCCCCGGGTCCCCCTGTCCGCCCCGCTCACAAACCCCGCGCCCCCCCCCAAACCCGGCGCTCCCCCCGCGGGTGAGCGGGGGGGGGGGGCCGCGTCGGCCGAACGCCTACTTGCGGCCGGTGAACTGATCCATCGAGTGGTAGACACCCACGGCGTTGAGGTAGAAGTCGCGCACCTTGATCGGCAGCAGGCCGGTGAGCGCGCGGTTCATCCGGGAAGTCCACGGGAGCACCACCAGGGCGCCACCGTTCTTCATCTCCCGCCACGAGGTGTCGACGACGTCGTTCTGCTCCAGCATCGGGGTGAACAGGATGCCCTTGGCCCCGTCGAACATGCCGGTGTTGATGTAGGTCGGGCAGACCGTGGTCACCTTCACGTGCGCGTGGCCCGCCTGCTCGAGCTCGAGCCGCACCGAGTCCGACCAGCCCAGCGCCGCCCACTTCGAGGCCGCGTAGACAGCCATGCGCGGGTTGGCGACCAGACCGGCCGAGGACGCGATGTTGAGGATGCGCGCCTGACCGGCCCCGGCGACCATGCCGGGCAGGAACTCGAGCGCGATGTACATCGGGGCCAGCGAGTTGATCGCCATGGTCTTGTCGATGTCGGCGCGGTTCTCGGTTTCCCAGAAGTAGGTGTTGCCGCGCACGATCCCGGCGTTGTTCACCAGGATGTCGATCCCGCCGATCTCGTCGCGCACCGTGTCGGCGGCCGCGCGGATCGAGTCCTGCGAGGACACGTCGACGACATGCTGGTACACCTTGCCGCCCTGGGCGGTGAGCTGGGCGGCGGTCTCGCGCAACGAGATCTCGTTGACGTCCCACAGCACCACCGCGTCGGCGCCCTCGCGCACCGCCCGCTCGGCGAACAGCTTGCCGAGGCCCATGGCGGCGCCGGTGACCAGCACCCGCTTGCCCGCGACCGTCTCCAGTTTCATGTCCTGCCTACCCCTGCTTCGTCGATCCTGGTCGCTACTTCTGGCGCAGCGTCTTCATGACGCCGAAGACCAGCGTCATCGTCTTGGCCCACATCTGCTCGGACATGCCGGGCAGCGGCGCGATCGGGAGCACCCGCTGGACCGCGACCGTCTGGGTGTCCACGTACTTGAGCAGACCCTCGGGACCGTGCCTGCGGCCCTGACCCGAGATGCCGAGGCCACCGGAGGGCGCGTCGATGCTGCCCCACGCGGCGATGAAGCCCTCGTTGACGTTCACCGAGCCCGCGTTGATCCGGGCGGCCACGGCCTTGCCGCGGTTCACGTCCTTGCTCCACACGCTGGCGTTGAGGCCGTAGGCGGTGTCGTTGGCGGCGGCAACGGCGTCGTCGTCGGAGTCGACCTTGTAGATCGACACGACCGGGCCGAAGGTCTCCTCGCGGTAGACGGTCATGCCGGGCTCGACGCCGACGAGCACGGTGGGCTCGTAGAAGTACTGGCCGAGGTCTGGCCTGGCGCGGCCACCGGCGAGCACCTTGGCGCCCTTGGCGACGGCGTCGTCGACGTGCGCGCTGACGGTGTCGAGCTGACGCTGGAAGGTCAGCGACCCCATGTCGCGGCTGAAGTCGAGCTCGCCGCCCAGGCTCATGTTCTTGACGTTGCCGACGAACTCGGCCACGAACTGGTCGTAGACGCTCGCGTCGACGTAGATGCGTTCCATCGACTCGCACAGCTGCCCGGCCGAGGAGAAGCAGGCGCGGACCGCGAGCTTGGCGGCCTTGGAGACATCGGCGTCGCCGAGCACCAGCAGCGGGTTCTTGCCGCCGAGCTCGAGCGAGTAGCCGATCAGGCGCTCGCCGGCCTGCTGGGCGATGGTGCGGCCGGTGGCGCTGGAGCCGGTGTAGTCGACGTAGTCGGCGCGGGCGATCACGTCGCCGCCGATCTCGCGGCCACGGCCGAGCACGGCCTGCCACAGGCCGCGCGGCAGTCCGGCGCGCTCGGCGGCGTCGATCGCCCACAGCGCCGACAGGGCGGTCTGGTTGTCCGGCCGGGCGATGACGGCGTTGCCGGCGACCAGGGCGGGCAGCGCGTCGGAGGCCGACAGCGCGAGCGGGTAGTTCCACGGCGAGATCACCGCGACGACACCCTTGGCCCGGTTGTGCACCTCCACCGAGGTGAGCACGGGCAGCACGCCGCGCGGCTTGCGGTCGGCCAGCAGCTTGGGCGCGACGGCGGCGTAGTAGCGCGAGTTCAGCGCGACGTCGCCGACCTCGTCGAAGGCGTGCGAGCGGCACTTGCCGGTCTCGGTCTGCACGATGTCGAGGATCGTGTCCTGCTCGGCCAGCACGATGTCGTGGAAGCGGCGCAGGATCTCCACGCGCTGCTTGACCGGCACCTTGGCCCAGTCGCGCTGGGCGTGCCTGGCGACGGCGAAGGCGCGGTCGATGTCGTCGACGGAGGACTGCGGCAGGTCGCCGATCTTGTGTCCGGTGGCCGGGGCGAACACCGGGACCGACGCGGCGCCGCCCGCCACCGCCCGGTCGAACAGGGGCTTGACCAGCGCGGCAGGCAGCGCGGTCGGTTCGGCGGTCAGCTCGGGGGCTGTCGTCATTGTCGGCCCTTCTCCTCAACAGATGGCTCACGCGCGACGATCGCGCCGGGTTCGGCTATTTGCTGAACACTGGTGTTAGATTAATGGTTGCGGCCCGTATCGTGTCAAGCTTTCTGTCGTTGTGAGGGAGGTGTGATGTCCGAGGATCCGGCTGTGGCGCGCCGTGGGCGTCCGCCCCAGACCCAGGAGCAGGCCGAGGAGGTCCGCGCCAGGATCGTGGAGGCGACCGCCGCCGTGTTCGCCCGCAACGGGTCGCGCGGTTTGAGTGTCGCCCAGATCATCGAGCAGGCCGGGTTGGCGCGGCCGACGTTCTACCGCTATTTCGGCAATGCCTCCGAGCCGCTGCACGTGGTTCTCACCGCCTCCAACGACGGCCTGGTCGGCGGCATCAGGGACGCGCTGACCGGCACCGACGAGCCGGTGCAGCTGGGCATCCGGCTCATCGACGCCTACGTCGACTGGGCGCGCGGCCACGGCGCGATGCTGCGCCCGCTCTTCGCCGAGCTGCACGACCCCGGCTCCCCTGTGTCGGCCTATCGCGAGCGCGCGCTCGACGACATCCGCGATCTGGTGCGCAAGACCTTCGGCGAACTCGGCCGCCCGGTGCCCGCGCCCCTGGATCTCGATGCCGCCCTGCATGTCTGCGAGTACATCGTCTACCGCATCACCGCGGGCGCGGACCCTGGTCACGATCCGGCTCCCGACCTGGTCACCGAGGCGCGGGTGACGATGATCCGCATCCTGCTGGTCACCCTCGGCACCAAGGACGACCTCGCCTACGCCATGGAACTCCCCGGCCTGTTCCCCGACGCCTGACCGGACGACCCGGCGGCATCGCACCGTGCGGCAGGGCGACCGGTCCCCCGCGAGGTCGGCGCTGTCGCGGTCAGGAGCAAGGCGACCGCGAGGAGCGCGGCGCCGGTCCACGCCACCGGGGTCAGGCGCTCCCCGAGCAGCGCGACCGCGACAACGGTGGCGGTGAGCGGTTCCAGGAGGCTCAGGACGGCGGCCGTCGCGGCCCCGGCCGCGAGCAGGCCGTGGAAGAAGAGTGCGTAGGCCAGGGCCGTGGGCGCCAGGCCGAGGAGTGCCACGGCGAGCAGGTCGGCCGGTGCCGGGGTGAACGCGAGGCCGGTGGCGGCGGCAGGCAGGGCGAGCAGCGCCGCGCCGCCGAGGAATCCGTAGCCGGTGGCGGTGATCGTGTCGAGGCCGGGCACCGGGTCGGCGGTGACCAGGGTGACCGCCGCGAACGCCGTGGCCGCCACGAGAGCGAGCGCCGCGCCCGCGACGACGCCGGACGCGTCGGTGGGCACGCCGACGAACACGGCCAGCCCGGTCACCGCGAGCGCCAGTGTCGCGACCCGGCGCGCGTCCAGTCGCACGCGGCCGGTGACATGGCCGGACACCGCGACCAGCACCGGGGCGGCACCGATCGTGACCAGGGTCGCCAGCACGACCGACGAGGCGCTGACGGCGGCGAAGTAGCTCGCCTGGAAGACCGCGGCCAGGGCACCGATCGCACCGATCCGGCGCCGGGCCGCCCGGCCGCGAGGCACCGCGCGCCGCGTGATCAGCGCGACCACGACCAGGATCGCGCCACCGACTCCGAGGCGATAGGCCGCGACCGCGAGCGGGGACAGCCCGGTCCGGTCCTGCACCAGGGAACCGAGCAATCCGCCGGTACCCCAGAGGATTCCGGCGGCGACGAGGGGAAACAGTCCGGCACGAGAACGCGCGGACACAGCGGAAGAGACAGACATGGGGAGATCGCTCCTGCGACAGCGGGGGTGGGGGTCGCGGAAACGAGGTGCGTACAGTGCGGCGGCCGTGCGGGCGCGCGCCATCGTCACCCGAGCGGATCGGCCGTGCCTACCGGATCGGCGGCACGCGGTCTCGGGGCACCTCGCTCAGGAGGCGGGGGGCGGCGTGGAGCGGAAGCACTGATGCACGCCGCCATGCTATCGGCGCACACAGAATCTCCACAATTGACCCGGGAACGCTCCACACCCACTCGCTAGGGTCTGACCATGGAATGCAGTGGCGGGACCGGGCAACCGGGGCGGCGGGTCCTCGTCGTGGACGACGAGGTGACCATCGCGGAATCGGTGGCGGCGCGCCTGCGGGCCGAGGGATTCACGGTCGACGTCGCGCACGACGGTCCCGGCGCGGTGGCCGCGGCCACGGCCGGCGAACCGGATCTCGTCGTCCTCGACGTGATGCTGCCCGGGTTCGACGGGCTGGAGGTGTGCCGCCGCATCCAGGCCGAGCGGCCGGTGCCCGTGCTCATGCTCACCGCGCGCACCGACGAGACCGACCAGCTGATCGGGCTCGGCGTCGGCGCCGACGACTATCTCACCAAGCCGTTCTCGATGCGGGTCCTCGCGGCGCGGGTGCACGCCTTGCTGCGGCGCGTCGATCGGGCCGCCGAGCGCGGCGACCACACCATCGTGGTCGGTGATCTGCGTATCGACCTCGACGAACGGCGCGTCTGGCGCGGCACCACCGAGGCCAGGTTGACCCCGCTCGAATTCGAGTTGCTGGCCCGGCTCGCGCACCGGCCGCGCGCGGTCCTGGCACGCGAGCGGCTGCTGGAGGACATCTGGGACTGGTCCGACGCGGCGGGCACCCGCGCCGTCGACAGCCACGTCAAGGCGCTGCGCCGCAAGCTCGGCGCCGACCTGATCCGCACCGTGCACGGCGTCGGCTATGCCCTGGACGCGCGATGAGTACCTTCTTCGACCGGGTCGCCGACCTGATGCCACGTCCGCTGGATCCGCTGCGGTCCATCAAGCTGAAACTGGCCGTGCTCATGGTGTGTTCGGGTGCGGTCGCCTTCGCCTACTTCTGGTTCCGGATCGGCTGGCTGCCGACGTTCACCACCCTCACCGCGATGGCCATCGCGCTGGTGACCTCGCAGTTCCTCGCCCACGGCATCACCAGGCCGTTACGCGAGATGACCGCGGCCGCGCGGCGGATGGCGCACGGCGACTACAGTTTCCGGGTGCGCGCCAGTTCCCGCGACGAGGTGGGCGAGTTGGCCCAGGCGTTCAACCAGATGGCGGCCGACCTGGCCGCGGCCGACCGGCAGCGTCGCGACCTCATCGCCAATGTCTCGCATGAGCTGCGCACGCCGGTGACGGCGTTGCACGCGGTGCTGGAGAACATCGTCGACGGCGTGAGCGAACCGGACCCGGCGACGCTGCGGACCGCGCTGGCCCAGACCGAGCGGCTCGGCCTGCTGGTCTCGGAGCTGCTCGACCTGTCCGGTATCGAAGCCGGCGCCTTCCCGCTCGACCGCGAAAAGGTGCCGCTCGCACCGCTGTTGGCGGAGGTGATCGCCGAGGCCGAGGTGATGACGGCGGCGCTCGGCCGTGGTGTCCGCTTCACCACCGTGATCCAACCGCCCGACGCGACCGTCGACGCCGACCGTGCCCGCCTGCACCAGGTGCTGTTCAACCTGCTCGACAATGCGGCCAGGCACGGTCCGGCAGGCGGCGAGGTCCGCGTGCACGCCGACGCCGTCCCGGGCGGCACCGTGCTCGAGATCGCCGACGACGGCCCCGGTATCCCGGAGGCCGACCGCGCCACCGTGTTCGACCGCTTCACGCGCGGCGGCCGCACCGACGGCGGCGGCACCGGCCTCGGCCTGGCCATCGCCCGCTGGGTCATCGACCTGCACGGCGGCACCATCGCCGTCGCCGACCCCGGCTCCCGCATCCGCCTCGTCCTCCCCACGACCTGACCCATCCCACCCACGTCACCCCGGACCCCAGGGTCCCGGGACGATCCCGCACACCTTCCGGAGGGGAACCATGACCGACCACACCACCGCGGCGCCCCAGCCGCCGATACCCGAAGAGACTCCGCCGCCGAACACCACGTCTCCGGCACCCGGGGCGACCACCCCGGCCCCGGCATCCAGCACCGATGCCGAGACTCCGGCGTCACGAACCGGAGCGACTACCGCAGCGCCCCAGCCGCAGATTACCGGAGAGGCTCCGCCGTCGAACACCGCGACTCCGGCGCCCGACACAGCCACCGGGGCCCCGACATCAAGCACCAGCACCGGAACCGGTTCCGAGACTCCAACCCCCTCAGTGGCTTCCACGGCATCGGCGGCACAGGGGACCGTGGTACCTGCGTCGAGCACCGGCACGACCACGGAGCATCCCCCGGGCAGCGAAGCGGCGCAGAATTCGGCGCCTGCCAGCGGCACGACAACCGATGCGACACAAGGTAACCCGGCCTCGCCGTGGTCGGCCGGTTGGCAGCCGCCTACGCCTCGTCCGACGTTGCCGGTCGCCCCACCCCCACTCCTGCGCGCGGTCCCCCGCTGGCAACGTGTGGCCCACCCACCTCGCGCCGTCCCCGCCGCCGCTCTCGCCGGCATCTTCAGCGCGACAGTGGTCCCGGTCGACCGCCCCGGCCTCGGCTGGCTCCTCGCGGGCACCGTTGTGGCGGGCACCCTCTACGCGGTCGACCGCCACGCCCGCACCCGCCCCACCGAGCCGAAGTCCACTCCGGCCGCGAAACACCCGGCAACACCGGCCCCCATCACCGGGAGCCCCCAGCTCGCGGCCGACGGCGAGCCCGGCACCCGGCAAGTGGCCGACACGAAGCCCGCCGCCGACGCGAACTCCGCACAATCGGCAACCGCAGGCGCACCGACCGATGCGGCCGGTGCGTCGTCGGCAGCCGAAACAGACCGGGGCGCAACGACAGACGGCTCCGCCGGTGCGGCGGCAGACGCCGACCGGGACGCCGGCGCCCACGGTTCGTCCGCGGCCGCCGATGAAGCCCCGGCCGATCGCGCGTCCACGGGGTCGAGCACGGCAGCCGCGAAGAACATGCGCGACAACGGCTCCCCGGCGAACGACCCGAACGGGCGAGCGGAGGTATCGACCCGGAGCGAGTCGGGCACGCCGTCCTCTGGCAGCGGCAACGCGGAGGGCCAGGTGGGGCGCGGGGACGCGGCGGGGGCGTCGAGCCCGGCACCGAAGGACGCACCAACCACGGTCAGCGGTGGCGCGGGCCTGGTTCGCCTGCCGGGGTCGGCTCGGGTCTGGTGGGCCGCGGCGGCGCTGGTGTTGCTCGGGGTCGGGGTGGTGCGGGCGGCCGGGTGGTTGTTCGTGCTGTGTGTGGTGGCCGCGTGTGTCGCGGGGTCGCTGGCGGTGTTGGGGCGCAGGACCCGGTGGGGTGTCGTGCACGACATGGTCGCGGTGCCGTTGGCGACGCTGGACGCGCTGCCGTGGGCGTGGTCGGGGCTGCGGGAGGCGCGGCCGACGGGTGCGTCGAGTGTGCGACGATACGGCGTGTCGGTCGCGGCGACGGCGGCGCTGCTCGTGGTGTTCGTGCCACTGCTCGGCGGGGCGGACGCCACGTTCGCGGACCTGCTGAGCGGTCTGGTGCCCGCGGTCGACGGCGCCTCGGCCTGGGAGTGGATCCTGATGTTCGGCGTGGTCGGGATCGGCGCGCTGGCCGCGCTGTATCTGCTGGCCGGGCCGCCCGCCGCGGCCGAGGAGGGCCGTCGTCCGGTGCGGCAGTGGTCGCGCAGCGAGTGGGTGCTGCCGGTCAGCGCGCTGACCGTGCTGTTCGGCGTGTTCGTCGGAGCCCAGTTCGTGGCGCTGTTCGGCGGCGACGACTATGTGCAGCGGACCGCCGGACTGACCTACGCCGAGTACGCGCGCAGCGGGTTCTGGCAGCTGTCGGCCGTGAGCATCCTGACGCTGGCGGTCATCCTGGCGGTCCTGCACTGGTCGGTCCAGGCCTCCGCGGCCGACCGGCGCTGGCTGCGGGTACTGCTGACGGCGGTGAGCGTGCTGTCGCTGGTGATCGTGGGGTCGGCACTGGCCCGCATGTGGACCTACCAGCAGGCGTACGGGTTCACCGTACTGCGCGTGCTGGTCGGGGTGTGCGAGCTGTGGGTGGGTCTGGTGTACCTGCTGGTGCTGGTGGCCATCGCCCTGCTGCGCTGGAACTGGGTGTCGCGTGCCGCGGTGGGGACGGCACTGGGCACCCTGATCACATTGTCGGCGCTGAATCCGGAATACCTTGTCGCCGACCGCAATATCGATCGGTGGGAGCAGGGCAAGCGGCTCGACACCGAGTATCTGAGCACCCTGTCACCGGACGTCATCCCGGCGCTGACGCACCTGCCCGATCCGCTGCGCACGAAGATCGAGGGCCCGATCCTGACCGACCTCGACGACGACTCCTGGTGGTCGTGGAACTGGTCGCGGGACTCGGCCCGCTGACCTAGGCCGGGGTGCCGCGGGACAGTCCGCTGGCCCGCAGCACCCGGCGGCCGATGGCGGCCCGGATCGACTCCTCGGTGCCGATGACGCGCACGTGTGATCGGGCCCGGGTGATGGCCGTGTAGAGCAGTTCCCTTGTCAGCAGGGTGGATTCCGGTTCGGGCAGCACCACCGAGACGGTGTCGTACTGGCTGCCCTGGCTGCGGTGGATGGTCATGGCGAACACGGTGACCACGGCCGGGAACTGGGTGGGGTGCACCAGGTACGGCTCGCTGCCGCGTTGCAGCGCGGCCCGCAACGATCCGTCCGGTCGGCGCACGATGACGCCGGTGTCACCGTTGTAGATGCGCGCCTCGTGATCGTTGGCGGTCACCAGCAGCGGCTGTCCCGGATACCAGACCGATTGCGGCCCTTCGGGTCCCGCGCCCGCCGCGGCGGCCCACTCCCCCGCCATCCGGTCCCAGCGTTCCACACCGAAGGGCCCCTGGCGGTGGGCGCAGAGCAGCCGGTGCGACTCCAGCGCCGCGAGCGCGCCCACGGCATCGCCCGCCTCGGCGGCGGCGGTCACCGCGAGCGCCGACGCGGTGACGTCGGCACGCACCGCCACCATGTCCTCGGGCGCGCACAGTGAGACATCCTCGCCCCCGGCGCGCAGGATCGCGAGGGCGGCGTCGGCATCGCCCGCGCGCACGGCGACGGCCACATCGGCGATCCGTCCGCCGAACCGCCTCCCCCGGGTCAACCGCACGATCCCGCCGCCGAGCCTGCGCCGTTCCACCGGCGACAGTTCCAGCGACACATCCTGGGCCCCAGCGGAATCCACGGGCGGCGAGGTCGCGCCGGACCGGCCGAGATCGACCGGCACGGGGTCGTCGGGATCGATCGCCGTCGCACCGACGACCTCCCGCGACCCGAGCGCCGGGTCCGCGTCGAGGAGTTCCCGCAGCGCCGGATTCGGGGCCGCCGCGATGGGTCCGGCGACCAGGTCCGCCAGGACCGCGCCGGCGTCGACGGAGGCGAGCTGGTCCGGGTCACCCACGAGGACCAGCCGGGTGTCGGGCCGCAGCGCGGAGAACAGGTGGCTCATCATCGTCAGCGACACCATGGAGGTCTCGTCGACCACCACCACGTCGTAGGGCAGCCGATTGTGTTCGTGGTGGCGGAATCTGGTGGTGCGGCCGCGCTGCCAGCCGAGCAGCCGGTGCAGGGTGGCGGCGGTCAGCTCGGGAAGTCCCAGCTCGGCGGCCTGTTCCCGGACGGCTTCCTGCAATCGCGCGGCGGCCTTGCCGGTCGGCGCGGCCAGGGCGATGCGCAGGGCGGGCAGCTTCGGGGTGGCCCGGCGGTGCGCGGTGAGCAGGGCGAGGATGCGCGCGATGGTGTGCGTCTTGCCGGTGCCGGGACCACCGGCCACGACGGTGGTCCAGTGCGTGGCGGCGAGCGCGGCAGCCAGCCGCTGCCGGTCGGGACCGTCCCCGTGCGGATCGGTGAAGAGCCGATCCAATTCCGCGCGCACGAGATCGGTGTCGATCACCGGGTGATCGGCGCTGCGTTCGGTGAGCACCCGGCGCAGCGTCTGCTCCTGCTGGTAGTACCGGTCCAGGTAGAGCAGCGCGCCGCCGTCGGCATCGGCCTCGACCAGGCGCAGCGGGCACAGCGGTCCGGCGGGGCCACCGCAGATCAGCGGGCTGCGCCGCAGGGCCGCGAGCACGCGATCGACGTCCGGCCACGGCAGCGTGGCCGGGTCGATTCCCGGTGCCGCGCCGCGGCTTTCGTCGGCGTCGATACCGATCTCGCGCATCCGCGCCACCTCGAGGCACACCGACCCGGAGCGCACCGCGCGCACGGCGAGCGCCGCCGCGAACAGCACGTCCTCGCTGTCCTCGCGGCCCATCCGCCCCAGCCGGACCGCGACGTGCACATCGGCGGCCGAGAGCACTCCGGCCTCGTTGAACACCCGCAGCAGCCCGGTGCCACGCTGCGCCACCTGGATCGA
The DNA here is from genome assembly GCF_029868625.1 of Nocardia neocaledoniensis. Lineage (GTDB taxonomy): Bacteria > Actinomycetota > Actinomycetes > Mycobacteriales > Mycobacteriaceae > Nocardia > Nocardia neocaledoniensis_A. Next base: position 9,947 of record NZ_JARWOJ010000421.1, on the reverse strand, counting down.
CGTCATCGTCCACACCCCGCTTCCGCCGTCCCGACCGCCGGACCGCCACCCGGGCCGCACGCCCGTCCGGCCGTCATCGCTCGCCGCCCGCGAGCAGATCCGACAGCGCGACAACGAGTTCGGCGGGTGGATGCCAGTCGAAGACGCCGTGTCCCGGTGGCGTCGCCGGCCCGATCATGCCGCGCACGAACAGGTAGCGCGCGCCGCCGAGGTGGCGCGCCGGGTCGTAGCCGGGCAGCCGCCAGCGCAGGTAGCGGTGCAGCGCGACGGCGTACAGCAGCGCCTGGAGCGGATAGTGCGATCGGATCATCTCGGCGACCATGTGCTCGCGGCGGTAGTGCTCGACGGTGAGATCGCCGGTGCCGAGGCGGTTCGTCTTGTAGTCCACGATCAGATAGCGGTGTCCGCCGGTCGCTTCGGGGACCCGGAGCACGGCGTCGATGCTGCCCGTGAGATAGCCGCGCAGGACCGTGTCGGGCAGGGCCGCGAGCTGATCGGCGTAGCCGGCCAGCGCGTCGTCGGCGGGCAGATGCTCGCGCAGCAGGCCGGCGATGGCGTGCATGCTGGCCGGGCGCGCGGACGGGGTGTCGCCGCCGCCCAGCGGCAGCTCGAACTCCAGCTCGCACAGTCGATCCCGGGTCGGGATGGCGGCCAGCGACCCGAAATCGGCCGGCGTGCGCAGAACTTCGAGCAGGGCCGTCGACAGCAGGTCGACGTCGAGCTCCGCCATCGTGTGTTCGACGGCGGCCAGGCAGCGGGCGCGCACTTCGGCGGCGAGGTCGGGGACCGAAGTGTCGACGGTTTCGAGCACACCGTGCACGAGGGTGCCGAATTCGGCGCCGTAGGGCAGCGCGTTCATGAGCGAGGGCGCGGCCGCGCCACCGGCCGGGGCGTCCAGCGGCGGTTCGGTGGGCTCGTCGTCGGGGCCCGGCCCGTCCTCGGGTTCCTCCTCGGTCACGCCCACGCTGTCGTGGGCCCCCGCGGTCAGCGCGGAGTAGGAGGTGCGCCGCCACTGCTGGTCGAGCAGCCGCGTGAATTCGGCCGCGGCCAGCTCGCCGCTCGGGAGTTCGGCGCGGACCCGCCGCGGCGTCACATCGTCGGGGCGGTCGACGGCGGTCACCGAGATCACGTCGGCGGCGGGCGCGGCCCACTCGGTGATCCGCTGCACCGCGGCGGTGTCCGCCGGGATCTCGGCCCGGCGGGGCACCTGCGCCGAGCCGGGCCTGCGCCCCAGCATCATCCGGTGCAGCGGCGCCGCGCCCGTGGTGACCGCGGGCGCCCACCAGGCCACGACCTGGCACATGGCCCGCGTCAGCGCGACGTACAGCAGCCGCAGTTCCTCCCCCGATTCCTCGGCCTCGCAGCGCAATTGGCGTTCACCGTAGCCCGGCGCCTCCTTGCCGCCGATATCGAGGACGCGGGTGCCGTTGCCGTCGTGGAACAGCAGCGTGGCCGGGTACGGGTTCTTGGCGCTGTCCCACGCGAACGGCACATAGACGAGCGGGAATTCGAGTCCCTTGCTGGCGTGCACGGTCGCGATCTGCACGGCCGCCGCGTCGCGGTCCAGGCGTCGGCTGCGACCGCTGACGCTGCCAGCCTCGGGGTCGCGGACGCGGTCGGCCAGCCAGCGGGTCAGCGCGGTGAGCCCCAACCCCTCGGCGAGGGCGACTTCGTCGAGCAACTGGGCGAGATGACGCAGATCGGTGAGCTCGCGTTCGCCGTTCTCCACCGTGAGCAGCCGGGGCGCGAGATCGGTGTCGGTGGCGAGCTTGTCGAACACCGCCGCGAAACCGGCACGGCCGAACAGCCGCGCCGCCTCGCGCAGCTGGGTCGACACCCGGCCGACGAGATCGGCGCCACCCGCGTCGATCTCGGCGACGGTCACGCCGAGAATCGGGGTGCAGGCCGCCAGCCGCACCCGGTCACCGCGATGCGGTTGTTCCAGTGCCCGCAGCACCCACAGCCAGTCGGTGGCCGCGGCCGTGGCGAACACACTGGTCCCGCCCGCGAGCACCGACGCCACCCCCACCCGGTCGAGGGCGGCGCGCACCACGTCGATCTGCGTGCGGGTACGCACCAGCACCGCGATGTCACCGGGCCCGATCGGCCTGCGGACCCGGCCGTCGCCGGACTCGGTGAGCGAATGATCCGCGCCGCGTTCGGGTTTGGCGTCGATGGTGGTGCCGGATTCGAGCAGGGTGACGATGTCGGCGGCCAGATCGTCGGCCACCTTCGCCCGCTGCCTGCCGACCGACGGGAATCCCGATCGGTTCCGGGGCCCCGCCCCCGTGCGCGGGAGGACGCGCAGCCGCAGCGGCGTGATCATGGCGGGGTCACCGTCCAGGCGGGTCGCCGGCCGGGTCGGCGTCACCGGGTACACGCTGATCTCGGGGTGCCCCAGTTCCGCACCGCCGCACAGGTGATCGAGTGCGCGCAGCAGTCCCGCGTCGCTGCGCCAGTTGCGGGTCAGCTCGCTGCGCAGCTGGGCGTGCGCGACCGCGTCGAGATAGCTGAGGACCTCCGCGCCGCGGAAGGCGTAGATCGCCTGCTTCGGATCGCCCACCAGTACCAGCGTGGCGTGTTCGTGGAAGGCCAGGCGCAGGATGTCCCATTGCAGCGGGTCGGTGTCCTGGAACTCGTCGACCAGGGCGACGCGGTAGCGCTGCCGGATCCGCGCGCACGCCCGCGGGCCGTGCTCCGGGTCGGCGAGCACCTCGTGCAGCAGGACCAGCAGATCGTCGAAATCCCGCAGTCCCGCACGGCGTTTGCGGCGTTCGGTCTCCGCGCGGACCGCCGTCGCGAAGGCCACCCGTTCACCCGCGGCGCCCTCGGTGCGCGGGGCCAGGTCGGCGTGCCGGTCGTGCACGGCGGCCAGGGCGAGGGTGTGCGCCTCGCGCAGGGTGAACGGGGCGCGGTCGCGGGCGTAGCGCGCCAGATACAGGTCGTCGGCGACGGTGGCGACGAGCTCGTCGACCGATTCGACCAGCCGGGCCCCCGGATCGTGTTCGCCCGCGAGCCCGAGCTCGTCGAGCATCCGCTGACAGAACGAGTGCGTGGTGGCGATGGTGCCCGCGTCGAAATCGGCCAGGGCCGTGAGCAATCGGTGCCTGCGCACGCGCAGCGTCGCCGGGTCGGTGTCGGCCAGCGCGCGCACCAGCTCGTCGGGATGGGCACGCGCGAGGTCCTGGTCGGCCAATGCCGCGGCGACGGTGACGAAACGGTCTCTGGTGCGTTCGCGCAGTTCCTGGGTGGCGGCGCGGCTGAAGGTCACCAGCAGGAGCTCGGTGATGGCGATCCCCGCCTCGGCGACGTAGCGCACGGCCAGGCCGACGATGGCGTGGGTCTTCCCGGTGCCCGCGCTCGCCTCGAGCACGGTCGTCCCCTCGGGCAGTGGGCCCGCGGCGTCGAAGGCGGCGGGCGCCGTCACGGTCCCGGTCACGGCTGCCCCTGACTCTCGGCGGCCAGCAGGGGCCCCCACCAGCGGCGGGCGACCGCGCCGAAGCGGGTGGTCTCCGGCTCACCCGGCCTGGCCTGTTCCGCGGCGAGACCGCCGAAGCGCGGGGCGCGGCCCCAGACGTAGCGCAGGTAGCGATCGGTGTGGTCCCCGAACTTGTCGGGACCGTTGGGACCGCCGTCGAAGGCGTGCTCGGCGGCCAGCAGCGCGTCGGCGACACCATCGCCGCGGAAGCGCCGTTCGGCGTAGGCGGCGGTGGCCGCGGGCGCGACCGGCAGCGGCTCGCACAGTCCCTCGTCGCGCGAGCGCACCAGATCGCGCAGGATCTCCCGCGCGGCGGGCGCTTCCGGCGCCACGATCACCGAGCGCGCGACCGGCCTGCTGCGGAACTGCCCGCGCCCGGTGCTGATCGCCCGCCACGATCGGTCCTCGGTGGCGGCCAGCGCCAGCAGCGACACCCAGGCCGCCAGCCGGTGTTTCGGGGCCAGCCGGGAGTAGGTCGTGCGGACCAGCGTCTCCCCGCGCACCTCGGGAACGGTCCCGGCCAGCGTGCGGCCGCCGCCGAGGTCGATGGCGATGTCGACGGCCCGGGCGGGAGCCTCGTAGTCGGGCAGCGCGGTTCGCACGATGGTGTCGACCGTGCCCTCCACCTCGTCGAGCACGGCGGCGCCGAAACCGAAGGGCGGCAAGGTGCCTCGCCGCCATTCGGCCGCGCGCAGCCCGGCCGGGTCGGCGCCGGTGAGCCGCGCCGACAGCATCCGCTCGCCGAGATCCCACTTGGCCAGCCCGTCGAGTTCGATGGGCAGCTGGTCGGCGATGTCCTCCGATTCCTCGGGCACCCGCAGCCCCAACCGCTGCCAGAGGAAGGCACGCACGGGATGTTCGGCGAACGCGATCAGTTCCGCCAGCGCGACATCGCCCAGCGGCGCCGGGGGCAGCGGCTCGGCCAGCAGTGGCGGCCGGGGCCGGGCCGGACGCGCGGCGGCTCTCGCGCCGGCCAGCGCCACGGTGTCGAAGCTGCGCGGCCGCGCGGGATCGAAGTTGCGCCGATCGAAGGCCTGCAACGGATGCCGCACCCGCACGGCGTCCATCCCCGCCCGGCCGACGTGCACGGTGAGCACGTCGAGCAGCTCGGCCACGGGTACCGCGGGCGGGCGGGCGGCGCCGGTCACCGGGTCGGCGCCGGAGTGCACGACGAGCAGCTTCTCCCCCGCCGCCATGATGGCGTCGAGCAGCAGCTGGCGGTCCTCGCTGCGGGCGTCGCGCTCGCCGAGCAGCGGCTCACGGGCCAGCAGATCGTCGCCGTCGACCGAGCCCGGGCGGGGGAACACGTCGTCGTCGAGGCCGAGCAGCACGACCACCTTGTGCGGCACCGACCGCATCGGCACCAGCGTGCACACGGTCAGTTCGCCGGTGCGGAAGTTCGCGCGGCCGGGCCCGCCCGCCAGCCGGCTGGTGAGCAGGACCGCGACGTCGGCGAGGCGCAGCGGTGCCGCGCCCGCGTGTTCGGTGGCGGCGACGATCTCGCGCCGCGCCTCGGTCCTGATCCAGGAGTGCGCGTCGGGCACGTCGGTGAGCAGTTCGACCGCGCGCAGCAGCACCGCGGTCCACTCGGCGGCGGGGCGCGGGCCGCGCAGATCACGCAGGCACACGGCGAGCCGGTCGACGAATTCGGCGAACCGGCCCGCCAGGTCGACGTCATTGGAGTCGACGTCGTCCAGCGGCAGCGCCAGATCGAGCCAGTCGTCACCGGATTCGTCGGCGGTGACGCCGAGCAGGATGCGGTCGACCGCGGCATTGAGGGTGTTCTGCGCGAACTCGGCGAGCCCGAACGCCTCGCGCTGACGCAGGCCGATACCCCAGCGGGCGCCGGACTCGGCGGCCCATTCGCGCAGTCGCTCGATGTCGTCGTCGTCGAAGCCGCAGCGCCTGCGGACGGTCTCGCTCGCCGCGAGGTCGAGCACCTGCGTCACCGTGACGCGACCGTCGGCCAGTTCGAGCAGGTCGATGACGACCGCGAGCACCGGGTTGGTCACCGCGCGTCCCCGGTCGGCGAGCCGCACCCGCAGCTGGTGGGCCGGATGTTCGCCCGCCGCGGGCACGTCGACGGCACCGGCCACCCGCTGCCCGAAGGCGGCACGCACCAGGGGCGCGTAGGCCTCGACGTCCGGGCACATGATCAGCACGTCGCGCGGCTGCAGGCCGGGGTCCGCGGCGAAGGCGGCCAGCAGCAGATCACGCAGCACCTCGACCTGCCGGGCGGGCCCGTGACAGGCGTGCACCTCGACCGTGCCGTCGGGTCGCGCCCCCGGCTCGGGCACCCGGTCGTCCCGGATCGCGGCCTGCACCGCGCCGAGCAGGGAGGCCGGCATCGGGGCGCCGGGCAGGGGGGTCTCGCTGTCCAGCACGGGATTCAGCCGCTGCTGCAATTCGCGCACGTCCCTTGCCAGCCCGGCCAGCAACGGGTGACGCACGAGGTCGGCAGTGGTGTCCGCCGCACGCGGAAGCACCGGCCCGAGGGGCGAGGACCCGGGCGGACGGTCGTCGCCGGACGAGCCCGGCGACGTGGCGGCGTGGTCGGTGTCCGCTCGGTCGTGCGCCCCCGATCGCGGCGAGGCGTCCGCTCGCTCCGGCGTGGCCGCCTGGGTGCCGTCATCGAGAGCCGGTTCGCCACCCGGCGCCGACAGCGCCGCCCACATGGCCGGGCTGGGGTGTGCCAGCCACAGGTGGACGTCGCGGTGTTCGGCCAGGGCGGTGAGGACGGCGAGTTGATCGGCGGGCAGTCGCGTGAGACCGAAGACCGACAGCCGGTCGGGCAGGTCGACGGAGCCCGGCTCGGCACGCAGCCGCGCGCAGGCCGACGCGAGTCGTTCCGCCGGGCTCGGCGAGCCGATCGCGGCGCGCAGCGCCCGCCACAGCCGGGGCTGCCAGGCGAGGTCGTCGGGGACCCGGCCGCCCGCGCCGTCGGTGTCCGCACCGGTGGTCCAGTCGAGCAGCACTCGCGGCCGCTGGGCGGCGTAGGAATCGAAGAGGGCGGCCAGGTGTGCCGCGGTCGCGTAGCGGCGGCCGACGCGATGGCCGTCACCGGGCAACCCGAGATGCCGGGCCAGCACCGCTGCCCACGGCTCCCCCGCGACCTCGTCGATCACCCCGAGCAGCGTCCACACCAGCCGCTGCCCCGCCCATGGGTCGTCCTCGGGCGCGACCCCGCTCGCCGCCGCCAGCGCCTCGGCGACCAGCGCGGCCGGCGCCGGGAACACGATGTTGGCCGCGATACCGTCGCTGGGTCCCACGCGCACCACCCCGTCGACCGCCTGCGCGCGGGCACCCGAGCCGCCGCCTGGTAGCTCACCCGCGTCGGCGGGAGCGCCCACCCCGAGGACACCCGACAGGCGCTGCGCCAACCATCGCTCGATCCCCTTGGCCGGGACCGCGACCACCTCGGTGGTGAACGGGTCGGCCGGTACGCTGCCGAGCAAACTCCCCAGTCCGTCGGCCAGCGCGTCGGCGCGTTCGGCGCGATGGAGGTGCAACGGCATCCGTCGTTTATACGCCCAGCGATCGACCCGCAATCGTGCGGCCCCGCCGCCGCCACCGCACAGGGTGAGTGAAATAGGCCACACTGCAACGTGTTACCGGCCACGTCAGCCGGGGCCCGGAAATCGCCCGTGAGATCGTTGCCGTTCGGGTGGGACAGTTCGGCCGCAGGCGAAAGGCTGGTCCGGTTAGATGATCGCGCAGGTGATACCTCTGGTTCCCGGTGGCGGTTTCGTCGTCCGTCGCGTGGGTGAGCGCTGGGAGCTGATCAACCGCCGGCGCTACGGCGCGGACCAGGTGCTGCACACCTGGCCGCTGGATCAGCACGGTGAGGCGTTCGAGCACTGCCATCGCCTCAACGGCTGTCCGATCGCCACGCCGCACGCCGCGCATCACTGACCGGAAAACCGGTGCGGCGCAACGACGATTACCACCGAATTTCGGCCGGAGTAGTGCGCCGCGGCCTCAGGTGTGCGAGTGTGGTCCCTCGTGCGTGACCGTTCCCCTTCCTCCCGTGTCGTAACCCGGGTCGCAGCGACCGCCTGTCTCCTCGCCGCGGCGGGCGTCCTCACCCCGGGCGTCCCCGTGCTGTCGGCCTCCGCCGAGGCCGCGCCCCCGGCGCTCACCCAGGTGTCCGGCTTCGACGGCGACATGAACGCGCGGATCGCGCGGGTGAACTCCTACCTCGCCGGGCGCCCGGGCGTCGTCGGCTACGTGCTGCGCGACCGGCAGACCGGCGGGACCTACGCCAATGAGCACGCCGAGAACCAGGTCTGGACCGCGTCGACGATCAAGCTGGCCATCGCGGCCGACCTGCTCAACCGCGCCAGGGTCGGCGCCATCGGCCTGTCCCCCGAGGACCGCACCAACATCGAATCGATGCTGGCCACCTCCAACGACCAGGCCACCGACGTGCTGTGGAACAAGTACATCGGCTTCGACCGGATGGCCTACAACAACGCCTTCCGTGCCTACGGCATGGTCAGCCTGATCCCGCAGCCGACGACCTCGGCGATGTTCCCGGACTGGTCGTTCCAGAAGTGCACCGCCGCCGACCTGGACCGGCTGATGAACACCATCCTCGACACCATGCACCCCGACGACCTGGCCTACCTGCTCGACCGGATGCGCTCGGTCGACTCCAACCAGCACTGGGGTGTGTGGGGCGCGGGTTCGGCCATGCGGCCCGGCCTGAAGAACGGCTGGTCGGCCGAGGCCGACGGCTGGGTGGTCAACTCGGTCGGCGTCGCGGGCGACGGCGAGCGCTACACCCTGGCGATCATGAACGCGCTCGGCGCCGACGGCGGCTACACCGAGGGCGCCGAGACCGACACCGAGGTCGCCAGAATTCTGCTTGCCGGTCGCTGACCCGGCCGTCCCGTATTGTCGATCTTGTCGTTCGGATCCGGGATCTCGTGGCGACGTCGCCTCCGGAGCCGACTACGGTAATCCCTGTCACCACCGTTGCGGGGCCACCCCAGTCTGTCGAGGAGCAGGACGATGAGCACTCAGTCTGTCGGGAACCAGCGACACCGTGTGGTGGTGATCGGTTCCGGGTTCGGCGGCTTGTTCGGCACCAGGCATCTGCGCAAGGCCGACGTCGACATCACGCTGATCTCCAAGACCTCCACCCACCTGTTCCAGCCGCTGCTGTACCAGGTGGCCACCGGCATCCTCTCGACCGGCGAGATCGCGCCCGCCACCCGCCTGGTGCTGCGCAAGCAGAAGAACGCCCAGGTGCTCCTCGGTGACGTCCACGACATCGACCTGGCGAACAAGACGGTCACCTCGCGACTGCTCAACCGCGACACCGTGACCCCGTTCGACAGCCTCATCGTGGCCACCGGCGCGCAGCAGTCGTACTTCGGCAACGACCACTTCGCGACCTTCGCGCCCGGCATGAAGACGATCGACGACGCGCTGGAACTCCGTGCCCGCATCCTCGGCGCCTTCGAGCAGGCCGAGCTGGCGAGCACGCAGGAGGAGCGCGACCGGCTGCTCACCTTCATCGTCGTCGGCGCCGGTCCGACCGGTGTCGAGCTGGCCGGGCAGATCGCCGAGCTGGCCGACCGCACCCTCGACGGCACCTTCCGCACGATCGACCCGCGCGACGCGCGCGTCATCCTGCTCGAGGGCGCGGGCGCCGTGCTGGGCCCGATGGGCCCGAAGCTGGGCGCCAAGGCCGCCAAGCGGCTCGAGAAGATGGGCGTGGAGATCCAGCTCAACGCCATGGTGACCGATGTCGACGCGCACGGCGTCGTCGTCAAGGACAGCGATGGCAGCACCCGCCGGATCGAGTCCTCGTGCAAGGTGTGGTCGGCCGGTGTGCAGGCCAGCCCGCTGGGCAAGATGATCGCCGAGCGTTCCGACGGCACGGAGGTCGACCGGGCCGGGCGCGTCGTCGTCGAGCCCGACCTCACCGTCAAGGGGCACCCGAACGTGTTCGTGGTCGGCGACCTCATGTCGGTGCCGGGCGTGCCGGGGCAGGCGCAGGGCGCGATCCAGGGTTCCACCTACGCGGCCAAGGCGATCAAGGCCGGCCTCAAGGGCCAGACCCCGGAGCAGCGTGCGCCGTTCAAGTACTTCAACAAGGGCTCGATGGCCACGATCTCGCGCTTCGACGCGGTCTGCCAGATCGGCAAGTTCGAGTTCAGCGGGTTCATCGCGTGGCTGGCCTGGCTCGCGCTGCACCTGTACTACCTCGTCGGCTACCGCAGCCGGATCGTCACGGTGATCGGCTGGTTCGTCTCCTTCCTCGGCCGCAACCGCGGGCAGATGGCCGCCACCGAGCAGTGGGTCTTCGCCCGGCTGGCGATCGAGGAGGTCCAGTCCGATCAGCAGGACGCCGACGAACTGCACGCCGCCCTCGGCGCGCCGCCCGGCAACGCCAAGGCGCCGGCGCGCAGGCAGCGCGAAGTCGGCTGACACAGCGGTCCCGACCGGCCGGGGGGGTTGG
>NZ_JARWOJ010000420.1 GCF_029868625.1 Nocardia neocaledoniensis | reverse complement strand
TCGTCGTCCCGACCCAGCAGGGCTGACACCGGGAGCCCCGCGGGGGGGGGGGGGCGGGGGGGCCCGCCCGCCGGCCGGCCCCCCCCCCCCCCCCCCCGGGGCTCCCGGTGTCAGCCCTGCTGGGTCGGGACGACGACGAGTTCGGCCGGATTCACCCGCCGCGGCGCCGCGACGGCATAGGCGATATCGTCCGCGGTGAGCACGTCCAGACTGTCGCGCATCTCGACGAGCCAGGTCAGCTGCTCGGCATCACGCGTGCCCGCCCGAGTTCCGTTGTCACGAAACCCGCGCGGCGGCGGGGGCCGATCTCGAAGGTCCCCGGCAGGTCGAGCTGGTCGGCGAATTGTCTTTGAAGAGCCCCGAATTCCGGGACGCTCCGGCTGCTCGGCACCATGGCGGACGATCAGGACGCACAGCAATCTGCGTCGGCTACCGAGTCCCCCCGAGTTCCGTCTACTCAGTAGCCGATTCGACGACAATCCCCCCGAAACGACCCTCCCGCATGGTCGCCCGGCGTCCGTCGATGAAGCACACCCCGGAGCGGGTGACCTCGACGCATTCTTCGCGCTGAGAACTGCTGGACTCGTCCGTGTAGTAGGCGATCATTCCTCCATAGAAGTCGACGTTGTAGCCGGTCACCCGTCGACCGGCACGGTCGGTGGTCCGGGCTCGGCAGCGGTCGCAGACCAAGCGGGGGTATCGCTGGTCGTAGCTCGCCGGCTGCTCGCAGCATGGGCAGGGTTGCGTGTAGCGACGCCCGGGATCGCGGGCGCTCAGCAGGGAGTCGTTGCGGGCGAGGAGAGTACGCGCGGGACCGGTGATCTTGTACCGGCGCAGCGCGATGAGGAGGTACTCGGCGTAGTCCGCTGTCTCGGCGTCGAGGGCGGCGCGTCGCGGTAGCTCGTCGATCCGCGTGAGCCCGGCGTCGTAGGCCGCCATCGCCGCGTGGTGTGCCGCCGAGAGTTCGCTGTCGGGGATGTATCTGTTGGCGTGTTCGGCGCGCGCCAGATGTTCATCGATCACCATGTCGATGGTGCGTCCGGCCCGCGACAGCAGCCCGCTGCCGCGTCCTTCCGTAGTCACCAGCACGTAGCCGTCGATGCCGCCGTCGTCGGTTCGGATCGTTTGCATGTATGCGAAACCGGCGCCGTGGCGGGCGGTTTCGAGTCCCTGATGCGTGTAAGGGATGAGAGAGTCGGGATCGTTGGCGTGTTCGCGCGCGATCCGCAGCGCTTCATCGCGAGTCAAGGGTGAGCGCGGACCCGGATTCATGCCCGCCAGCCTATCGATCGGGTCAGATGAGGGTGCCCACATCGGTGCGGACCAGGTTCTCCATGGCGCGTTCGGCGATGGCGGCGATGGTCATCGACGGGTTGCAGGCGGCGGTGTTGCCGGGCATGAGGGCGCCGTCGAGGACGTAGAGGCCGCGTTGGCCGAGGACGCGGCCGTCGAGGTCGCAGACGGTGCCCATGTTGGCGCCGCCGAGGGGGTGCCAGGTGGAGGGGAACAGGGTGTTGGTGTCGAGGAGGGTGCCGCCGGGGCCCGCGATGCGGCGGACGGTGGGGTCGATGTGGTCGTCCTGGATGGCGCGGTCGCCGTCGCCGGGCCAGCGCAGGGTGGCGGCGTCGCGGCCCGCGTCGTAGACGAATTCGCCGCGCCCGGAACTGGTTCCGTAACCGACGAGCATGGTGGCGCCGGGGTCGACGGGTAGGGACGGGATCGAGGCCTGGATGACGGTGAACGCGGCGTGCGGGTCGTCCCAGTTCTTGCTGCCGTAGACGACCGGGCCGCCCTGGGCCGCGCCGAATCCGGCGGTGGGGTCGCGCCAGACGTAGATCCGGTCGGCGTTGGTGCCCCAGCCGCGGCCGAGTTCGTCGGGCAGGTCGGGAATCCGCCCGGTGGCACCGGCGCGCACGAGGAGCCGGGTGGTGTTGAGGCTGCCCGCCGCGAGAACCAGGGCCTTGGTGGTGATCACCTTGTTCTCCAGCACATTTCCGGCCGTATCGACCCGGTCGACGCGCACCACCCAGCGGCCGTCGGCGGCGCGCTCGATGTCGGTCACCTCGTGCAGGGTGCGCACCTCGACGCGGCCGGTCGCTTCGGCGGCGGCGATATAGGTGACGTCGACGGAATGCTTGCCGCCGTTGTTCACGCCCATCGCGCCGTCACCGTTGGTATAGGACGGTGTCATCTCCCCGCGCAGTTCGGCCAGGGCGTAGTTCCAGTCGATCGGCATCGGGATCTTGTCCAGCGGCAGACCGGCGGCGCGCACGCGTTCGGCGAAAACGCGTGCCGCGGTGTAGTTCTCGTGGTTCACCAGTTCGTCCGGCGCGGTGGCCAGGCCGAGCATGCGAGCCACGCGCGGGTAGTGCACCCGGTCCATCCGGTCCCAGTCCAGCCCGGCCGGGAAGTGGGTCTCGAACACCTCGCGGGTCGGTTGCAGCGACATGCCCTGGTAGATCAGCGAGCCGCCGCCGAGGCCGGCGGCACACAGCGCCGTCATCCCGGCGCCGGGCACCGCTTCCACCAGGCCGACGTAGGGGTCGAAGACCAGCGGGCGGCCGAAGACCATCGGGTCGGAGCGATACCAGAGCATGCGCTTGTCGGGGTTCGTGGCCAGCGGGAAGGTCTGGGAGTTGGGGCCCGTCGGCCAGCGCCTGCCCCGCTCGAGCAACAGCACCGGCACGCCGGCCTCGGCCAGGCGCAGTGCGGTGACGCCGCCGCCGAAGCCGGAGCCGATCACCACGACGCGGTGTTCCTCGGTGGTGCTCGGGACTCGCGCCGCGGCCGACCGGGTGGCGGCGAGGGTCAGACCTGCGGCTGCCGCCCCGGTCAGCAGGGCGCGGCGGCTCAATTTCGACATGCGGGGAACCTTCATCAGAGGAGCGGTAACCGTGTTACCGCTCGGCGACGTTACCATTCACCGGTGGCCAGGGAGACCGATTCCGACGCATCGGCGAAGATCGTCGCGGTGGTGCTGGAACTGCTGAACACCGAGGGGTACGAGGCGGTCCAGCTGCGCACCGTCGCCGCGCGCGCCCACGTGTCGCTGGCCAAGATCTACCGGCTCTTCCGCACCAGGGACGAGCTGATCATCACCGCGCTCGCGCAGTGGATGGACGCCAACGCCTACGCCGACGTGGCCCCGCCCGCGCCCGGCGAATCGGTGCGCGAAACGCTGATCCGGGTGCTGCGCAGCGTTTTCGAGCCGTGGGAGCGCAATCCCAAGATGCTCGAGGCCTACCACCACGCGCGCACCGGCCCTGGCGGCGAACGCCTCGACACCCAGGGTCTGCTGGCGGTGCTCCCCGCCGCCGAGGGCGCCCTGCGCGGCCTCGACACCGACTACCTCGCCGACCTGGGGCTGATCATGGGCAACATGGCCCTGGCACTGATCGGCCGCTTCGCCGCGGGCACCCTGCCGATCACCGAGATCCGGTCCACCATGGAGCGCACGGCCTACCGGATGACCGCCGACAACGCGACCGCCGCCCGCCGCGGCGGGCGCTGACATCCGTTCCCGCGCAACCGATACCTGTTTCCCTTCGCGATAACGGGGCATACGCACCACGCGACGGATGTTCCGCCGCGATCTCGACGTAGATCCCATAGCGAACAGGTGAGTTCCATGATCCTTCTCGGCGCAGTCCTCCTCATCGCCGGACTCGTTTTCGGCATCTCCTTGCTGTCCACCATCGGCGTGATCCTGCTGGTGATCGGTGTCGTCCTCGCCCTCGCGGGCAGCGTGGGCCGCCCGGTCGGCGGTCGCCGTCATTACTTCTGATCCGGCTCGCGTCCCTTTCAGGAGGTCATCATGACGGCGAACGTGCCCCGAATAGTCTCGATCCTCGTGCTGCTGTGGCTGATCATCGGCGTCGTCGCCGGTGGGCAGCGCGGCTACTACACCGATCGGGAGCAGAACTGCGCGACCCTCGGCACCATCGCGGTGACGGTGATCGCCGGTCCGCTGAACTACATGGGCGTCAATCCCAAGGTCGACGACTGCGCGCTGCCGGAGCCGAGCCAGTAGGTCACTGGGCGCGGGCCCTGATCAGATTCGCCAGCCGGTCCAGCGACTCCTGGTTGCGGGCGGCGAAGGCGATGTCCTGGGCCAGTCCGGGGATCAGCTGAGCTGGTCCCCCGGACGCGCGCTCGGTCATCCTGATGGTGGTGCGGCCCGGCGCGCCCTCGTCGAGGGTGAGTCGGATCCAGGCCGACCCCACCGACCACAGCCGCGCCTCGAGCTCGAGCCGGTGCGGCGGGTCGGCCGCGCGCACCACCGTGGTGTCGCTGATGAGCACCGGCCAGAGCCCGAAGCGGTAGCGGATCCGGCTGCCCACCGCGGGCCAGTCCGGGTCGACCTCGCTGATGTGGGAGGCCCCGACCACCCAGCTCGCGTAGAGCCAGCCGTCGGCCAGCGTCGCGAAGGCGGCCGACGGGTCCACCGGCACGGTGACCTCGGCAGTCAGCATGTCTGAATCCTCGTCGGTCGCGGAAGTGCGGCCACTCCAGCGTAATCGGCGCGCACCGTCCCCGCCCGGTGCGCGCGCCGAGGGTGAGCGACACGGCACGCCGACATCGTCAAGATGCGGGAAAATTGCTGTACACCGAGCCGACGTGGGATCGTTCCCCTATGTCCACGGAAGAAACGCGGCTGAGCGACCCGCCCGGCCCCGCCGACAAGGCGGCCGAACACACCATCTTCGGCCACCCGATCGGATTGACGAATCTGTTCGGCGTCGAGCTGTGGGAGCGTTTCTCCTTCTACGGCATGCTCACGATCCTGGGCTACTACCTCTACTACTCCGCGGCCGACGGCGGCCTCGGCCTCGAACAGAGCACCGCGCTCGGCATCGTCGGCGCCTACGGCGGACTGGTATACCTCTCCACCGTGGTCGGCGGCTGGATTGCCGACCGGGTGCTGGGCATGGAGCGCACCGTCTTCTACGGCGGTGTCGTGGTGATGGCCGGTCACCTCGCGCTGGCGATCCTGCCGGGGCTGGCCGGGGTCGGCGTGGGTCTGGTGCTGGTGGCTTTCGGCAGCGGCGCGTTGAAGGCCAACGCCTCCTCGCTACTCGGCACGCTCTACGCACCCTCGGACGCCCGCGTCGACGGCGGCTTCACGCTGTTCTATCTCGGTATCAATCTCGGCGCGTTCGTCGGCCCCTTGCTGACCGGCTTGCTGCAGCGCGAATGGGGCTTCCACGTCGGCTTCGGCGCCGCCGCGGTCGGCATGGCGCTCGGGCTCACCCAGTACGCGGTCTTCCGGCGCAATCTCGGCACCCACGGGCGCGAGGTGCCCAACCCGATCACCCGCCGCGAGCTGACGCCGGTGCTGATCGGAGTCGCCGTCGCGGCGGTCGTCGTGGTCGGCGCCGCGCTTGCCGGGCTCATCACCCTGGACAACCTCTCCGATGTCACCACCGGCGTCATCGTCGTGGCCTCCATCGTGTACTTCGCGGTGATGCTCACCAGTGCCAAGGTGACCCAGCTCGAGCGCACGCGGGTGCGCGCGTTCATCCCGCTGTTCATCGCCAACGCGGTGTTCTGGTCGCTGTTCCAGCAGATGTTCACCATGCTCGCGGTGTACTCCGACGAGCGCGTCGACTGGCGCATCTTCGGCTGGGAGGCGCCGGCCAGCTGGATCGGCTCGGTGGAGCCCGTGTGGATCATCACGCTCTCCCCGCTGTTCGCGCTGATGTGGACCAAGCTGGGCAATCGGGCGCCGAGCACGCCGATCAAGTTCGCGCTCGGCGTCATCGGCATGGGCATCGCCTTCTGGCTGTTCGCGCTGCTGAGCGGCTTCGACGGCAAGACGGTGCCGGTGCTCGCGGTGTTCGCCATCCTCGGCGGCTTCGCGATCTCGGAACTGCTGCTCTCCCCCATCGGCCTCGCCGTCACCACCCATCTCGCACCCGCCGCGTTCCGCTCGCAGATGATGGCGCTGTACTTCTTCTCGGTGGGTATCGGCACCTCGATGGCGGGCACCCTCGCCCGCTACTACAGCCCCGACAGCGAGAGCGCCTACTTCGGCATCAGTGGCGCCGCCGCCATCGCGGCGGGCCTCGTCGTGGTCGCGTGCGCGCCGTGGATCAAGCGCCACATGCAGGGCGTGCACTGACCTGCGTCCGGGTACTCCCCGAAGACGTTCGTACAGAAGGAGAAAGACCGTGCCGACACCGGAAGCCACACCTGGGGTGGGTCGCGCATCGACCCGCGGGAGCGGGTTGTTCCGAACCAAATCCGTCGAGCAATCCATCCTCGACACCGACGAGCCCGATTCCAAGCTCCGCAAGGATCTGACGGCCTGGGATCTCACGATCTTCGGTGTCGCGGTGGTCGTCGGCGCGGGCATCTTCACCCTCACCGCGCGCACGGCGGGCAATGTGGCCGGTCCGTCGGTGTCGCTGGCGTTCGTGTTCGCCGCGATCGCCTGCGGCCTCACCGCGGTCTGTTACGCCGAGTTCGCCTCGACGGTGCCGGTGGCGGGCAGCGCCTACACCTACTCCTACGCGACCTTCGGCGAGCTGGTGGCGTGGATCATCGGCTGGGACCTCATCCTCGAATTCGCACTCGCCGCCTCGGTGGTGGCGAAGGGGTGGTCGCAGTATCTCGGCACGGTCTTCGGGTTCGAGTCGGCCACGGTGCAGCTGGGCTCGGTGACCTTCGACTGGGGCGCTGTCACCCTGCTCGCCGTGCTCGGTGTGCTGCTGGCGATCGGCACCAAGGTGTCCTCGCGGGTCTCGGCGATCGCGGTGGCGATCAAGCTGGGCGTCATCGCGCTGGTGCTGGTGCTCGGCATCACCTACTTCAAGGCGTCGAACCTGAGCCCCTACATCCCGCCGTCGCAGCCCGCCGAGGACGGCGCCAGCGGCCTGCACCAGTCGCTGTTCTCGTTCGTCACCGGCGCCGGTGACACCAACTTCGGCTGGTACGGCCTGCTCGCCGCGGCGAGCCTGGTGTTCTTCGCGTTCATCGGTTTCGATGTCGTCGCCACCGCCGCCGAGGAGACCAAGAACCCGCAGAAGGCGGTGCCGCGCGGCATCCTCGGTTCGCTGCTCATCGTCACCGTGCTCTACGTGGCCGTGACCCTGGTGCTCACCGGCATGGTGCCCTACACCGAACTGGCCGGCGACAACGCCACGCTGGCAACGGCTTTCGAACTGCACGGCGTGCACTGGGCCAAGAACATCATCTCGATCGGCGCGCTGGCCGGTCTGACGACCGTCGTGATGGTGCTGTTCCTCGGCCAGACCCGCGTGCTGTTCGCGATGTCGCGCGACGGGCTGCTGCCGCGCTGGCTGGCCCACACCGGCAAGCGCGGCACCCCGGTGCGGCTCACCGCCATCGTCGGCGTGATCTGCTGCGTGCTGGCCGGTTTCGTCGATTTCGGCACGCTCGAAGAGATGGTGAACATCGGCACCCTGTTCGCCTTCGTGCTGGTCTCGGTGGGCGTGCTCGTGCTGCGCCGCACCCGTCCCGATCTGCCCCGCGGTTTCCGCGTGCCGTGGGTCCCGGTCATCCCCATCCTGGCCGTGCTGGCCTGCCTGTGGCTGATGGTGAACCTCTCGGTCGACACCTGGATCCGCTTCATCGTCTGGATGGCCATCGGCATCGCCGTCTACTTCGCCTACGGCCGCCGCCACTCCCTCCTCGGCAAGCGCAACGCCGGCTAGTACCGCCCGGTCGGTCCGGCGTGGTCCCCCGCGACACGCCGGACCGACCGGGTTCCCAGCCAAAATTCCGGTACACCCGTACGAGTCGCTAGGCTGTCCGAGACGGCCCCTATAGCCCAATTGGCAGAGGCAGCGGACTTAAAATCCGTTCAGTCTGGGTTCGAGTCCCAGTGGGGGCACTTCGTCACGGCGTCCAAGCCGTAAGGAACGTGCGTGGACGCCCAGGAATCCGACGGCGCGACGACACTGCTACGCGCCCATCCGGTTACGCCGATACGCAGCATGGGCCGCCCGCGAGCCCTGCTGGGGAGCGTTGACCCGGCGCCAGATGTCGGCCGCGGCGGTTTGTACCGCCAGTCTCAGCTGATTGTCTACGCCGATCTTCGCCGCCGAGCCGAAGACCGAGACGGCGGCGGCGCCTTCGTGGGCTATCCGCCCGATCGGGGCGGCGGCGCAGCTGAAGCCCTTCATGCACTGCTCGCGCCCGTAGGCGATGCGGGATTCCCGTACGCGCCGGATGTCCGGCGAGCCGGTGTGCGCGGATCCGTCGACAGCCAGCAGCGCCTTCCCGATCGTCGACGAATGGGCGGGGGCGCGGCCACCGACACGCGAGCGGATGCCGGGAACGAGTTCCCCACCGACTTTCTCGAGGTACACCACGTCGGCCCCGTCGAGCACGCCCAGGTGCACGACGCATCCTGTCCGCTGATGCAACCAGCGCAGGCTGGGCAGCGCGGCCCGGCGTAGCGAGTTCTGCTGGACGGCTCTCGCCCCCAGTTCGATCACGCGCAAACCCAGCCGGTAATCCATGTGGTCGCGGCGAATCCACTGGAGCGTGACCAGGTGCTCCAGCAAGCGGTGCGCGGAGGATTGCGGCAGCCCGGTGGCGGCGACGATCTGCGACAGGTTCAGGCGGTCCGCACCGTCGAAGGCGTCGAGGATCAGTGCGGCTCGCCGCAGAACTCCGGTGGGTGTGTCACCGGAACGGTGTGGTCGCATCCGGGCTCCGTTCACTTCGCGAGAAATGCCCGTCATGGGTAACACACCGCGCGCACCGGCAGACGAGTTCTTCCATCTGCCGGGACAATGGCTGTCGGGCCTCCGGCGGACGTTCTGTAATCAGTCCATGCCCAATCCCTTCACTCCCGGTGCCCTGCTGGCCGGTCGACGCGCGGTGGTCACCGGTGGTGGGGCGGCTATCGGCGCCGCGATCGCGCGGGCCTTCGCCGCGCACGGCGCCGACGTGCTCGTCGCGGATCTCGAACCGAACGGCTCACCCGAGTTCGACACCTCGGCGGGCGGCTCGATCACGGCGCTCGAATGGGACGTGCGCACGACGCCGTGCCCATCCGAGATCGTCGAGCATCGCCCCGATGTCCTGGTCAACAATGTCGGTCATTATCTACGGCCGCCACACACGTTCGCCACCAACGCACCCGCGCTGTGGGACGACCTGCACGAGATCAACTTCGCCCACGTCCTGCGCCTGACTCGCGCGTTGCTGCCGGGCATGATCGAGCGGCGCGGCGGCTCGATCATCAACCTCACCACCGTCGAGGCGCACCGGGCGATGCCCGGCCACACCGTCTACTCCGCGTACAAGGCGGCACTGTCCCAGTTCACCCGGTCGTTGGCCGCGGAGGTCGGCCCTTCCGGTATCCGGGTCAACGCCGTCGCGCCGGATCTCATCGAATCGGTCCAGGTCCCCTACGCGTCGCTCGTCCCGGAGGCGGACCGGCCACTGTGGCCGAACTGGTCACCGCTGGGCGGGCCAGGGCAGCCCGACGATGTCGCCGGTGCCGCGCTCTTCCTCGCCTCCGACCTGGCCCGCTTCGTCACCGGCGGCACCATCCATGTCGACGGCGGCACCCACGCCCCCGGCGGCTGGGTGCCGAACGGTTCCGGCGGCTGGACCAACCGCCCCCGCAACCCCTGATTCGCGACACCACCGAAAGGCGCCACACCATGAAGATCCTGATCATCGGCGGCACCGGCATGATCGGCGCGCACGCCGCCCTCCATCTGCGCGCGCAAGGCGACGACGTCACGGTGGCGGCACGAGGGTCGGTACCCGCGGATTCGCCCGTCGCCGACTTTCCGCTGCTGACGGGCGATTACACCGTTCCCTCGTTCACCCGCGCGCAGTTGTCGGGGTTCGACGGCATCGTCTTCGCCGCCGGGCAGGACGTGCGGCACAAGAAGCCCGCGGACGAGGACAAGCTGTTCTGGGAGAACACCCAGAGCGTCGGCGTGCCCCGCTTCGCCGCACTGGCCAAGGCGGCAGGCGTTGGCCGATTCGTGCAGGTCGGGAGCTACTACCACCACCTGCGACCGGACCTCGCGGCCGCGAACCCGTACATCGCGGCTCGGCAAGCGGCCGACGAGGGCGCCCGCGCGCTCGCGGACGAATCGTTCACCGTGTCCACCCTCAATCCGCCCTCGATCATCGGCGCCGTCGCGGGCGCATCAGCGCGGCGCTATCGGCGGATGATCTCCTGGGCGGCGGGAAACGAACCCGACATCCCCGACTTCGCCCCGATCGGTGGCACCAACTACATGTCCGCCGAGTCGCTCGCGCAGGCGATCTCGGGTGCGCTGCGGCACGCGACACCGGGCACCGCGTATCTCGTCGGCGATCAGAACCTTTCCTACCGGCAGTTCTTCCAAATGGTCGTCGACGCCGCGGGCGGCAAGCGCGTGATCACCGAACGCGACGAGGAACATCCCCTGCTCCCGGACGGCGCCATCATCCAGGGGCGCGGCACCACGCTGGCATACGAACCCGACGCGGACCAGACGCGGCTGCTGGGTTACGCCCGCGGCGACTGCGCCCGTGCGGTGGCGGCGCTCGTCGATGTGGTCGTCGCCGCTTCGAACCGAAACGGCCCGGCCTAGCCGCTGGTCAGGCCCTTGGCGATGTGGGTGACCTGGATTTCGTTGCTGCCGGCGTAGATCATCAGGGACTTGGCGTCGCGGGCGAGCTGTTCGACCTTGTATTCGGCCATGTAGCCGTTGCCGCCGAACAGCTGCACGGCCTCCATGGCGACCTCGGTGGCGGCGCGCGAGGAGTACAGCTTCATGGCCGAGGCCTCGGCGAGAGTCACCTTGTCGCCCGCCGCGGTGCGCTCGATGGCGTTGAACACCATGTTCTGCACATTGATTCGCGCGATCTCCATCTCGGCCAGTTTCAGCTGGATGAGCTGGAAGTGCGCGATCTCCTTGCCCCACAGCTTGCGCGACTTCGCGTAATCGACGCACAGGCGGTGGCATTCGTTGATGATGCCGAGTGCCAGCGACGCGATACCGATGCGCTCGGCCGCGAAAGACTCCTTGGCGCTGTCCTTTCCGTCGCCCTTGGCGGGGTTCTCGGTCTCGCCGAGCAGGCGGTCGGGGGTGATGCGGACGTTCTCGAAGAACAGTTCGCCGGTGGGCGAGGAGTTCATGCCCATCTTCTTGAACGGCGGGCTCTGCACGAAGCCGGGCATGCCCTTGTCCAACACGAAGGCGAGCACCTTGCGGTCGCGCCGGTCGGTGCCGTCCTGCTCGTCGAGCTTGGCGTAGACGACGGTGACGTCGGCGTAGGGGCCGTTGGTGATGAAGGTCTTGCGGCCGTTGAGGATGTAGTCCGCGCCGTCGCGGCGGACGTAGGACTTCATGCCGCCGAACGCGTCCGAGCCGGAATCGGGTTCGGTGATGGCCCAGGCGCCGACCTTCTCCATGGTGACCAGTTCGGGCAGCCAACGCTTCTTCTGCGCGAGGGTGCCGCGGCTGCGGATGGTGGCCGCGGTGAGGCCGAGGCTCACGCCCATCGACGCCACCAGGCCCAGGCTCACCCCGGCGAGCTCGCTGTTGAGGATCACCCCCATGCTGCCCGCACCACTGAACCCGCCGCCCGACTTGCCCGAGCCGGTGGTGCCGGACTCCTCGCGAGCGATCGCCTTCGCGAGACCTTCGCGGGCCATCTCGTCGAGCCCGAAGGTGGCGTAGAGCTTGCGGATGATGTCGAAGGGTGGCAGCGCGCCGCTCTCCAGCTGGTCGACGTGCGGGGTGACCTCCTTGGCGATGAAGCCGCGCACCGCGTCGCGGAACATCAGGTCTTCGTCGGACCACTGGTACATCTGTGAACTCCCGAGGGCTCGCCGGAACAACCCCTCGAATATAGAACACGTTCTAATTCTTCGACCGGTTCACCCCTGGATCCCCGAGGCGGAGGTTCGTACGTGAACCAGTCGTCGAACCGAAGAGGTGGTAGCGATGCGGGTGGTCCAGCGAATCAGGGGATACGCCACGGTCATCGGACAGGCCCGGCGCCATCGCGTGGGAGAACCAGCGGGCGCGGCTCAACCAGGGCCTCGGCGTGCGGCCGACCGGGATGGCCGACGGCACGGTGTGCGCGATGCCGGAACCGCGCTCGGCGCACCTCGCGCGGCCGGCCGAGGGCTGACCCTCAGCGCTCCGCCCAGGTGGGCGCGGAGCGGGTCACGATCGGGGCGACGAACTCCTCGAGCATGGCGCGTTCGTCGGCCTCGTCGCGGCCGGGGGTCGCCAGAAACGAGACGATCGCGCGGGTGAGCCAGCGGGCCAGCCTGCTGCGTTCCGGGTCGCTGAGATCGGTGTCGGCGAACATGGCGGCCGCCAGCGATTCGATCACGTCGGAGTCCTGGCTGATCCGGCCCGCCGTGTCCGAATCACCGGGGCGGAACCAGGCGATGAGCAGCGGGTCGGCGCGGACCGCGGCGATCGCGCCGAGCATGGCGGCGACGACACGCTCCCCCGGATCGGCGATATCGCGCACCCGTTCGGCCAGGTCGGCGACGATGCGGCGGGTCTCGCGGTGCACGAACGCGATCCGCACGGCCTGCCGGTTCTCGAAGTACCGGTAGAGCGTCGCCCGGGAACAGCCCGCCGCCGCGGCGATGTCGCGCATGCCGACCGCCGCGACGCCGTGCTCGGCGAACAGCCGCGCCGCCGCGTCGAGGATGCGTTCGGCGGCCAGGTCCGCGCGATCGGTGGCGAGCCAGTCGCCGCTCATACCGTGTCTCCTGCCGTGCTCGGGCGGCCGCCGTGGTCACGCTGCGCGGTCGTCGGCCGACGACCGCTCATGCTACGGCTACCGGGTCCTCGACCGTCACGCCGATCCACCGGCACCTCATGCCGTCGCCCGGAACGGCACCGATACCGGCCAGCGCACGTAGTTGCCCTGCGACCAGCGCACCGCGTCGAGGTCGACGGCGAAGTCGGGGCAGCGGGCCAGCAGTTCCTCCAACGCCACCCGGGCCTGCATGCGGGCGGCGGCCGCACCGAGACAGTGGTGATGTCCGTGGCTGAAGGTGAGGATGCGTTTGGGGTTGCGCCGGACATCGAGTTCGCCCGCAGTGGGGCCGAATTCGCGCTCGTCGCGGTTGGCGGAGCCGTACAGCAGCAGCACCCGGCGGCCCACCGGGATGGTGGTGTCGCGCAGTTCGACATCGCGGGTGGCGGTGCGAGCCAGGCCCTGCACCGGAGAGGTCATCCGGAGGAATTCCTCGACGGCGTCGGGGATGAGCGAGGGGTCGTCGACGAGCAGTCGGCGTTGCTCGGGGTAGGCGGACAGCAGCTGGACGGCACCGCCCAGATTGCCGGTGGTGGTGTCGTTGCCGCCGGTGATCATGGTGAACGCGAAGCCGAGGATCGCGATCAGGCCCTCGTCGTCGCCGTCGGCGCCGAGGCCGGAGGCCAGCAGATGCGAGATGGTGTCGTCGCCGGGTTCGGCGCGGCGCCGGGCGATCAGTTCGCCGAAGTAGCCGACGAGTTCGCCGACGGCGGTGAAGGCGTGCTGGTCGCCCGCGGCGAGTCCGGCCCCGGCGACGGCACCACCGACGATGTTCTCGGTCCACGCGTCGAACTTGCCGTGATCGCGTTCCGGCACACCGAGATAGTGCGCGACCACCATGGTCGGCAACGGCTTGAACAGGTCGGCGACGATATCGCCCGAGCCTTCCGCGCGCAGCCGCTCGATGCGGTCGACCACGAAGCGGCGCACCGCGGGCTCGACCGAATTCACCTGGCGCGGGGTGAATCCCGGTGCGACGCGGCGCCGGAAGTCGGTGTGCTCCGGCGGGTCCATGAAGACGAACGGCTTCACGGCGCCGAAGCCGGCGGCCGCCAGGTCGACATAGTCGACCGTCAATCCCGCTGCGGAGGAGAACGTTTCGGGGTCGCGCGCGGCCGTCCACACGTCGGCATGGCGGGACAGGACGTAGAAGTCGTCGGCCTCGCGTCCGTCGGGGACCACCCGGTGGACCGGATCGTGGTCACGCAAGGCGGAGTACATGGGCCAGGGATCGCGCCAGGACTCCCCGGAACGCAGTTCGAAGCGGGCCGCATGAGACGTCGTTGAACTCATGACTCTACGATAAGACATTCGTGCTCATATGTCTCATTAATTGCCGAAAATCGATTGCCGGCCCCGGCGCCGGTGTGGCCTCCTTGTGGTGATGAAGCGACAGCGACCAGGGAATGCCCGGAACATCGGCGACCGCATGAAACTGCACCGGCACGCCGTGCGGGGAGTCCGCGGTGTGCGGACGGTGATCACGCCGCGGCCGGGGACCCACGCGCGCTTCAGCACGAATCGCTTCCACGACACGTGGCACGTGCTCTCCGACGACCGCGGCGCGCGGATGCTGGTCCGTCTGCTGTGGGGTCTGTCGTTTCAGGCCCGACCCGGAACCGTCGTCCTGCTCGATCGGGAATTCCTGACCCCGACACCGTTCGACGCCGACCCGGCCGATCCGATCGTGCTCGCGCCGGGGTGGTGCACCCGGTTCGACGACCACGCGGCCGCGCAGCTGAAACAGCTTGCCCGGAGCGCTGATTCGTCGACCGTGCGATGGCACACGTTCGGCCTGGAACGGGCACTCACGGCCGAGGAACCGTGGACCGGATATCGGCGCGTACACGGCGACATCTCCCGGCGTCGCGGACTTCTCGTGCTCAGCCCGGCGACACCCGACGACGCGCGGCGATGGGCACTCGATGCCGCGCGCCTCGATTCCTCGGGCAACGGATACGGCACCGACTACACGTATCTCGACGAATGGGATCACGGGCACGACGGGGAAATTCAGGTGTTCCGCCGATTCCACCGGATGACCTCCGTCGCGCGGCAGGCCAGGGCCCAGGTGCTCGGCCGCGCGGACGCGCCGTCGGACCCGGACGCGGTGCGGGTGGCGGTCTGGGACGAGGCCGAAAAGGTCAGGGGCGAGGCGCATCTGCGGATCAGGGAACGACGGGGTGCCCTCGACGTCCTCGGGGCGGCCGCCGCGGACATGCTCGCCGCTGCCGAGGTGCGCTCCCTGGACGACCTCGCCGAACTCGGCGCCGTCGAGACCTACCGGCGGCTGTGGGCAGCCGAGACGCCCGGGCTGACACTGGAGATGTTGTGGGCACTCGAGGGCGCGCTGACCCGTCGCGACCGGCGCTCGATCGACCCGGAGCGGCGACGCGCGCTGCTGGCCGAACTCGGCGATACCCCGGCGCCGAAAACCCGGCCGCGGCGGCGATATCGCGCGCCGATTCGTCCGATTCGACGCTGAGCTGGGCGGCGAAGCCCATCCGGCAACCCGGTGCGCTCCGAATATTCTGCGTCATCGACCACGAAATTACGGATTCACCCGGGGCAGGCGAATTCTTCGGGCGGGTTCGGTGAGGGAGTTTCTCCACCATGTTCCAGAACTCGAGTTTCCGTGCGGGACGACGCGTGCTCGCCGCCGCACTTCCCCTGGCCGTCGCAGTCGCCTTCGCCGGGACGGCGTCCGCCGAGGTCACCGCCGATCAGCAGACGCGGTACGCGGCGGGCCTGGCCTCGGCCGGTCAGGCCGAGAACATCGGCTACCGCACCGCCGTCACGCCGGACCTGCGCACCGTCACCGCCTCGGTGGACGACGGGCGTTTCGTCCGTGCCGAAGACGGCACGTTGACCGTCGAGTCGGCGACCGGCAGCCCGATCGCCCAGGTGCCCACCAGCTTCGCGACGGTCGGCGGCAACACCATCACCGTGGCCACCGAGATCTCCGCCGACGGGCGCACCGTGACGGCGACCCCACAGCTCTCGCAGGCCACCGCCGCCGAACTGAAGACCATCGCCACCAACCCGGCCGCGCAGAATTCCGACCCGGTGCACAACGCCGCCGCGATCGGCGCGGGCGTCGGCCTGGTCGCCGCCGCGGTGGTCTGCATTCCGATGATCACCACGATGATCCTGTACCTGCCGTGTGTCGGCCTGATCGGCCTGCCCAACGCCCTCGTCGGCGCCCTGATCGGCGCCGCGGTCGGCGCCGTCGCCCCGGACGTCATCCCGCAGGTCCTGCCCTGAGCCTGCGTTCTCCTCGCCGCGCACCGAGATAATGGCGGTGCGCGGCGAGGCCGTTCGATGATCAGCCCAGGATCGACATGGCGATGCCGTCGAGGATGTCGTGTTCGCTGACGACCAGCTCGGTGACGCCGGCGCGCTGGGCCAGTTCGTCGGCCAGGACCTCGGTGATCACGGCGCCGCCGCCGATGACGTCGACGCGGCCGGGGTGCATCGGGCCGAGGGCGGCGCGCTGGTCGTGGTCCATGCCGATCAGGCGGTCGCAGACCTCGTGTACCTCGGCCAGGCTCAGGCGCGTGAGATGGACTCGGCTGGAGTCGTATTCGGGGAGGTCGAGGGCGACGGCGGTGATGGTGGTCATGGTGCCCGCGACGCCGACCCAGGTGTGTACCCGGTCGACCGGGACCTTCGCGAAGGCCTCGTCGAGCTTCTGCTGCGCGAACTCGCGGGCGGCGGCCACCTGGTCGGCGGTCGGCGGGTTGCCGGGCAGGCAGCGTTCGGTGATCCGCACGCAACCGATGTCGGCGGAGTACGCGGCCTGGACGCCCGCGCTGTCACCGACCACCAGTTCGGTCGAGCCGCCGCCGAGGTCGACCACCACGAAAGGCCCCGCGTCGGCGGACAATTCGCCGACTGCGCCGGCGAAGGACAGCCGCGCCTCCTCGTCACCGGTGATCACCTCGGCGACCGCGCCCGGCACCACCCGGCCGAGTTCGGCGCGGGTCATGTCGAAGAAGTCGTCCCGGTTGGCGGCATCGCGGGTGGCCGACGTGGCGACCATCCGGACGCGCGAAACCTTTTGCGCGAGCATCACATCGACGTAGGCGGCCAGCGCCGCCCGCGTGCGTTCGATCGCTTCCGGCGCCAGCCGGCCCGACGCGTCGACGCCCTGGCCGAGCCGGACGATGCGCATCTCCCGGTGCACGTCGGTGAGGGCGCCGTCCGCGCCCACCTCGGAGATCAGCAGACGGATCGAATTCGTGCCACAGTCCACCGCGGCGATGCGCTCGGTCATGATGTTCCTCCTGGTCGGCGCGGGCGCCGGGCCGGAGACGGACCGGCGCTCCTTCGCGATTATGCCGATTCTTCGGACTTGCGTGCCGCCGGCCAGTCGGCCGGGATGGCGGTGCCGCGCAATCCCGCGTCGGCTGCCAGCGCCACGGCCTCGTCACCGAACGGGTTCACGCCGGGCCCCTTGGCCAGCGAATGCGCGATCAGCACGTGCAGGCACTTCACCCGGTCGGGCATGCCGCCGCCGGTGAAATCGGTGCCGAGCGACTCGATCTCGTCGCGTTCGGCGAGGTAGCTCTCGTGCGCGGCGCGGTAGGCGGCGGCCAGCTCGGGGTCGGCGGCCAGCCGCTCGGTCATCTCCCGCATCACCCCCGCCGATTCCTGCCTGCTCGCCTCGGCCGTGAGCCGCGGGTCGGTCAGGTAGTACAGCGTGGGGAACGGGGTGCCGTCGGGCAGACGCGGCGCGGTCTTCACCACCGCGGGCAGGCCGTCCGGGGTGCGGT
Organism: Nocardia neocaledoniensis; assembly: GCF_029868625.1. GTDB lineage: Bacteria > Actinomycetota > Actinomycetes > Mycobacteriales > Mycobacteriaceae > Nocardia > Nocardia neocaledoniensis_A. The sequence continues at coordinate 11,638 of NZ_JARWOJ010000420.1, read as the reverse complement.
AGGCGACGGCGAGCACACCGCGCGGCTCGCGGCCCAGCTGCTGGGCGATGATCTCGAGGTCGCGCTCGTCGGGTGCTGTCACCTTGGTCCTTCCGGGGCCGGTTCGGAGATGCTGCGCCACAGGTCGGTGTACCAGGGGTCGGGCGCCGCTTCGCGGGTGCTCATCGGCGGCGGCGCCGGGGCCTCGATGCCGGGAATCTGCACGATGTAAGGGGTTTCGCCGGGCATCACCAGCCGCAGGCGGTCGCGCGCCTCAGTGCGGATGTAGGCCGGATCCTGCTGCTGGGCGCGGCGATCGCGCAGGGCGGCGAGATCGGCGTCCAGTTCCGCGCGCTGCTCGGCCAGCGCGGCCGCTTCGGCGCGCTGACTGAAGTAGGTGCGGGTCGGCACGGCCAGCGTGAGCGCGAGCCCGCACAGCACCGCCGCGAGGATCACCGCCTTGCCGGTCGAGAGACCGAGGATGGTGTGCTCGTTGCGGGTGAGCTTGCCGCTGGGCTTGCGCTTGGCGCCCGAGGTGGACTCGGGCCGGCGGCGGGTCGTGCGTTTGGCCGCCGCGGGGCGACCGGGTGAGTCGAGATGACTGGGGCGGGAGCGCGCGGCCCGCGACGTGCGGCGGTCGCCTCGTCCGGCCGGACTGGTCCCACGCGCACGTCGCTCGGTCATTCGCTACCGCCCCGTCATCTCACCTGTACTGCGGTACTGCTCAGAACTCGCCGGTGAAACGCGGGAAGGCCACGTCACCGGCGTAGCGTGCCGAATCACCGAGGGCGTCCTCGATGCGCAGCAGCTGGTTGTACTTGGCGACCCGCTCGGAACGCGCGGGGGCGCCGGTCTTGATCTGACCCGAACCGACGGCGACCGCGAGGTCGGCGATGGTGGTGTCCTCGGTCTCGCCCGAACGGTGCGACATCATGGTCTTGTAGCCGTTGCGGTGCGCGAGCTCGACGGCGTCGAGAGTCTCGGTCAGGGTGCCGATCTGGTTGACCTTCACCAGCAGCGCGTTGGCCGCGCCCTTGGCGATGCCCTCTTCCAGACGCTCCGGGTTGGTGACGAACAGGTCGTCGCCGACCAGCTGCACCTTGTCGCCGATCGAGTCGGTGAGCGCGACCCAGCCGTCCCAGTCGTCCTCCGACAGCGGGTCCTCGATGGAGACCAGCGGGTAACGGGTGAGCAGGTCGCTGTAGAACTCGCCCATCTCGGCGGCGGTGCGGACCTTGCCCTCGAACTTGTAGCCCTCGCCCGCGGTGTAGAACTCGGTGGCGGCCACGTCGAGCGCGAGCGCGACGTCGGTGCCGAGCTTGTAGCCCGCGCGCTGGATGGCCAGGCTGATCAGGTCGAGCGCTTCCACGGTGCCCGCGACGTCGGGGGCGAAGCCGCCCTCGTCACCGAGGCCGGTGGACAGGCCCTTCTCCTTGAGCACGGCCTTGAGCGAGTGGTACACCTCGGTGCCCCAGCGCAGCGCCTCGCGGAAGGTGGGGGCGCCGATCGGGGCCACCATGAACTCCTGGACATCGACGCCGGTGTCGGCGTGCGCGCCACCGTTGAGGATGTTCATCATCGGCACGGGCAGCACGTGGGCGTTCGGGCCGCCCAGGTAGCGGAACAGCTCCAGGCCCGAGGACTCGGCGGCGCCGCGCGCCACGGCCAGCGAGACGCCGAGCAGGGCGTTCGCGCCGAGGCGGGACTTGTCGGGGGTGCCGTCCAGATCCAGCAGGACCTGGTCGACGGTGCGCTGCTCGACGGCGTCGAGACCGATGATGGCGGGCGCGATCTCGTCGAGGACACCCTCGACCGCCTTGGTGACGCCCTTGCCGTTGTACCGGTCGCCGCCGTCACGCAGCTCGACGGCCTCGTGCTCGCCGGTGGACGCGCCGGAGGGCACATCCGCCCTGGTCAGGGTGCCGTCGTCGAGGGCGATCTCGACCTCGACAGTGGGATTGCCGCGCGAATCCAGAATCTCGCGCGCTCCGACCTGTTCGATGATGGCCACGAAAACGACTCCTTACGACTGAAAGGCACGGTAGGTCTCACGGGATGGTCCGTGCGGTGCCGAGCCTATCGTCTCGGCGTGACGTGGAGTAACCGGCACTCCGGGCCGGCCGGTAACTACACCCGGCGGCCGATGCTGTAGGTCGCGGCCCGGTCGCGCACCACCCGCATGTACTTGTTCGACTGGTTGTAGGCGAACAGGGCGCGCTGCCAGCCGTCGGCCGAGGTCAGGTCGCCGCCGCGGACGCACAGGTACCTGGCGGCGGTCAGGGACGCGTCGTCGATGTTCTGCGGGTCGAGCACGCCGTCGCCGTTGGCGTCGACGGCCCAGCGCCGCCAGGTCTCGGGGATGAACTGCAGTGGGCCGACGGCCCGGTCGTAGGTGGTGTCGCCGTCGAGGCTGCCGCCGTCGGTGTCGCCGATGGTCGCATTGCCCTTGGTGCCGTCGAGGGCGACGCCGATGATCGCCGGGCGCACCGTCCCGTCCGCGTCTACGCCGGCGCCGCGATGGGTGCCGTGGCCGCTCTCCACGCTCGCGATCCCGGCCAGGGTGGTCCAGGCGATCCCGCATTCCGGCCTCGACTTCGCCAGCACCGCCGCCGCGTACCCGTAGGCCTCCAGCGCCACCGGCTCGATGCCGACCGCCTCGGACTGCTCATCGGCCCACGCCCGCAACTGCTCCGCCGCCCGCCCCGGCGCGTCGACATCGATCGCGGGCAGCGCGGCACCGGGACCGGGCGGCATGTCGCCGGGAATCGACGCGAGCGAGCTGCACCCCGCGAGCAAGGCGGTCACCGCCACCGCGGCGAAGACGCCGACTTTCTTCACAGACACGTAATCAATCATCCAGATCCATCGCCGCGACGGCACCTCTCACAGCGAGTTCTCAGAGTGCGGGTCAGCCGAGCAGGGCCGCTGTCGCCTGGTGCGCAGGGGCTGCCAGCACGGTTGCGGGGGCGCCGGATTCGACGACGCGGCCGTGGTCGAGGACGAGGACATCGGTGCAATGTGTGGTGATCAAGGCCATGTCGTGACTGATCAGCACGACGGCGGTGGCGCGGGTCGCGCGCAGATCGTCGAGCAAGGTCATGATCGCGGTGGCGGTGGCGGCGTCGAGGGCGGTGGTGATCTCGTCGCAGATCAGGACGGCGGGATCGGCGGCCAGCGCCCTGGCCAGGGCGACGCGCTGGCGTTGGCCGCCGGAGAGCTGGCCGGGGTGCCTGGTCGCGAGATCGGCGGGGAGGTCGACCGCGGTGAGCAGGGCTTCGACCCGGGCCGGTAGCTCGACCCTGGGCACCTTCGCGATTCGGCGCAGCGGTCGCGCCAACGTCTGGCCGACCGTGCGGCGTGGATTGAGCGCGCCGAGCGGATTCTGGGTGACGAGCTGGATGCCGTTGGCGCCCGCGCGGATTCGCCGTCGGCGACCGACCCCGATCGGGGTACCGCGCAATTCGAGCGTGCCGGTGGCGGTGCGGTGCAGTCCCGCGAGCACGCGGGCCAGTGTCGTCTTGCCCGCCCCGGAAGGGCCCACTACGGCCAGTGCTTCGCCGGCGCCGACGGCGAACTCGATGTCGTGGAGGAGGTCCTCGCCGTTCGCGCTCGCGCGGATCGCCTCGGCGCGCAAGGCTGCCGGTCGATCGGGACGATCAGCCGTGCCGGACGATCGGGGCGCGGCGCCGTCGACCCGCGCTCGGCCGGTACCGGACACGGCCATCTCTCCCTCGGCGTCGTCGTGCGCGCTACCGCGCTGCGACGCTGTCGGGGCACTGCCGACCCCGCCTGGGTCGCCCGGAGCCGGTACGGCGGATGCCCCGGCACTCGCCGTGTTCGGCACGACTGTCGCGTACTCCGTGGATTCAGCCGACGCCGAAGCGGCGCGCGACAACTCGGCGGCACGGACGTCTGTCCCCGCACTGCTGTCGGGGTTCGCTGTGGGGCCGTCGACTCCTGAGCGAACCGGATGGCTGTCGGTCGGTTCGGCAGTGTTCCGTTCGGTATCCCCCGATCTCGACGCAGGGGTGGCGCCACGCTCACCGGAGACGCCACGCTCGCCAGTGACACCACGCTCGCCGGTGGCGGAACGCTCGCCAGTGGCGGAACGCTCGCCAGTGGCGAGCCGCTCGGCGCCGCCGGTGAGGCCGCCCGGTGGGTGGACCTCGATGACCGTGTCGGCGATGGCGTGGATGGTCTTCGTGTCGTGGCCGGAGAGCAGGACGGCGGTCGAGCCGTCGGCGGCGAGGTCGGCGATGAGGCGGGCGATCTCGGTGCGGAGCGCGCCGTGCAGGCCGGCCAGTGGTTCGTCGAGGACGACGACGTCCGGGCGCCGGAGCAGGGCGCGGGCCAGGGCGACGCGGCGTTGCTGGCCGCCGGAGAGGCGTCCGCAGCGGCGGCGCAGGTGCGTGGCGTCCAGGCCGACGGTCTCCAGTGCCGCGAGCCGGTCGGCGTCGGCGGCGGTGGGCGCCGCCTCGGCGAGGAGGGTGCGTACGCGCAGCAGTGGATTGAGTTCGGAGCCGGGGTCCTGGCCGACATAGGCGATCCTGGTGCGCCGAAAGTTCTGCAGCGCAACGGGATCCAGTGCGAACACGTCGTGTCCGGCGACCCGCACCGCGCCGTTCCGCGCCACTCCGGGCGGGACGTGCCCGAGCAACGCGCGCATGGCGGTCGACTTGCCCGCGCCCGACGCGCCGGTCAGCGCGGTGACGGTCCCCGCCTTCAACCGGAAGGACAACGGCGACAGCAGAACAGCGCCCGAAGGGGCGACCACGGTCAAGTCCTCGACGACGACAGCCGCACCGTCATCCAGGGGCGGGTCGCCCGCTGCCCGCTTCGGACAGGTGCTCGATGCAACGCCCTCCGCGGAATCGAACCTGTCGGTCGCCGCTCGGCTGCCGACCTCGTCCGCCGCAGCGCCGCCGGAAGGCTCAGCATCGACGGCGGATGCGCCTGTTTCCCGGCTGGGCACCGCGTCAACGGCGGACAACTCCGCATCCCGGCTGGGCACCGCGTCAACGGCGGACGGCGCCGAATCCCGGTCCGGCACCACGTCGACAGCGGACGGCGCCGAATCCCGGCCCGGCACCACGTCAGCGGCGGACACCCCCGCATCCCGGCTCGCCACCGCGTCGACAGCGGACAGCGCCGAATCCCGGTCCGCCACCACGTCCGAATCCCGGCCCGGCACCGCGTCCACAGCGGACAACTCCGCGTCCCGGCCCGACATCGTGTCCACGGAGGGTGTCGGGATGTCGGTTCGACTGGGTGATGTTCGCGCCGGTCCAGCGGTGACCACCAGGTTCACGCCGACGGCGACGATGGCGATGGCGGCGCTGGGGGCGAGGGTTGCCCACGGGTTGAGGAGCAGGCCGGAGGCGTTGTCGCGGACCATGTTCGCCCAGTTGTCGTCGTCGAGGGCCGAGACGCCGAGGAAGGCGACGGTGCTGACGAGGTAGACCGCGACGACGAAGCGCAGGCCGAGCTGGGTGGTGAAGACCGACCGCAGATTGGGCAGGATCTCCCGGAAGACCAGGTGCGTCAGCGATTCGCCGCTGGCGATCGCGGCCTCTACGTAACCGGTGGCGGCGATGCCGGCGGCGGCCGAGGCGAAGAGCCTGGCGCAGTAGGGCACGCCGAACAGCAGTGACACCATGATCAGCGCGAACACCCCGCCCTGCGGCCACGCGGTGAGCACGAGCAGGATGCCGAGGACAGCGGGCAGCAGGATCAGCAGGTCACCGCCGAGCGCGATCACCGTCGCCGCGCGCGGCCGGACCGCGGCCACCGCGCCGAGCAGCGCCGACAACACGGTCACCAGCACCGCGATCACCGCCGACACCACCAGCAACTGGAATCCGCCGGTGAGCAGATGACTGAGCACATCGCGCCCGAGCCGATCGGTCCCGAGCACCGCTCCCCCGCCAGGCCCGGCGAACGGCATGCCGACAGCCTGCTCCGCCGAATACGGCGCCAGCAGCGGCCCGACCACGGCGAGCAGGACGACCAGCGCCACCCCGGCACCGACCGACCAGCGCCACCACCTGGCCACGCCGCGTCGCGACGCCACCGACGCGCTACCCATCGCACACCCCCGAACCCTCGCGGTCGACCGAGCGACCCGCCTCCCGGCACCGCACGGCGGCGATCCCGCGCGCAGCCGGCCCTGACCGCGGGGTCGCGGCGCAGTGCCGCCCCGCGCCGATGGCTCGCCGTGCGCCACTCGTGATCGCCCTGGTGGTCGCGTCCATAGACGGTGACCCGCTGTTGCACGCGACCCCGCCGCAACGGCACCTCGAACCCAATGGCCCGCGGCCGCCGCCGGCACCCAGGCCGCAACGCATCGTCGGCCTGCGCGCGACGGAGCCGCAGCCCCGCGAGCGCTCGGGCCGCAACGCATCATCGGCCCACGAACGATGGAGCCGCAGCCCCCGCCACTCCGGCCGCAACGCATCATCGGCCCACGAACGACGTGGCCACAGCCCACGCCAATACTCCGGCCCCGGCGCACTGTCAGCCCACGAGCGGCGTTCGCCCGTCATCGCGCACCCTCCGCTGCCCACCGGCGCACGACATCGGCTACGGCGAGCAGCACCATGGTGACGATGGCCGTCAGCGCGACCACGGCGGCCACCGTCGCGGTGTCACGGTCGGCGACCGAACCGGCCAGCACCGCGCCGACACCCGGATAGTTGAACAGCGTCTCCACGACCAGGGCACCGCCGAACATCATGCCGACGGTGGTCGCGTAGCCGACGACGATGGTGGGCGCGGCGAAGGGCAGCATGTGCCGCAGCAGGACTGTGCGGGCCGAAAGGCCTTCCAGGACAGCGCTTTCGACGTGCGGTGCGCTCGCCACGTCCTGCAGTGCCGAGCGCACCACCCTGGCGTTCCAGCCGATCTGCGGGATCGCCAGGGCCAGGACGGGCAGGATCAGCATGTCGGGGCTGGCGGGGAAGCCGGAGCGGTCGGTGATGGTGACGGCGGGCAGCAATCCGGTAGCCAGCGAGAACACCAGGATCAGCAGTGTGCCGCAGACGAATTCGGGCACCGCGACGGCGATCGTGCTCGCCGGTTGCAGCAGCCGCGCACCGAAAGCCTTGGGCCGCAGTGTCCACCAGCAGCCGAGCGCCAGCGAGATCAGCACGGTCAGCAGTAGTGCGATGCCGCCGAGCAGCAGGGTCTGCGGGAACTTGTCGGCCAGCAGCGCGCCGACCGAATTCCCGCGTGAGGTCTGCCCGAAATCACCGGTGAGGACACCGGAGAGCCAGTGCCAGAATTGCACCGGCAACGCGCGATCCAGGCCGAGCTCGTGCTCCTTGGCGGCGAGCTCGGCCCGGTTCGCGTCCCGGCCCAGGATCGAGCTGGCCGCGCTGCCGGGCAGCAGGTCCACCGCGACGAACACGATGGCCAGCAGTGCCAGGAGCAGCGCGACCCGCCGGAGCACGAGCAGGGCGAAGGACTTCACGGCGATCACGCCAGCCAGGCACGTTCCAGCTGGACGCGGGCGAAGCCGCCGAGGGTCGGCAGCCCCCGCACCTGAGCGGCGGCGACGTCGATGCCGTCGGCCATGCCCCACACCAGGTAACCGCCGCGGTCGAACTGGATGCGCTGGATATCGGCGACGGCCTTGGTGTACTCGTCACCGTCGGCCGCGAGCGCCTTGGCGGTGGCGGCGTCGAATTCCGGGTCGCGGAAGGCGGTTTCGTTGCGGTTCGAGCCGGAGGTCAGCAGCTTGTCGGCGTAGAACAGCACCGAATCGTTGGTGCCCCAGGACACCGTGTACAGCGGCGCGTTGAGCCAGGTCTGGTCGTAGAACGCGGCGGACTCGGCCACCTGCACGTCGAGCTTCACGCCGATCTCGGCCAGCTGCGCGGCGATCACCTTGGCCGACTCGACCTCACCCGGCGCCTCGGCCTTGGTGACGAACGGATAGCTGCGAGCGGTGTCGAAATTCGCTTCGCGCAGCAGCGTTTTCGCGCGCTCGACATCGCGGTCGCGGCGGCGGGACGCGTCGTAGAGCGGGTCGGCGGTGCCGAGCACGTCGGCCGCGACGGTGCCGAAACCGGAGTGCACCTGGTTCACCAGGGCGTTCCGGTCGACGCCCAGCCGCAGCGCGGTACGCACGCGAACATCGGCGAACGGGCCGTCGGCGACGCGCATGGCCACGCCGAGCATGGTGTCGTCGGCGCGCTGGACCACCTGCAGGTCGCCACGACCCGCCGCGGTGCGCCCGGCGATCGCGCCGACATTGGAGGCGAGGTCGATCTGACCGCCGAGCACCGCGTTGCTCAGCGCGGTGGTGCTGTCGAACATCGTCACCTCGATCGCGTCGAGCAGCGGCGGGGTGCCGTGCCACTGCTCGTTGCGAACCAGCCTGGCGTTGCCGCCCTGGTAGGACTCGAGCTTGAACGGCCCGGTGCCGATAGCGGCGGTGAAGTCGGTGGTGCCCTGCGGCACGGTGAACGTCATCAGCCGAAGCAGCAGCGGCAGTTGGGTATTGGGCGCGGGCACGGTGAACACCACCCGGTTGGGCCCGTCGGCGACGATGTCGTTCTCGGCCACCGGCATCTTCGACGCACCACCGACCTGCCGCAGCCGCTTCATCGACCACACGACGTCCTCGGCGGTGACCGGCGCGCCGTTGTGGAACTTCGCGCCCTCGGCGATCGTGAACGTCCAGCGCCGGTTCTCGGCGTCGGCCTCCCAGCGCGAGGCCAGCCGCGGCGCGACGGTCGGATCGGCGCCGGGGACGGTGAGCGCGTCGTAGACGAGCGAGGCGATCAGGAAGTCGCTGTCGTTGCTGAGATTGGCGTGCGGATCTCGCTCGCTGCGCGCCGCGGTCCCGAGTGCGCCGACCCGAAGGGTGCCGCCCTGTTGGGCCGGTCCGTCCGATTCCTCGTCGCGCGAGCACGCGGCCACCAGCAGTAGTGCGGTGACACCGAGCCCGGATTGCAGAAGCTGCCTACGTGTGAAAGCCATCGTCTCTTCTCCCTCGAACCGCGCGAGGCACCGCGCTGCCTGGCGCCGCAAACCAGGCGAGGCTAGCCTAAACGCTGGCCCCGTTGTTGGCCTTTCTCCGCCTCGCCACCGAATCGCAAGGCACTTCACCACCCCGGAAGACACCAGGTCAGCACGCTCCGGTAGACATGCTGTTATACGAATACGCTATTTCCAGCGCGAAACCCTTAGGTAAGTCTTGCCTAAAAACCAGGCACGCACTACCTTCGCACATCGAGTCTCCATTCCACCCGCGATCGACCGATGCGAAGAAGGGAAGGCCGGTGAAAAGCGTTCTCCCCGAACGTATGACGATTCACCTGCACGACATCGAACATCGCGAGCTCCCGCACGGCGCCGCTGTCGCCGTCCGCGCGCTCGCCACCGATATCCGGCACCGTTTAGGTGACCGACCACATACCGACACGCTGCACGATCCGGCCCTGCTGGCCCAGATCGAGCAGCGCGCCGCCGAACTCCCCGTCGCCGTGCGGCACGCCGTGCGCCCACCCGCCACCCCGGCGGGCGCGACCGTGGTCCGCGGGTTCCCCGTCGACGACACGGATTTCGGCCCGACACCCCGGGATTGGCAGGCCGCGGCCGTCGAGGCCGCCGATCCCCGGCACACCGGCTCCCTCGACCTCGATATCGCCATGCTGTTGCTAGCCCGGTGCGCCGGTGAGCCTTTCGGTTGGCAGGGGCAGCAGAACGGCAGGCTGATCAACAACATCGTGCCCGCCGCGGGCCACGAGGACGAGCAGTCCGGCGCGAGCAGCTCGACCCTGCTCACCCCGCACACCGAGGACGCCTTCCACGCCGCGCGGGCCAATCTGCTGATGCTGGCGTGCGTGCGCAACCCCGACCGGGTCGCCACCACGGTGTCCTCGGTGCGCGAGGTGCGGCTGCCGGAGGCGGACCTGAAGGCGCTGACCGTGCCGACGGTGCCGATCTTGCCCGACGTCTCCTACGGCACCGGCTTCGATCAGCCCGCTCCCGCGCTGCCGACCATCTGGTTCGACGAAACCGACAGCGCCACACTGCGTTACGACCCGGCCTACACCCCGCTCGACGACGCCGATCCGGCGTTCCGGGCGGCGTATGCCCGGCTCACCGCCGAATTCGCCCGGGTGTGCCACGCGCCCGCGCTGGCACCGGGCGAGCTGCTGCTGGTGGACAACGACGTCGCCGTGCACGGGCGGGTGCCCTTCCGCGCACGCTACGACGGCACGGATCGCTGGCTCAAGCGGGTCAATATCCGGTTGCCCGAACGTCGCCGGCGCGCGCAGGAATCGTCCGAGAATGGGTATGGGCAACGGGTGGTCGCGCCGTTCCGGGCGAGCACCGATCGGACAGCAGAGCGGGGCAGTACAGATGAACGCAGTGCAGACGAACGAGGATCCGTTGAACAACCGTGACCGGAGCACCCCGCTGCGGGTGCTCTCGCGCAGCGACCTGGCCGACGTACCGATCACGCCCGCGGAGGTGGTGCGGGCGGTGGAGCAGGCCTATCTCGCCTTCGCGGCGGGCGAATCCGACAACCCACGCAAGCTGAGCGTCGCCGATCCCGGCGGCTCCTCGGTGTCCTACGCGATGCTCGGTCGCGACGGGCGGCGCCGGGTGGTGGCCATGAAGACCTCCTACAAGTTCGATCCCGGCCACGATCGCAGCACCAAGCGGTACTACACCACCATCACCCTCTACGACGACACCACCGGCGCGCCCATCGCGATGATGGACTGCGCCAGGGTCGGCGCGCTGCGCACGCCCGCGGTCTCGGCGCTGCTGGTGCGCGAGACCGCGCGTCCCGGCGCCGAGAGCGCGCTGCTCATCGGCACCGGCACCCAGGGGCGCAACGCGTTACCGCACCTGCTGGCCGCGAATCCGCAGCTGCGCAAGCTGAGCGTGTACGGCACGCATCCCGAGGGGCTCGCCTCGGTGCAGACCCATCTCGCCGACGCGGTGCCGCACGCCGTGCTGGAGGTGGTCGACGATCCGTACGCGGCGGCCGCCACCGCCGACGTGGTGCTGGCGACGGCCGGGCCGGGCACGGAGGTCGCGCTCGAATCCAGCCATCTCGCACCGGGTTCGGTGGCGGTACTCGTCGGCTACGGGCTCGCGCCGTCCACGCTGGTCGACGCCGACCGGGTGGTCGCGACGAGTGCCGCGCAGATGGCGCTCACCGGCACCGACATGGCCGGGCCGGACGGGACCCTGCGATCGGTGGACGCCGAACTGCCGCAGATCCTCACCCGTGGCGCGCAGGCCCGCCGTTCCGACGACGAGAAGATCTTCGTCTACAACAGCGGGCTGGTGCTCACCGATATCGCGGTCGCGCACGCGCTGGCGGCCAGGGCCATCGCCGAGGGACGGGGCGTCGAGGTGCCGCTATGGGACTGAGCGGCGCGGACCTGGCGACGCGGCCATCGGGGTCGGCATCGTGAGCGCACCGGAGAACAGCGGGGGGACGCGCTCCCGCACCACCGCGACCGGGTGCCGCGCCCGCACCGAGCTCGGTGCGCCGGTCGGCGGTGACGGCCACCCCGGCGACGACCGGAGCCATCGACTCGGGGGGCCCCCCCGGGGGGGCGCGCGGGGGGGCGGGGGGCCGGCCCCGGGGGGGCGGGGGGCCGGGCCGGGGGGGGCGGGGCCCCGCCCGCCC
>NZ_JARWOJ010000419.1 GCF_029868625.1 Nocardia neocaledoniensis | reverse complement strand
CCCAACCCCTCCCCCCCCGCGGGGCGGGCCCCCGCGGCGGGTCCCCGCCCCCCCCCCCCCCCCGGGCGGCCCGCGCCGCCGGCCGCGTTCGCCGGTCACCGACACCGGTGTGGTGCTCGGCGACGCCTGTCCACCGCGGCTGCTCGAGGTTGTCACCGGGCTCCCTCGACCCAGCCACGGGTGGCGACCGCACCGGGCCTGCGCGAGCTGCTCCGACGACGGCGTCAGCAGGACCCGTCAGGGTGAGACCTGCACGAGCGCACCGGATTCCATCGCGATCCAGAGGTGGCCCGCCGCGTCGACGGTGAGGCCGTGTGGTTCGGCGCCGGGGAGCGGCAGGTGGTCGATCGTTCCGTCGACGGTGATGCAGCCGAGGGCGCCGCTGCCCCATTCGGTGAACCAGAGGGCGCCGTCCGGGCCGCTGACGATGGCGTGCGGGCGGGCATTCCGGTCGGGCAGGGCGAATTCGGTGACGGTGCCGTCGGTGCTGACGCGGCCGATGGCGCCCGCGCCTATCTCGGTGAACCACAGTGCGCCGTCCGGGCCCGCGGTGATGCCGACGGGCGCGGCGGCAGGTGTCGGCAGCGGGTGCACGGTCAGCGTCAGGTCCAGGTCGACGCGACCGACGGCATTGCCCTGGTTCACCGTGAACCACAGGGCGCCATCGGATCCCGTGGTGATCATCGACGGCATCCCGTCGACCGCGACACCGGTCACCGAGCCGTCGGCGGCCAGCCGGCACACCCGCCCGGCCGCCAGTTCGGTGAACCAGAGCGCGCCGTCGGGACCGGTGCACGCACCGTAGGGGCCGCGCGCGGGCACGCTGGTCACCGTGCCGTCGGTGGCGATGCGGCCGAGCCGGTCGCCGTGGTATTCGGTGAACCAGAGCGCCTCGCCCGGTCCGGGGACGATCACCGTGGGCTGCCCGTCCGCCTGCGGCAGCGAGAAAGTGCGCACGTCGCCGTCGGCGTAGCGGCCGATCATGCCCTGCGCGACCAGGGTGAACCAGAGCGCGCCGTCCGCGCCGACGGTCACCCCGTACGGCGCGCCGGATACCTCGACAACTTCTGTGATCTCAGCCAAAGTCCTGAATTCCCTTCTGTATTCCGCGGAAGCGGCGGCGCAGCGCGCGATCGTGCGAGACCACGACCACCGCGCCCCGGTAGTCGTGTAGCGCGCGCTCCACCTCGTCGACGAGCGTCAGCGACAGGTGGTTGGTCGGTTCGTCGAGCGGCAGGAGATCGTGTTCGCCCGCCAGCACTTTCGCCAGCGCCAACCGGCGCCGTTGCCCTTCCGACAGGGTGCCCACCGGCCGGTCGAGCAGCTCGGGCGCGAACAGTCCGGTCGCGAGCAGGGCCGCGCGGCCCAGACCGTAGGTTTCGGTGACCGTGCGCTCCGGATCGAAGCGTTCCTCCTGACGCAGGTAGCCCACCCGTCCTGGCGTGTCCGCGTGGAGGGCGTCGAGCAGGGTCGACTTGCCCGCGCCGTTGGGGCCGTGGATGAGCAGCCTGCCGTGAGCACCGAGCGTCACGGGCCCGATGCGGAATTCCGGCCGCACCCCGGTCGTCGTGAAATGCCCACGGAAGCACAGGGGTTCGGGCGGGCGTGGCACCGGATCGGCGCGCAACCGGCGTAGTCGCTCGGTGGTCTGCCGCACCCGCGAGGCGACCGAGCTCTGCACCCGGCCCGCGTTGCGGTCGTAGGCCATCTTGTTGTTGTCGCTCATGGCGCGTCCGTGCGCCACCCGCTGGGCGGTGCCGGTCGCGAACTCCTCCAGTCGCGCGATCTCCGCGCACCACTGCTCGTAGGCCTGTTCCCAGCGCGCCCGGGCGGCGGCATTCTCCGCGAGGAAACCGCTGTAGCCGCCCCCGAAGCGGGTCAGCCCGCCGTCGGCGACCTCGAGCACCGCGGTGACCATGCGGTCCAGGAAGACCCGGTCGTGCGAAACCAGGACCACGGTGCCGTGATGGGTGCGCAGACGCTCCTCCAGCCAGGTCAGAGCGGTCTCGTCGAGGTGGTTCGTCGGTTCGTCCAGCAGCAGCACCTCCGGTGACGCCGCCAGCAGACAGGCCAATCCCAGGCGGGCACGTTCGCCACCGGAAAGGCTGTCGAGCAAGCGGTCCCGCGCGATCGCACCCAGGCCGAGGCCGTGCATGGCGGCCTCGACCCTGGCATCGGCGGTGTAGCCCTCGCGCGCCTCGAAGCGGGTGAGCAGTTCGCCGTAGCGGTCCATGTCCTGGGCCTCGGCGGCGGCACGCATGCCGCGTTCCAGCTCACGCAGTTCCGCCAGCGCGTGGTCGATCGCGTCGGCGACGGTGGCGCCGGACAGGGTCTGGGCGAGATGGCCGATTCCGCCGTCCGCGGTGACGGTCACCGATCCGGCGTCGGGGCGGGCGGCACCGGCCAGCAAGCGCAGCAGGGTCGATTTGCCCGACCCGTTCTCGCCGACGATGCCGATCCGCTCACCAGGCCGGATCGTGACGGTCACCCCGTCGAGCACGGGCCGGTCCGTATAGGACTTCGACACTCCGCGCAGGGTCATCTGAGTGGCCAAGCAGGTCTCCAATCGCAACTCGTGTAGCTTTAAGCTAGCAATGGTTCGCCACTAACGCAACAGGAGTTGTTTTTGGAACCGCAACGACGACCCGGCGGGCGCAGCGCACGGGTGCGCGAGGCCGTCCTCGACGCGACGACGGCCGAGCTCGCCGAGCACGGGTATCTCGGCCTGAACGTGGACGCCGTCGCCCAGCGGGCCGGGGTCCACAAGACCACCGTCTACCGGCGCTGGCGCGGACCGGAAGGCCTGGTCGCCGACGCGCTGGAGCGCGCGCTGGGCCAACCGTGGCCGATCCCGGACACCGGCAGCCTCACCGGCGACCTGCGCGCCCTCACCGCCCTGCTCCGTGACAGTTTCGACGACCCCGACGCCGCGCCCCTCGCCACGGCGTTCATCATCGCGGGCATGCACGACCCGCACGCCGCCGCCGCGCTGCGCGCCTTCTACGAGGCCAGGCACCGGGACGCTGCCGTGATCGTCGAGCGGGCCGTCGCCCGCGGCGAGCTCGATCCGGGTGTGGACGGCGTAGAGACGGTGCGCACGGCGGTGGCCCCGATCTTCCATCGGCTGTTCATCACCCACGAGCCCGTCACCGCCGAGGACGCCCGCCGCGCCGCCGACGCCGCGGCGGTACTGGCGAGCATGTCGACGGGCGATCGGCCGCACACTGATCCGCGGAAACCCCACGCGCCGTAGATATCTCTGCCGAACAGGACGAGGGCCCCGCCGGCATTGCCTGCGGGGCCCTCGAACGAGCGGATCAGTCCTCGTACGCGTCCAGCGGCGGGCACGAGCAGACCAGGTTGCGGTCACCGAACGCGCCGTCGATGCGGCGCACCGGGGGCCACACCTTCGGCCGGGTATGGCCGAGTCCACGCGGGAACACCGCGACCTCGCGGCTGTAGGGATGGTCCCAGTCACCGACGAGGCTGGCCGCGGTGTGCGGCGCACCGCGCAGCGGGTTGTCGGTCACCGGCCACACGCCGTCGGCGACCTGATCGATCTCGCCGCGGATGGCGATCATCGCGGCGATGAACTCGTCGAGCTCCTCCAGGTTCTCGCTCTCGGTGGGCTCCACCATCAGGGTGCCCGCCACCGGGAAGCTCATGGTGGGAGCGTGGAAACCGTAGTCGGCGAGGCGCTTGGCCACGTCGTCGACGGTGACGCCGGTGCGCTTGGTGATCTCGCGCAGGTCGAGGATGCACTCGTGCGCGACCATGCCGTTCTCGCCGGTGTAGAGCACCGGGAAGTACGCGTCGAGGCGACGGGCGATGTAGTTGGCGGAGGCGATCGCGGTCAGCGTGGCCGACCGCAGGCCCTCGGCGCCCATCATCCGGATGTAGGCCCAGGTGATCGGCAGGATCGAGGCCGAGCCGTAGGGGGCGGCCGAAACCGCGTGCGAGCCCGCTTCGCGCGGGTCGCCGGGCAGGTACTGCGCGAGGTGCGAGCGCACCGCCACCGGACCGACGCCAGGGCCACCGCCGCCGTGCGGGATGCAGAAGGTCTTGTGCAGGTTCAGGTGGCTGACATCGCCGCCGAAGCGACCCGGCCGGGCGAGGCCGACCAGCGCGTTCAGGTTGGCGCCGTCGACGTACACCTGGCCGCCCGCGTCGTGCACCAGCGCGCACAGCTCGGCAACCTCGTGCTCGTACACGCCGTGCGTGGACGGGTAGGTGATCATGATGCAGGCCAGCCGCTCGGCGTGGTCGGCGATCTTGGCGCGCAGGTCGTCGAGGTCGACGTCGCCGTTCTCACGGCACTTCACGACCTCGACCCGCATACCGACCATGGCGGCGGAGGCGGCGTTGGTGCCGTGCGCGCTGGACGGGATCAGGCAGGTGTCGCGGTGGTCGTCGCCGCGGTCGAGGTGGTAGCGGCGGATCGCGAGCAGGCCCGCGTACTCGCCCTGGCTGCCCGCGTTGGGCTGCAGGCTCACCGCGTCGTAGCCGGTGATCTCGGCCAGCCACCGCTCGAGATCCCCGATCAGCTGCAGGATCCCCGGCACGTCCTCGATGGGCGCGAACGGGTGCAGGCGGGCGAAGCCGGGCCAGGTGATGGCCTCCATCTCGGCGGTCGCGTTGAGCTTCATCGTGCACGACCCGAGCGGGATCATGCTGCGGTCCAGTGCGATGTCCTTGTCCGAGAGCGAACGCAGGTAGCGCAGCATCGCGGTCTCGGTGTGATGGCGGGTGAAGGCCGGGTGCGTGAGGTAGTCCGAGGTGCGGGTCTCGATGGTGGCGGGCTGGTTGCCCGCGCCGGAGCCGGGCGCCTGCGCGGTGCCGAAGGATTCGATGACCGCGGCGACGTGGGTGTCGGTGGTCGCCTCGTCGCAGGCGATGGCGACATGGTCCGCGTCGACCAGGCGCAGGTTGATCCCCTGCGACTTCGCTTTCGCGACAACGGCTTCCGCGTTACCGGGCACGTGCGCCAGCACGGTGTCGAAGAAGGTGTCGTGCACCAGCGCGGCGCCGAGCCCGGCCGCGACCGCCGTCGCGTGCCCGTGCACGCGACGGGCGATGGCGCGCAGGCCGTTCGCGCCGTGGTAGCTGGCGTACATGGCGGCGACGATCGCCAGCAGCACCTGCGCGGTGCAGATGTTGGAGGTCGCCTTCTCGCGGCGGATGTGCTGTTCGCGGGTCTGCAGCGCGAGGCGGTAGGCGGGCGCGCCGTCGGCGTCGACCGAGACGCCGACCAGGCGGCCCGGCAGCTGCCGGGCGAACGCGGTCCGCACCGCGAGGTAGCCCGCGTGCGGGCCGCCGAAGCCCATCGGCACACCGAAGCGCTGGGTGGTGCCGAAACACACGTCGGCGCCCTGCTCGCCGGGCGGGGTGATCAACGTCAGCGCGAGCAGGTCGGCGCCCGCGGCCACCAGCGCGCCGCGCTCGTGAGCGGCGGCGAACAGCGCGGTGTGGTCGACGATCCGGCCGGACGCGCCGGGAGTCTGCACGATGACGCCGAAGAACTCGCCCTCGGGCGGCACGCCGGACGCCAGATCGGCCTCGACGATCTCGATGCCCAGCGGCTCGGCCCTGGTGCCGATGATGGTCTTGGTCTGCGGGAACAGATCGGTGTCGATCAGGAGGCGGTTCGACTTCGACTTGCCCGCGCGCCGCAGCAGCGTCATTGCCTCGGCGGCCGCGGTGGCCTCGTCGAGCATCGAGGCGTTGGCGACGTCCATGCCGGTCAGGTCCGACACCATGGTCTGGAAGTTGAGCAGCGCCTCGAGCCTGCCCTGGCTGATCTCGGGCTGATACGGCGTGTAGGCGGTGTACCAGGCCGGGTTCTCGAGCAGGTTGCGCACCAGCACCGGCGGGGTGAGGGTGTCGTAGTAGCCGAGGCCGATCATCGAGGTGGCGACGGTGTTGGAGTGCGCCAGCGCGGCCAGTTCGGCGAGCACCTCGTGCTCGGTGCCGGGCGCGGGCAGCGCGCCGAGACCGGATTCGTCGAGGATCGTCGCCGGCAGCGCCGTGGTCGCCAGCGCGTCGAGAGAGTCGACGCCGACGGTCGCGAGGATCCGGGCGAGTTCGCCGGAATCGGGTCCGATGTGGCGGTCGGCGAACGAACGGGTCACGGCAACTCCAAGGTCGGGCGGGTGGGCCGCCCCGGCGGGGCGGGGGAGCCACCCCCCACCAACGGGGGGGCCGGGGGCAAAAGGTAAACCCCCCCACCCGCCCCCCGCCCCAAAACCCAGGGCGGGCCGGCGCGGTCGAGGGGTTCCAGCCCTCCCCCTCTGTCATGGCGCCTGAGAGATTCGGTGACCCGACCGCAGG
>NZ_JARWOJ010000418.1 GCF_029868625.1 Nocardia neocaledoniensis | reverse complement strand
GGGTGTGATCGGCAGCGGTGCCCCTGCGGCCGCGTCGGCGCCCGCTCCCGCGCCTGCTCCCGCTCCGGAACCTGAGCCTGCCCCGGCTCCCGCTCCGGCCGCCGAAGCTCCCCAGCCCCCCCCCCGCCCCCCCCCCCCGCCCCGCCCCCCCCCCCCCACCCTTGGGGCGGCGTGCCCCCCCCCCCCCCCCCCCCGGGCCAAAAACCTCCACCGTCGTCATGACGGTCGTGTAGGCGATCTCTCGGTCACGAAGCAAGTCGCCGTACACCTGCCGGACCGTGATGGTGTCGTCGGCCGACCAGGCACGGTCCATCACAACCGCTCCCCAGTTCCCCGAAACGATGCCCCATCGCCGCTCTCCCGGCCCGACGTGCCGACGGCTCGCGGACCGGCAGCACGCAAGATGCACCTACTATGTCTCTACGTATTAGACGCCGAAAACTGGACTGCCCGGTCTCACAACTCGGCCGACGGATACCGCTCCCAAGACTGAGCGGAGACAGCCCAGAGATCGTGATCGCGGCGCCTACCACCGACGCTGAGATAGCTGACCATCGTGCCTTCACGCACCAACCCGATCCGGCGAACCAATCGACTCGAGTTGACATTGTCCACATCTATCGGCGCAGTGACGCGCGCGAGATCCAGTTCATCGAAGGCATACCCGACGATCAGACGCCCCGCCGCCGCACCGATGCCGCGCCCGGACAGTCGAGAGTCGACCCAGATACTGAGTTCGCCACGCTTGTCGTGAGGCTGTATCCACAGGTCGCATTGTCCCGCGAATCGGCCACCGACCTCGATGACCGTGCGCACGATACGGTCGGCCTTCGCCTCCGCTCTCGACCATAGCCACTCGTGAATCCACACCCGCTCGCGGTGGCGCGATTCCCAGCTCCGCTCGTCGGTCAGCCAGAACGGCTCGATCGCCGAACGGTCGGCGATTCGGATCGCGCGCCAGGTAGACGCGTCGGACAGTCGCGGAGGGCGCAGAATCACCGGCTCACCACTGGAGGTTCGGCCGACAAGAATGACACGACGCGGAGTGCGTAGCGAGGTGACCACGAGACGGAGTACACGCGATGCGCAATAGCGCGCCACCGCGACCACCATCACCAACGCCGGTCTACACCTCGACACGACGCTCCGACGAAGGCTGCCCGCGCGCACTCCCGTTTGAGCTGGCAACCCGTCGGAAGTTGCAGATGCGGGACGCCGATTCACGCGAACGGGGCTGCTGCAAGATCGGGTGACAGTGGTTAAGCAGCCTGTCGGGCTGCTGGGGACATGATGGTTTCGAATTCGATCGGGGTCAACCGGCCGAGCCGAGCTTGTCGGCGCCGACGGTGATAGGTGCGTTCGATCCAGGTGACGATGGCGATCCGGAGCTGATCGTGGGTTTCCCCAGCGCTGCCGGTCCAACACGTTGCGTTGCAGCAGGCTGAAGAAGCTTTCCATGGCGGCGTTGTCGCCGGCCGCGCCGACGCGCCCCATCGATCCGACCATACGGTGACGGTTGAGCGTGTGCACGAATCTCCTTGACCTGAACTGAGATCCGCGATCGGTGTGCAGAATGCAACCGGCCACATCACCTCGCCGGGCGACAGCATTGTTCACCGCGGTCACCGCCAGCCGGGACTTCATTCGTGAATCGATCGAATAGCCGATGATCCGGTTGGAGAACACGTCTTTGACCGCACACAAATACAGCTTGCCTTCACCGGTGCGATGTTCGGTGATGTCGCTGAGCCACAAACGATTTGGTGCGTCGCTGCGGAAGTTCCGCTGCACCAGATCATCGTGGACAGGCGGCCCTGGTTTGGCGTTCTTGCCGCGCCGGGACTTGCCGAACGCGCTCCACCACCGATTGCTCGAGCAGATCCGCCACGCGGTCCGCTCGGCCATCGTCTCACCGGCTTCGTGGGCCTCGTCGGCGAGAAACCGGTAGCCGAATTCGGGGTCGTCGCGGTGCGCATCGAACAACGCATTGGCTCGATACGCCTCGGCGACCTCGGCGGCGGTCACCGGATCGGCCAGCCACCGATAGTAGGGCTGGCGAGCGAGCTGCAGCACCCGGCACGTCACCGCCACGGGGATCCCGTCGGCGGCAAGCTCTTTCACGAGCGGGTAGAGCCTTTTCCCGGTATCTGAGCCTGGGACAAATAGGCAGCCGCGCGCCGCAGGACCTCGTTCTCCTGCTCCAGCAACCGGATCCGGCGGCGGGCATCACGCAATTCGGCGGACTCGCTGCGAGTGGTTCCCGGCTTGTTCCCGTCGTCGACGTCGGCTTGGCGCATCCACTTCGACAACGTCATCGGATGGACGCCGAAATCGGCCGCGATCTGGTCGAGGGTCACCCCGTCGTCGCGGTTGCGGGCGACCCTGACCACGTCGTCGCGGAACTCTTTCGGATACGGCTTGGGCACTGTGACATCCTCTCAGGCCCGCCTCCCGGCAAGCCATCTCGATTGTCACCTACACCTGCAGCAGCCCCGAACCTATCCCGGGTCACGCGTGACTGCATCTTCGTTGTGCCTCACCCGCAGGCACAACGTAGATGGGAGCGCGATAGGATAGGTCGCGGCCGGACAGCATCGCTAGATCGGGTAGGAATCCGCGATGACCAGGCGTTTTCCGGTTGCCCATGTTTTGTGTGTCCTGCCGGGGGCGCCAACCTGCGCATCATTTGCGCAGGTCAGGGCCGTTTGGACGAGATCGAGATGCTAGAGAGCGAGGAAAACCCCAGGTGACGGGTCGCAGGTTGGCGCCCTAGGGGGGTTAGCTGACAGCTAACGACACGCCGACGGAATCCGGCGACACGCCGGAGGTCCGATTTGTCAGACGGCAGCGTAGATCGGTGGCACAACATGAGAATGACCGAGAACACAGCGCCACCCGATCCGAACGCCTCCAACGAATCCCGACAGCGGCGTCCGCCACTCGAAGCGGTCTGCGAGATACTGATTGCCAAAGACCGAGACAGCGAGCAGTTAGCACGGCAGCAGGCTGAAGCTCTCCTCGACGTCCTGCGATGGCATGCCACACAACGCCCATCATCTCCGTAATCCGCTGGCCGACATCCGCATATTCGCTGCGCACCGACAAGCGAGATTCGGTTGAGATCTCGCTGAGCGGCCGCATACGAACCGAGTCAGTGTGACGAACGACTTGTCGGCCGACACTACGCTCGCCCGAATCACCTGACGTCAGCGTCATCGTCACGATGGGCCTGCGATTCCGTGGACATGCTTGTGTGCTGGGACTTCTCCGGTTCCGGGCCCACCGGCGGGGCCGCCAATTTCGCTACCCGGGCACCAACAGCCGATCACGTGGATACCGTTGTCTACGTGCGTGATCTGCTCGGTGGTTCGGCGACGGCGGTCGCGCTCGCGCTGGGCTGTTACGGTGCCGGATCGATGGTGGTGGCCTGACGCTCGTGCCCCTCACCCAAGAAACACGGCCTAGCGGCCAGCTACGCCTCGCACGGGCGCTGCTCCGTCTGCGCAGGTGAGTGCGCCTGCGATGTCGAAATAGCGTGGGCTGATCCGTCGAGCTCGCTGGCGCGCGTGATCGATGCGATCACTTCGTCGGCGGCCAGTTTGGTGTCGCCGTCAGTTCGAGCCTCGCGCCCTGGTTGTCGTGGCGCGAGGCTCGATTAGGTTGACCGTGTGCGGGGCTTTGTCAGGCGCGCGTCGGCAGCAGCTCGGCGACGAGGGCTTCGACGCGGGTCTTGATCTCGTCGCGGATCGGCCGCACGGACTCGACTCCCTTGCCTGCGGGGTCTTCCAGGACCCAGTCCCGGTAGCTGACGCCCGGGAAGGCCGGGCAGGTGTCGCCGCACCCCATTGTGATCACGACGTCGGAGGTTTCTACCGCGTCGTAGGTGAGGATCTTCGGGGTCTGGTCGGAGATGTCGATACCGAGTTCGGCCATCGCCTCCACTGCGGACGGGTTGATCGTCTCGGCAGGGGCGCTCCCGGCGGAGCGGACTTCGATCGAGTCGCCGGCGAGGTGGGTGAGGAATCCGGCGGCCATCTGGGAGCGTCCGGCGTTGTGGACGCAGACGAACAACACGCTGGGCTGGGTGCTCATGTGGGGCAATGCCTTTCAGTTGGCGGGGAGGTCGAGTTCGGTAAGCAGGAGCCGGACGCGGGTTTCGATCTCGTCCCGGATGGGTCGGATGGCGGTGATGTCGAGGTCGGCGGGGTCGTCGAGGTCCCATTCCTCGTAGCGGCGTCCGGGGTAGAACGGGCAGGCGTCGCCGCAGCCCATAGTGATGACGACGTCGGCGGCTTGGATGATTTCCTCGGTCCACGGTTTGGGGAACTCGGCGGTGATGTCGATGCCGACCTCGGCCATCGCGGCGATGGCGGCGGGGTTGATCTCGTCGCCGGGTTCGCTGCCGCCGGACCAGGCCACCGCGCGGTCACCGGCGAGGTGGGTGAAGAACCCGAGGGCCATTTGGGAGCGTCCGGCGTTGTGGGTGCACAGGAACAGCACTGTGGGAGTGCCGGTGTGGGCTTTGCCTTCGACGCGGGCCAGGGCGTGCAGGCGTTGGCGGGCGAAGCGTTCGGCCAGCAGCGGCAGGTAGTTGATGACGGTCGCGCGTCCGGCGAACTGGTCGTAGGAGGAGTGCAGGAACCGTTCGATGGTCTCGACGCCGAAGGTGCCGTCGAACTCGCGCTGCAGGTGCGTGGCGGCGGTTTTCAGGGCGAGCTGCTGATCGATGGTCAGGTCGTGGCGGGTGTGGGTGGGCGCGAGTGGGCTGTCGCTCATGATGTGGTCCGTTGCTCGGCGGGTGTGGTGAGTTCGGTGAGCAGGTTGTTGACGCGGGCGGCGATGTCGTCGCGGACCAAGCGCATACGTTCGATGCCGTCGATGCCGCGTTGGGAGGGCTCGTCGGTGTCCCAGTTGACGAGCCGCACCCCGTCGACCGGGTCGATGTGTGCTTCCCACCCGAGCGTGACGACCAGGTCAACCGAACGCAGTAGGTCCGGATCGACGGGTTTCGGGATCTCGGCGCTGATGTCGACACCGACTTCGCGCAGCGTTTCGGCGGAGAGTGCGTTGATGGTGGTGCCGGGTGCGGTCCCGGCGGAATGGATCTCGACGCGATCACCGGCGACGGCTCGCATCAGCCCGGCCGCCATTTGCGATTTGCCACCGTTCTTCACACAGACGAACAGCACGGACGGGGTGGTGCTCAACGCGGTGTCACCTCATCGGTTGTCGCGGCGCCGGTGCGCTGGGTTGGCTGGAATCGTTTCCGCAGGGCGAGGGACACATAGACCAGCGCCACGAGCACGGGGACCTCGATGAGCGGGCCGACGACTCCGGCCAGGGCTTGGCCGGAGGTGGCGCCGTAGGTGGCGATAGCGACGGCGATGGCGAGTTCGAAGTTGTTGCCCGCTGCGGTGAAGGCGAGGGTGGTGGTGCGTTCGTAGCCCAGGCCCAGGGCCGCGCCCATCGCGTAGCCGCCGCCCCACATGATCGCGAAGTAGGCCAACAGAGGGATCGCGATGCGGACCACGTCGAGCGGGTGGGAGGCGATCTGCTCACCTTGCAGGGCGAACAGGATCACGATGGTGAACAGCAACCCGTACAGCGCCCACGGCCCGATCTTGGGTAGGAAGCTGGATTCGTACCATTCGCGGCCCTTGGCGCGCTCACCGAAGCGGCGGGTGAGGAACCCGGCCAGCAGCGGGATGCCGAGAAAGATCAGCACCGATTTCGCGATCTGCCACGGTGAGGTGTCGATGGTGGTCTGTTCCAGGCCGAGCCAGCCCGGCAGGACCGAGAGGTAGAACCAGCCCAGGACGGCGAACATGATCACCTGGAACACCGAGTTCAACGCGACCAGCACGGCAGCGGCCTCACGGTCACCGCAGGCGAGGTCGTTCCAGATGATGACCATCGCGATGCAACGGGCCAGACCGACGATGATCAGTCCCGTCCGGTACTCGGGCAGAGCCGGCAACAACAGCCAGGCCAACGCGAACATCAGGGCCGGGCCGAGAATCCAGTTCAGCACCAGGGAGCTGATCAGGAGTTTGCGGTCGCCGGTGACGGTGTCGAGTCGGTCGTAGCGGACCTTCGCCAGGACCGGGTACATCATGATGAGCAGGCCGATCGCGATCGGTAGCGAGATGCCGTCGATCTCCACCGTCGAGAGGGCGTCGCCGAGACCGGGAATCATCCGGCCCAGCAACAGCCCGGCGACCATGGCGACGCCGATCCAGACCGGCAGGAACCGGTCGAGAGTAGACAGCTCGCCGACGACGGCGGGGTGCTCGGCGGTGGTCGTGCTCATGCGGTGACTCCCGTCGCGGTGCCGCTTTCGACGAGCAGAACTTCCGACAGTCGTTGCAGGGCTTCGGGGACGACCCGGTAGTACACCCAGGAGGCGCGGCGTTCACTGTCGAGCAGACCGGCTTCGCGCAGCACCTTGAGGTGATGGGAGATCGTGGGCTGGGTCAACTCGATCCCGGCCGACAGGTCGCA
This sequence comes from Nocardia neocaledoniensis, assembly GCF_029868625.1. Lineage (GTDB taxonomy): Bacteria > Actinomycetota > Actinomycetes > Mycobacteriales > Mycobacteriaceae > Nocardia > Nocardia neocaledoniensis_A. The sequence goes on along the minus strand of NZ_JARWOJ010000418.1, from coordinate 44,460 downwards.
CACGCAGGCTTCCTGGCCTTCACGGGAGGCGATGGTGCTCAGCAGGCGCAGCCGGACCGGATCCGACAGTGCTTTGAACACGCTCGCCAGCTCGACGGCGTGAGGCTCGGACAGGGGCTCACGCACCAGTGGCGCGGCGGAGCACGCCTGCACAGGCGTCACCACCAACTTCGACTTCGACATACGCCAATATTGACCGATATCAATACGGCGAGGCAAGCAAACAGCCGGTGAACGCCCGGGGCGAGCCCTACCTCATAGGCGAGCGGCGCTCGAGCAGGACGGTGTCGTGCCAGACCCCGTCGCGTTGGGCGATGCGTTCGCGCACACCGACGGTGCGGTACCCGGCGCTGTGGTGCAGGGCCAGCGAGGCGCGGTTGTCGGTGAAGATCGAGGTCTGCAACGTCCACAAGCCATCGTCGTCCGCGGCGAGGACCTGCTTGTGCAGCAGCGCCTTGCCCACGCCGCGTCCACGGTGGGAGTCGGCGACATAGACCGAGGTCTCGGCGACACCGACGTAGCAGTCGCGGCTCGACACCGGGGCGGCGGCGGTCCAGCCGACGACGCGGCCGTCGACCTCGGCGACCCATCGGTGGGCGGGCAACCAGTGCTTGTCGAGGTGGGCACGGGTGGGGACTTCGGTCTCGAAGGTGGCGATGCCGGTGGCGATACCCTCGCCGTAGATGCGCCGCACCTCAGCCCAATCCCTGGGCTCTAGGGCGCGGATGGTGACGTCGGCGGGCAGGTCGGCAGGGCAGCACGGACGCGGCGCGAGCAGGCCCATCACCGCGTCGGCAGCGTGCGGCAGTCCGGCGCAGCACGCTTCGTTGACGGTGACGATGGTCGCGGCACCTTCCTTGTGCAGGCGCACGAATCCCACGTCGGCAAGCTTGCGGACGTGATGGGAGGTCGTGGACTGACTCGTGCCCAGGATCTCGGTCAACGCGCCGACCGTGATGCCTTTCGGGGTCGTGGCCACCGCGTGCAGCAGCCGCACCCGCACCGGTTCGGCCAGGCAGGCGAACCACTCGGCGTAGGTGGCGGCTTCGCCGGTCGGCAGGACCTGAGCTTGAGGCAGAGCGATGGGCATGCGGCCAGTATATCGACGCAGATCGATGGTTGCATTCATCGATGCCAGTCGATACTCTCAGCCGTAGTTAATCGATCTGCATCGATGAAAGAAGGTTCGTCATGAACTCCCTGCCCGTCGTCGTCATCGGAGCTGGGCCGGCCGGTCTGGCTGCCGCTGCCGAGCTGTCCCGCCGTGAGCTGCCGTTCCTGCTGCTCGAACGCGGTGAGCACGCCGGTGCTGCTGTCGCGCAGTGGCATCACGTGCGGGTGTTCTCGCGTTGGGCCGAGCTGATCGCCCCCGCCGCACGCCCGCTGCTCGACGCTGCGGGCTGGTCCGAACCCGACCTCGAGGGCTACCCGACCGGCGCGGAGTGGGTCGAGCACTACCTGCGCCCGCTCGGCGAAGCCCTAGGCGATTCGGCCCGGTTCGACACCGAAGTGACCGGTGTCGCGCGCCGGGGCCGCGACCGGGTCGTGGACGCCGGACGCGACAGCGAACCGTTGACCGTGCACGTGCGTAGCGCCGACGGCCGCGAGGAACGAATCATCGCCCGCGCGGTTATCGACACCTCCGGCACCTGGACGACACCGAACCCGCTCGGCGGTGACGGGCTGCGCGCCATCGGCGAAGCCGCTGCGGCGCAACGTATTTCCTACCGTGTGCCCGACCTCACCGACCCTGATATCGCGGCCCGGCACGCAGGCCGTCACGTGGTCGTCGCCGGAAGTGGGCACTCTGCGCTCACCGCGTTGATCGTGCTCGCCGAACTGGCCGGCGAGCACCCGGGGACTCGCATCACGTGGCTGCTGCGTCGGGGCACGATCGGATCGACCTTCGGTGGCGGGCAAGCCGACGAACTGCCCGCTCGTGGCGCCCTCGGGTTGCGCGCTCAGGCTGCGGTCGAGGCCGGACACATCAACGTGGTCACCGGTTTCCGCACCGAGACCGTCGAACACGCCGACCAGGGCCAGCTCACGCTCATCCCCGCCGAAGGCGACCCTGTCACCGATGTCGATGAAGTGATCGTGCTGACCGGGTTCCGCCCGGACCTGTCCTGGCTCTCGGAAATCCGTCTCGACCTCGACGCCACGTTGCAGGCTCCGACGAAGCTGGCGCCGTTGATCGACCCGAACGCGCATTCCTGTGGCACGGTCTACCCGCACGAAGCCACCGAACTGTCCCACCCCGAACCCGGCGTGTTCCTGGCCGGGATGAAGAGCTACGGCCGCGCGCCGACGTTCTTGGCGATGACCGGATACGAGCAGGTCCGCTCCATCGTCGCCGCCCTCGCCGGAGACCACGAAGCCGCGCAACGAGTCGAACTCACCCTGCCCGACACCGGGGTCTGCGGCGGATCCGGCTTGTTCGACGCCCCCGCCGAAGAATCCACGGGCGGATGCTGTGGGGCCCCGACCGCAGTGCAGGAGCTGACCCTCAGCGTCCCGACCGCGATCCAGGAACTGCCCCTGACCTCCTCGCCTGCGCGCTGATCCACTGCGATGCAGGTTGTTTCGACACCGACGGCACCCGCCGCGACCGGGTTGCGGCGGGTGCTGGTGGTCTTGTGCGTCACCGAGATCACCAGCTGGGGAATCCTGTTCTACGCCTTCCCGGTCCTGCTGGGATCCATCGCCACCGACACCGGTTGGTCGGCGACCGCGTTGACCGGGGTGTTCTCGGCCGGACAACTTCTCACCGCGCTCACCGGAATACTCGTCGGCCGTCGCCTTGACCGCCACGGACCCCGCACGGTGATGACCGCAGGCTCGGCGCTCGCGGTCACGGCGCTGATCGTCGTGGCCACCGCGCAAACCCCGAGAGCGTTTCTCCTGGGCTGGGCGCTGGCCGGGATCTCGATGGGCGCGGTGCTCTATCCCCCGGCCTTCGCTGCGCTGACCCGCTGGTACGGGCCCGACCAGGTGAAAGCGCTGACCGTGCTGACCCTCGCAGGTGGGCTGGCCTCCACCGTCTTCGCACCCTTGACCGCAGCCCTGGCAACCAGGTTCGACTGGCGCGCAACCTATCTGATCCTCGCCGCGATCCTCGCGGTCGTGACGATCCCCGGCCACTGGTTCGGATTGCGATTGGCCTGGCCGACCCGACCCGAAGAAGGCACCGAACACGCCCACCTGGGCAACCCCGGCAGCATCGCGCGCAGCCGGGCATTCATCACCCTGGCGATCGCGTTGAGCGTCACCGGATTCGCGTCCTTCGCGGTCGTGGTCACCCTCGTGCCGTTGATGACCGAGCGCGGGATCTCCACCACCACCGCAGCACTCGCTCTCGGACTGGGCGGACTCGGGCAGGTCGTGAGCCGGATCGGCTACAGCGCCTTCGCCGACCGAACCAGTGTGCGCACCCGCACCGCAATCATCCTGATCGCGATCGCCGCCACCACCATGCTGCTCGGAATCTTCACCACCGCAGCAGCACTGACCGTCGCCGCGATCCTGTCAGGCATGGCACGCGGGGTGTTCACCCTGCTGCAAGCCACCGCGATCACCGATCGGTGGGGTTCGGCCCACTACGGGCAACTCACTGGGCTCGTCTCCGCACCGATGACCATCACCATCGCCTCAGCACCGTTCGTGGCCACGGCCCTGGCCGCGAACCTCGGCGGCTATCCCGCCACGTTCCTGATCCTGGGCACAGCCGCCGCCCTCGCCGCGGCACTGTCACTGACCACCATCCCGAAACACTCACCGAAAGAACAACACTCATGATCGACGCAATCGTCATCGGCGCAGGACAATCCGGACTCACCGCCGCACGCGCCCTCACCGACCACCACCTGACCCCAGTCGTGCTCGAGGCCGGGCCCGACCCCGTCGGATCCTGGTCGCACTACTACGACAGCCTCACCCTGTTCTCACCCGCCCAACACAGCACCATGCCCGGTCTGAACTTCCCCGCCGAGCCCCACCACTACCCGCATCGTGACGAGGTCGTCGACTACCTGCGCCGCTACGCGAAAACCCTCGACGCCGACATCCGCACCCACACCACCGTCACCACCGTCGAGCCCCACCCCGACCAAGGATTCGTCGTCCACACCGACGACGGCCAACAACTCCACACCGCCGGAATCGTCGCCGCCACCGGCTCCTTCGGTAACCCCTCTGTGCCCGAACTGCCCGGAGGAGACAAATTCCAAGGCACCGTCCTGCACGCCGCCGACTACCGGCGCCCCGAGCCCTACTCGGGTCAACGAGTCATCGTCGTCGGCGCGGGCAACTCCGCCGTGCAAATCGCCTACGAACTCACCGACCACGCCACCGTCACCCTCGCCACACACAACCCGATCAACTTCTTGCCCCAACACCGCGACGGACACGACATCCACCACTGGCTCGTCTCTACCGGATTCGACCAACTCCCACCCGAATGGCTCATCCGCTACGTCGGCGGCACCCTCGTCATGGACACCGGCGACTACCAACACGCCCTCACAACCGGGCGCATGGACCGCCGACCCATGTTCACCAGCTTCGACACCGACGCCATCGTCTGGGCTGACGGCACTCGCGAAGCGGTCGACACCGTGCTCTACGCCACCGGTTACCGCCCCAACCTCGGCTACCTCACCGAGCTCGGCGCCCTCGCTGACGGATACCCACTCCACAACGCCGGTATATCCACCACACACCCCGGCCTCGCCTACGTCGGGCTCGAGTTCCAGCGGACGTTCTCCTCCAACACGCTGCGCGGCGTCCACCGCGACGCCGAACACGTCACCACCGCGCTGGCCGCTCACATCAACCGGGCACCGGCGAAAGTCGGTCTGTAAGCCTCCCAGCGCTAGGCGTCCGGGTGTCGCCTACCAGCAACACCCGGGCTATAGTCGAACATGTGTGCGAATCCACGCGACCATACGTGAGGCTCGGTGTCTGGACAGAGCCCTCGCCGCGGTTCTGCCCCAACGGCCACCGCCTCGGCGCAGGACGAGCAGTCGTCGCCGCAATGCCGTGTCGGCGCGTCGGCGGCCACCACCGCGCACACACCTGCCTCGCCTGCGGCGCGACCACCTACAGTCCGCCCGCGCACACCGACTGCGAACACTGACCGCCTCACGCCAGAAGTTCTACTGACGGACGGTTCGGCACCACGGCGACCGGGCGCATCATGGCGACCAGGACGACAGACAGCCCGCAGGCGGCTCACGGGCAGCGCCGCTAAGGCTCCCTACTTGGCGGGCCAGACGCAGTTCCACTAACCGCACGGCGTGGTGATGGTCGAACATGGATTCGATCGAGCAGTGTGTGGCACTGGATAGCGTCGATGCAAACGTTCTTCGCAAGTGGGGTTCAGCTTGGCTTGACTTCACTCACGCCGACTCGGTTCTGCTAGCACGCCGCAGTATCCCAGCGACTGCTCCGAACCTCTTCTTGCGCCGAGTCCTGTGCGAGTCGGCAGTAGTCAGCTACCGCCGGGTCGGGCAAGGCCAACAGCGACGATAGACCGACCTCAGCGCGCTGTTTGCCGAGTGACGACTGAACTGTCCGGACAGAGCGGGCCCGATCGACACCGGAACCGTCCAGAGTCGATCGGCCCGCCGTGATTGCGGGAGCCGTCCTGCTGTCACATGGGACAGCAAGGGCCCATCATGCTGCACATCCAGTCACAGATCATCTTCAGCGGGTTCACGTAAATCACCTCCCTGGGTTGCGTGTTCGGACTCGTCGGCCGCGCGATCGGTGGATTGATACGGTGCCGTCGTCGTGGTTCCCAGAGCTGCCAAGACAATCTCGGCTGACCGGTGGACCACAGCGATGCTAAACGTTCCATTAGGATGGAAGGTCAAGTCGTGCAAGCGGCTGGCGATCGGTTGATCGGGCTATTGGGTGCCGACGGATTGGTGCTTGCCAGGGCGGCGCCGGTTGCGCCGTGCTGGCTTGGAATTGGGCGAATGTAATGAGGCCAGGGTCGTCACGAGTCGACCGTTGCGGTGTAGCCGAGTTCGGCGATGGCTGCGATGACATCGCCGGGGGTGGCGTAGTCGAGGTCGACGGTGGTGCGGTTGCGCCTCCGGGAAGTGCGGGTCTCGCGCACACCAGGCAGGTCTTGCAGGGTGTCGTCGATGAGCAATGCGCAGCTGCCGCAGTGCATGCCGTCGACCCGGAAGGTGTGTGTGCCCATAGGTTTTCGATCCCTTCTCAAGCAATGGTGAGGGTGCCGGAGTACATGCCCATGCCGCAGGTGTAGTCCAGGCGGCCGGGTCGAAGAATCCCGAGGTCGATACGGGTCTCGCCGGTGGTCGGCAGGACTTTCTGGATGTCGAGGCTCGGTATGACCAGCGACCGGATGCAGCCCTGGGTGCCGTTGGTCTTGACCACCAGGGTGGTCGGTACACCGGGCTTCGCTGCGACGTTGTCCGGTGTGTAGGCGCCGGTGCGGGCGGTGATCGTCACGACCTGCGCGCCGTCTGCGACGGTAGCGGCGGAGGCATCGGCCACCGGCTGGCTCGCGCCGAACGCCTCGGCGATACGCCCAGCGGCCAACGGTGAACCGGCGAGTTCGAGTCCACCGTTGAGGGTGTAGAACCCCATCCCGAGCACCACCAGTCCGGTCGCTACCGCCACCCGGCATCACCGAGAAACAGCGCGTACAGCGACCAACCGAACGCGGCCAGCACGCCCACCGAGATGAGAGTGTCCATGGTCGCGGCGGCGTGACGCAGGTTCGTCCACGCCGCTTGGTGGAACGGCCAGGCGCCCCACACGACTATCGGCGCCGCCAGGGTGAGCGGCAGCCACTGCCCAGTTGGTGAACTGCAACGGTGGCACCATTGCCATCGCTACCACCGGCACCGCCAACGCCACCGACACTCGCATTCGCTGGCGCAGTGAGCGAGTGTCGGTGTCGTATGTCTCGGTCTCATAGGAGGTTTCGCTATCAGGACCTCGCACCGGGTGTGGAATTCGTGCGGTGTACCCGGTGGCTTCGATCACCTCGATCACGTCGGCGTCTGCGGTGTCGGAATCGATCTCGACACGGGCCTTCTCGGTGGCGAAGTTGACGGTGGCCACGACACTGTCCATCGTATTGAGCCGCCGCTCGATTCTGGTCGCGCACGACGCGCACGTCATCCCGCCGATAGCGACTTCCAACCGCCGCGGCGCGGCAGCCGCGTCCTCGGCCGGTAGGGGTCCGCTCGACGCGGGCATCACCGGCACCGCGACGAGCACCAGCACGTCATCCCGCATACTGCACACTCGAGCTCGTTCACGCCGACCTCCATCCATCCACACGCGTCCCGCTTGGCAATCCCATCCTGAACCTTCCAGTAAGATGGAATGTCAAGGGGCCGGATCCGAGGGAGTATGCGATGAAGATCGGTGAACTGGCTGCAGCGGGCGGAGTCACGACAAAAACGATCCGGTTCTACGAGGGCGAGGGCTTGATGCCTGAACCGGGCCGCACTCCTACCGGCTACCGCGACTACAGCTCCGAGCACCTGGCCCGGTTGCAGTTCATCCGCCGGGCGCAAGCGGCGGGGCTGAGTCTGCGCGAAGCCGGTCAGATCCTGTCTGTCCACGACCGCGGCGAACAACCCTGCGGCCATGTCCAAGCGATCCTCAGCGAGCGCCTCGACCAGGTCCGGGCCCAAATCGCCGAACTCATCACCCTCGAAGCCCACCTGCAAACACTGCTGGACACTTCCCGTACCGACCAGCCCACCAGCCACGACGACTCCACAGTCTGCTGGATCATCGAATCCAACGTCTCGGTGTCGAACGACCAACCGCTCGATGCCGACCCGTTCGGTCATGTGAGCGAAGCGGGCTCAACTCCTCCAGGTGGTGGAGTTGGCAGGTGAGTTGTTCTCGCTCATCGAAGTTGGCCACCAGACGGCGTGCGGGCAGTCGGTGGCTCGCCACTGAGTCGCCGCGGCGTCATATCGGCAGCACGACCGCGGTGACGAATTCGTTGCGCAGCCAGCCGATGAACACCGCCCACACACCGCTGACCAGCGCCGCACCCACCAGGATCAGCATGACACCACCGGCGATTTGAATAGTCCTGGAATGTCGGCGCAACCAACCGACACCGCGCAAGGCCTTCGCGGAGCCGAAGCCGAGAACGATGAACGGTGATCCGAGTCCGACGCAGTAGGCAACGATCAGCGCCACGCCGCGCGCGGCGGTCGTGCCTTCGGTTCCGGCGGCGACCGAGAGGACTCCCGCAAGAGTCGGCCCCAGACAGGGCGTCCACCCCAACCCGAACACTCCCCCGAGCAAGGGCGCTCCGGCAAGCGAGGATATCCGCAACGGGGCGAAGCGGGTGTCCTTCTGCAGCGCCGGGATGAGCCCGACAAAGGTCAGACCCATCACTATCGTGACCACACCACCGATGCGCTGGAGCAGATCCTCGTTGATCCGCAACGCTCCGATCACCCCGAACACCGACGCGGTGGCAAGGACGAACACCACGGTGAATCCGGCGACGAACAACGCCGCCGCACCGGCCACCCGCCAGCGGTCTGCGCCCGAGCCCGGCTCATCGGCACCGCCGGGTGAGGTGCTGGCGCCGGAAACACCAGCGAGGTAAGACAGATACCCGGGCACCAGCGGGACAACACACGGCGACGCGAACGAGACCAGCCCGGCGAGTATGCAGGCGGCGAGCGCGAGCAGCAGTGGCCCGGTCGCGGCGGCGGTCTGAAAACTGGTGCCTATCCCCTGGGCGAGCGCCGTCATCGTCGCGCCGCCACACGCTCGATCACCGGTTGCAGATCCTCTGCCAGCAGGGCACGCAGGAACACGGCCGCTACCCGGTGCTGCCGATCCAGAATCAAAGTGGACGGGATGACGCTGGTGGGATAGCTGCCGCCGAGCGCGATCAGCGTCCGCATCGAGGGGTCATAAATCGACGGATAGCCGACTTTGTAGTCGATGACGAAATCCTGGGCTTTGTCACGCTGCGGATCACGGACATTTATCCCCAGAAACTGCACTCCCATGTCCTTGGTGGCCGCATATACGCGTTCGAGGTCGTCGGCTTCAGCACGGCACGGCCCACACCATTGACCCCACAGGTTGATCACCACCACCTGCCCGGCGTAGTCGGCCACGGACACAACCTTGTCTTCGGCCATGAGGTCGGGCCCCGACAGGGCCCCGATCTGCCCGCGAGCCTCCGGCGGATCGTAGAAGATGTCTGTCTGCCCGCCCGGTGAAACGAAGTCGAACGTGCCACCACCAGTCGCGACCGAATCGGAGCCCGCAGCGCAACCGGTCACGGCGATCACCGAGCAGATGCCAAGGGCGAGCACGGCGATAAACCGGGATCGCCGAACGTGTGTTGGGGTGGGTCGTGCGGTCGTTCGCGTGCCTTGTCGCTGGATCATCGGGTCATCTCACTGATCGCGGCCCGAATCTGGGCGGGGTTGTCGAATACAGCGGGTGTAGTGATGCGCGCGACCGAACCATCCTGCTGGACAAGGAAACTCAGCGGCAGCACCGGGGGCGCGGACAATGCCCCGCGCACGTCGCCGGAATCGACGAATGACGGATAGTCGGTGCCCAGGGCTGTCAGTAGATCCAGGGCAGCGACGGGGTTGTCTTGCACGTTGATCCCCACGACGCGAACCGAACCGGGCTCGTTCGCGTACGCATCGAGCACGGGAATCTCTTCCCGACACGGCCCGCACCAAGATGCCCAGAGATTGATCAAGGTCGGCTCGCCGGTCAGCGCGGCGCCGAGGTCGACGGTGTCGGTCGACCCGAGACACCGCGCCGAGACACCGCGCAAGTCGGCGTCGGCCTGCGGCGCTACGGCGGTAGTCGGGCAACGCCGCAGCTGTGCCAAGCCCGCGTGACCCACCTCGGGAGCGTTTGCGGCGGAGCCGGTGACTGCATCCGCCGAAACACCCGGTTGCCCGGATCGGGTCTGCGACGAAGTCGATCGCGGCCAGATCGCCACGATCAACGCGACAATTACCAACAGGCCAACGACCACCCCACGAGCACCCGGCTGCACGCGCGACAACTTCTCCATCACCACCACCTGTCTACTATGCATCGTAGTAGACAGGTGGGTGGCACGGACCGGCGCCCACGTTCACAACAGCGTGCTCCAGTAGCTCCAGAAGCGGATGCCGATCAACGACACGATCGTGAGAGACCAGACGGTGACAACGACGCCGTGGTAATCGGCCGTGACGTCGGCCAGTCGCCGGCCAGCGGCGGGGACAGGCAGATCACCCACCACGAGGTTGCGCAGGGTGACGTAGCCGAAGATCGGGATCGTCACCGCCCACACCACCATGCAGTACGGGCACAGTGCCCCGATGCTGTATAGCGTGTGGTAGATCAACCAGTGCACGAACACGACACCGAAGCTGACACCGGCCTGTAGTCCCAGCCAGAACCAGCGCTGGAACCGTGCTCCGGACAGCAGCCCGGCACCCACAGTGGTGACCACCGCGAACCCGGCGATCCCCAGCACAGAATTGGGGAGACCGAACGCCGCCGCCTGCGGGCTGTCCATGACCGACCCGCAGGACACGATGGGGTTCAGACTGCAGCTCGGCACATAGGCGGGATCCCGCAGTCGCGCCATCTTCTCCACTGTGAGCACACTCGCAGCCACCGTGCCGAGGAGACCACCGATCAGCAACAGCCAGGGCAGCAGCCGCGGGAACGGGTCCCGATAGTCCCTTCTCCGAGTCGGCGTGGCGATGCTTGCCTCACTTGGCGAGTGCGGCATCGATGGCCTCGATGAAGTCTTCGGCGGAGCGCGGTTGGAGTTTGACACCGTCGAGGAAGAAGGTGGGCGTTCCCTGCACACCGAGGGTTCGGCCGTCGGCGACGTCGTCCTTGATTCGTTGCAGGGTGGCAGGATCGCTGTAGGCGGTGTCCCATTGCGTCATGTTCAACCCGAGTTCGCTGGCGAAGCCGCGGAAGACGTCGTCCTTCGGAACGCGCTGCTCGGCCCACTCGGGCTGTGTTTCATACATCTTCTTGTACATCGCCTCGAACGCGCCCTGCCCGGCGGCGGCCTCCACTGCACGTGCCGCGCGTTCGGCGTTGAAGTGCGACGGGATCGGGAAGTAGCGCACGACGAATGTCACTCGCCCGCTGTAGGTTTCGCGAAGTTGCTCGACGAAGGGAAACGCTGCGCCGCAGGCCTCGCATTCGAAGTCGAGAAATTCCACCAGCGTGACCTTGCCGTCGCCGACGGGACCGACCCGATGACTGTTGTCGCGGACGAGCACGCTCTGAATGTCGGCCCCCGCGTCGGGCTGGTCCTTCTCGGAGCCGGAGTTGATCGCGACGATCACGGCGGCCACCGCGACGAAGACGGCAACGATCACTGCCGAGATCATCAAGTTTCGCGTTCGGCGAGAGGCTCGTTTGTCCGGGGTTGACGTGTTCATACGCTGGGCCTCGCCAGCCTTGCTCTGCCTTTGCGGCATGTCGGTTCCTTACTGTTTTCCGAAAGCGGGAATGTCGGACGGGTCTCGGTGCGCGCGGTTTCCCGCCATAGAGGGCGCATCCGATGCCGACGACAGGCGACCGCTCGCTATGGATGACGGTGATCGGCAGTTTGCCGTGCGTCGAACACGACACGGCCGCGTCAAGTAGTTGCCTCGAATGGTGCGTCGGCGGTGCCGACTGCGGATGCCGACAACATGCGGACGCACCGAGAGAAGGCCTGCTCCTATGTGCGCAACACGCAGAGCATGGCCAAGCTGGGCGCGTGCCAGCGCCGCTGAATGTTGCGCGGGCGCGGCCCCGCGCGTGCCGGTACAACAAGGATCGGACGGGCGCGGGCCTGCCGAGCCACGGCGAACAACACGCTCAGGAGCAGAATCACACACAGCCCGAGCACTCCGACCGGAGACTCCGGCCCCAACACGGCGCCGGCGAGAAGATCAGCGCCAGCGTCGAGGTCGCCCGCCACTTCCGACGCTGACGGCGCAGAAGTGCCCTCATCGCTGACAGCAGCTGACGACACATTGATGGTCGCGCACCGCATGTCATGACCAAAGGCGCGAACCTCATCCGCGCACGGTGAAGTCTGCATCATCGCCAGTCCCACCAGAGCTGCCAACACCGCGGTCAACCGCGCGAGTCCCACTCGCACAGCTACACCGCAACGCCTGCTCTGCACGCCGCCAGGGTAATAGATGATCCGAAACCGCCCAGACGACCGGGCCGACGACTACTCGCGACAGACGACTGCTCAATCAGCGGGCTTTTGCGCCAGGACCCGGAAGGTGACCCCACCGCGGCCGGTGCGACGTGATTCGGAAATCACGAATCCGGCGGCTTCCAGGTAGGGAATCGGATCACGCAGCAGATGGTCGGCCCCGAACCTGACGCTGATCGGCTCGATCAACCGCATGAAGAGCCGAGCCGGTGCTGAGGTGGATGGTCCGTGCTCAGCGAGCACGAAAACCCCACCCGGGATCAGCGCCCGGTACGCCTGCGCACAGGCACGTCCCGGGTCGGGAATGGTGCAGAAAGTGTAGGTCGATACCACCGTATCGACGCTCGAGTCAGGAACATCGAGGTCCTGCACGTCACCCAGACGGAGCTGCACCGCGAGATCCTGGCGGTGCGGGCGCTGTCGAGCGATATCGAGGACACCTTGGGAGACGTCGAGGCCGATGACCCGTTCCACCTCGCTGCCATAGCGGGGCAAGTTCAACCCAGTGCCTACGGCAAGTTCAAGGACCCGTCCCCTGGCATGACCCACGGCCCAACCACGCGCGTCACCGAGCATAAATCGCTCGAACGCGCCGATCTGGCGGTCGTAACGTGTGGCGTTTCTGTCGAAAACCGCGGCGATGCGGTCGATGCTCGGCTGCTGCATGATGCCTCTGTTCGGTGGTCCGTCGGGTGAGTCCCAGTCTGCGCTGCATCTCCAACAGTCACTATCGGGAAAACCCCTGAACTCTCTAGGTAGCGGCTTGGTGCCGCCAGCGCGTCCAGGTCCCGCGGGGTCGGCGTGGGGCTGATCTGGTCACAGACCCGAGTCCGTCGGTCGGGCTGCGGCGAACACTCGGCCCAGGCGGCGTGAGCGCTCAATGATCGGCGTCCACGTCGTCGCTTTCGTTGAGCACGGCCGTGCATAAGTGCCGCAGTCGCACCGTATGCGGGCCGTCGTAGGCAGCAGCGAGCAGCAACCAGCAGGGCACCCACGCGAACGGGCACGCCGGATCAAGATGCAGGTCGATTTCGGCAGCGATACAGCCCAGTCCCCGGCGGTGGCTCGCATGAACTCGACGATGCCCATGAGGCTGCAGTTGGTTGCCGCGAGTAGGGGGCGGGATGCGCCCGCCAATACCCCCTCGGGTATCTTCGTCTCGACACGAGGTATACCCCCTAGGGTATTTACGAAAGGTGGAATGGTGGACACGAAACTCGCTGTCACCGAACCCGCTCACCACGGCACCGGGCACTCCGGTGCGCTGGGCCGGTGGGGTGCGTTCATGGCCGGGCGCACCAAGGCGGTGATCGGGGTGTGGTTGCTGGTGCTGATCGCACTCGGAGCCGCCGCGCCTAGCGTGTTCACCTCTCTGGCCGGGGCGGGATGGCAGGCCAACGGCTCGGAATCGGTACGCGCACGCGAACTGGCCCAGCGACACTTCGGCGGCAATTCCTCGGCCGCGGTGCAGGTGGTGATCCATTCCGAGGCCGCCAGGATCGGCGATCCGGCGATGACCCGTACGGTCGAGCAGGTCACCGCGGTGTTCGCCGGTGACGAGCGGATCGCGCAGGTGATCGCCCCGCAGCCCGGATTCACGATCAGCCCTGATGAGCACACCGGAATCGTGATCGCGGGCGCAAACGCCTCCACCGACGACATGGTCAAGGCCGTCGACGAACACAAGGACGCGTTGAGCGCGCTGTCCCAGGACGGGATCGAGGTCTACCCGACCGGGGCCTCGGCGTTGTGGAGCGATTTCAACGTCGCCAACCACGACGCGATGATCAAGGCCGAGATGTACTCGTGGCCGGTCACTTTGGCGATCATGGTGCTCGCGTTCGGGTCACTGGTCGCTGCCGGGCTGCCGTTGCTGCTGACCCTGGCGGGCCTGGTCGCCTCCGCGGGTGGGCTGGTGTTGCTGAACCAGATCACCCCGATCTCGGTGTGGGCGATGAACTTCGCCATGATGTTCGCCCTGGCCCTGGGCATCGACTACGCGTTGTTCCTGGTGGCTCGCTTCCGCGACGCCCTGGCCCGCACGGGCGATCCCCGCGCCGCGGTCGCCGAGACCATGGACACCGCCGGCAAGGCGGTCCTGCTCTCGGGGTTGACGGTTCTGGTGAGCTTGTCGGCGGTGCTGATCGTGCCCGCCCCCGCGGTGCGGACCATGGCCGTGGGGATCATGCTCGCGGTGGTGTTCGTGCTGGCCGCGACCCTGACCCTGCTGCCCGCCGCGCTCGGAGCGCTCGGTGGCAAGGTCAACGCTGCGGCGTTGCCGTACGCGCGCCGTCAGCAGCACCGCTCCCCGGTGTTCGCACGCTGGGGTCAGATCCTGCACAAGCACCCGTGGCCCCTCGCTGCGGTGGCGCTGACCATCCTGATCGGGTTGGCGATACCGATGTTCGGGCTCAAGACCGCGATGCCCTCGATCACGGTGGTGCCCGCCGAGGCCCCCGTGCGCCAAGGCTATGAACTGATTCAGCAGCAGTTCGGACCTGGAGCCCCGGGCATGCTCTCGATCATCGCTCCCGCCGCCGAGGCCGAGACCACCGCGACCATCGCGCGCGCCAGCGACGGCATCCTCATGCTCACCCCACCCCAGCCCGCCGCCGACGGCGCCGACCTGGTGATGATGCAGGCGATGCCCGCGGTGGATCCGTCCGCACCGCAGATGGCCCAGATCCTGGACCGTCTGCGCGCCGATCTACCCGAGAACGCCGTCGTTGGTGGTGCGGCGGCGGAGAACCTCGACCTGCAACAAGCCCTGAACGACTACCTGCCCATCGTGGTGGCGGTCATCCTGATCCTGGGGTTCGTGCTGTTGCTGATCGCGTTGCGGGCTCCGCTGATCGCGGCCCTGGGCACCCTGGTCAGCTTGCTCTCGACCGCGGCCGCGTTCGGGGTGGCCAAGCTGATCTTCCAGGACGGGCACGGTGCCGGGCTGCTCGGTTTCACCCCGCAAGGGTTCCTGGACGGGTGGGGGCCGGTGTTCTTCTTCGCGATGATCTTCGCCATAGCCATGGACTACACGGTGTTCCTGTTGGCTACCGCCAAGGAGCATTACGAACGCACAGGCGACCCACACGCCGCGCACCTGGACGGGCTGGCGCATTCCGGGCGGGTCATTTTCGCCGCCGCGGCGGTGATGGTGGCGGTGTTCTTCACCTTCGCCCTGGCCGAGCCGCTGCCGCCGAAGGAGATGGGCATCATCCTGGGTGTGGCGGTGCTGCTCGACGCGCTGCTGGTTCGACTGGTATTGCTGCCGGTGATCCTGCGCCTGACCGGGCACGCGGCCTGGTGGAGCCCGGCGTGGTTGCACCGGGTTCTGCCCGCCATCAGCTTCGCCCACCACTGACCCAGCGACACCGACCCCTCTCCCGGATCCTCACTTCAGATACCCCTGGGGGTATTGTGGGGTGAGGATCCGAGAAAGGGACACATCATGATCGGCAACGACGACGAAATCGCGCAGGTCCTCAACCGGCTGCGCCGCGCGCAAGGCCAACTGGCCGGGGTGATCGCCATGATCGAGGCCGGGCGCGACTGCAAGGACGTGGTCACCCAACTCGCCGCGGTCTCCAAAGCCCTCGACCGCGCCGGATTCAAGATCGTCGCCACCGGTCTGCGCGAATGCCTCACCGAAACCCCCGACGGTGAGCGCGCACCCCTCAGCATCGAGGAACTGGAAAAACTCTTCCTCGCCCTGGCCTGACCCCCAACACACGCCCGGGGTCTGGCACTCACCGAAAGGACTCCCGCCGATGGCACTGCCACCGCGACCGCGCGAATGGACCATCACCCGCCTCGTCCCGGCCCTGGCCGGAACCCTGGTCCTGCTCAGCGCACTGCTGAGCACGACCCTGTCGCCCTGGTGGTTGATCCTGACCGCCTTGGTCGGGGCGAATCTGCTGCTCTACAGCGCGATGGGCTGGTGCCCGGCCACCCTGGTGATGCGCCGGTTCGGCCTCGCCGACGCGTCCTGCCCAACCCCTACCGCCTGACCACTCGTCTCGGATCGGAGCACATGATGGACCTAGCCCTCTCGACGAGCCTGCACACCACCTTCGACGACGCAATCGAACGCACCCGAACCGCGCTGGCCGAGCAAGGATTCGGCATCCTCACCGAGATCGACATGCGAGCCACCCTCAAAGCCAAACTCGGCCACGACATGGAGGACTACCGCATCCTCGGCGCCTGCAACCCGCCCCTGGCCCACCGCGCGGTCGAGACCAACCGCCAGATCGGACTCCTGCTGCCCTGCAACGTGGTGGTCCGCCGCGACCGGACCGACCCCGACACCATCATCGTCGAAGCCATGAACCCTCAACTGATGGTCCAGGTGACCGACCAACCCGCCTTCGACACCGTCGCCGACGAGGCCACCACCCGGCTGCACGCAGCACTGGCCGCGCTGGACTCGACCCGGACCTGACACCTCGCCCAACCCACCGCGGCCAAACGAGTCGCCCGTATCGAGACACCGCCTGACCGGGTGGCTACCGGATCAGCTCGACTCCAGCAACGCGGCGAGATCAGGCGGAGTGGTCATGGTTTGGCGCAATCCGACATCGGCACGGCCGGTGTTGCCTTCCGGGGCGAGCCCGGCCAGCGACCCTGGTGCGGCGACGATGATCCGGATGACCTGCCCGAAGGCTTCGCGCCGGTCGCGTTGACGTACCGCGAGGGCGAACATGGCGACGTGGTTGGCGGTGTGCAGCCAGGGATCGGGTTGGGACAGGATGTGGGCTCGTTCGAGATGGCTCCAGCGTCGTGCCGGGTCGGTGGTGGTGTTCGCGGCCTGCATCTCTTCGTGGTGGCGGGCACGGGCAGCGTCGGGAATCTTCGCCATTGGGGTGCTCCTTCGTGTTGAGCGGTGAGCGTTAGGCTTTCTTCGCCTGTTCGGCGGCGCCGAGCACAGCCGTCGCCTCCGGGCTGGGCTGGACGGTGCCGTGACGGGTGAAGGGTTCGGCGAGTTGGGCGAGGTAGCCACTGGGGTAGTCGGGTTTGGCTGCCATGCCGAGGTCTGCGCTGGAGAACCGTCGGTGCGGGTCGTAGCTGTAGGTGCGCAGCAGGTGATCCCAGATCAGGGTGAACAACCCGAAGTTGACGTCACCGATACCTGCCCATTTGAGGTGGTGGAAACGGTGGCCTTCGTTGAGCGCCAGAACGTATCTGAGCGGGCCGACGCGATAGTCGGCGTTGGAGTGTTGGAGCAACAGTTGCACCGCCACCGCTAGCGATAATGCCGCCGCGACCGGGACCGGGATCCCGACCAGCAGGAGCGGTGTGACTCCGGCGGTCATCTCGACGGTTTGGTGCAGCGGGTGTTTCATGAGGCCGTTGAGGCCGTAGAACCGTTGCACGCTGTGGTGTACGGCGTGGAATCGCCACAGGATCGCGATCTTGTGGCTGGCGTAGTGAGCCAGGGTGATACCGAAGTCGGCGACGAGTATCGCGATCAGCACCTGGACAATGAAAGGCCAACTGCCAGGCCAGATCCCGTCACCAGGAATCAGCGCGGCCAGTGCGGGGATGGCGGCGACGCTGCCCAGGATGAGGGTTTCGTTGACGAAGCCGTGTGCGGTGTCGCGGCCGGTATCACCGTGGGAGGTGTTCCAGTCCGCCCGGTACGGCAGAACCGCTTCGGCGGTGAACGACACCGCCACCGCGATCCCGAGTAAGGCGAGCAGCCACAGTTTGTTGGCACCGGCGGCGGCCAGGGCGACACCGGCACCGTTGATGCCGAGCAGCATCAACGGCGCATAGCCGAAGCGGACGAGGGCAAAGATGAGCGTGGACACGGATTCAGCTTCGCGCCCAGGCAATAGGCCGGGCTTGAAGAAATCAGCTGACTCTCCGCGCCGGTGACGCCTCATCGATCAAGCGGATGCCCCGGGTGTCGCACCGAAGTACGGCTACACCCTGGCTACAGTCTCAAGTAACACTTCATTCTTTGAGGTGGCTGTGGCTGGTGTGATCGGTGGTGCCGGTTCGGACGCATGATCCGGGCCCGCCATCGTGGTTTCTACTGACGTAGGAGTATTCGTGCCGAACTACACCCGCAAACGAAGCTATGTGCTTCCCCTGGTCGCGGTCGCTGTGGTCGCGGCGCCGGTCGCGGCCGGTTTCCTCGGTGGTGACGGACAGTACCGGTTCTCCAACGACAGTGAAACCGATCGGCTCCGGCCTACTGCGACGACCCAGATCGGGTTGGCTGGGGCGCCGAGGGTCGTGTTGCCGTTGCGCGAGCTGGCCGGCATGCAGTTACCGGACCTGAAGGTCGCGGATCTTCGGCTCGTGCCCGGCGCCCCGCCGCTGCCGGAGGGTTCCCGGGTCGGGCCGATCGGGTTCGTCACCGACGAGGGGACTGCGCCGATATCGGCGCGGACCCCGGCGTTGGATCCAGGTGTGGTGCCCGAGCACTTGGCAGATCGGGTCGGCGCCCAGGTCACTGAGCTCACCAACGGGAGTCGTTTCAGCATGGTCGGGTTGACCGCGCCGGATCTCGCGGGTGTCACCACGATGGTGCGGGCCCGCCAACTCGACAGTTCCTGGGGTCCGTGGTTCGAGGCCGGGACCGACGACAGTGTTTCGGCTCGCCGCCCCGGTCCGGGCCGCATGCAGGGTAGTGAACCGGTCTATGTCGGTGACACCGACGCGGTGCAAATCCTGAGCACGCGCAAGCTAACCGACACAGCGGAGCCCGGATCACGGGGACCGGCCCCGGTCGCGGGCCCGGACCATCTCGGTCCCGCAGTCCCGCAGATGAGCGCGGTGTTGCTCGATCCCGGCCGTAGTGAGGAGAACCTGTCGGCGATCGCGGCACCGCTGGCTGGTGGCGGGCCACGGGTGATCAGCCGCGCGCAGTGGGGCGCCGACGAATCGATCCGGTGTGAGGATCCAACCTACGACGACGGCCTGGGCGGGATCGTGGTGCATCACACCGCGGGCCGCAACGACTACAGCAAGGCCGAGTCCGCGGCGATCGTGCGCGGGATCTACGCCTACCACGCCGAAACGTTGGGCTGGTGCGATATCGGCTACCACGCACTGGTGGACAAATACGGCCAAATCTTCGAAGGCCATTTCGGCGGTTTGGACGAGCCAGTGCAGGGCGCGCACACCGGTGGTTTCAACGAAAACACCGCTGGAGTGGCGTTCATGGGCAATCACGAATCCGAGGACCCGACCCAGGCGGCGATCACCGCGATGGGTCAGTTCGTCGGATGGCGTGCTCGCGTCGCGGGTTTGGATCCGCGGGGGACCACCACGATGATCTCCGAGGGCACCGAGTTCACTCCGTATGGCGAGGGTGAACAGGTGCAGTTACCGGTGGTGTTCTCTCATCGCGATGTCGGTAACACCACCTGCGCCGGGGATGCCGCCTATGCGCTGATGGACCGTATCCGTTCGATCGCTGCGGGTGTGGGTTCGGGTGCGGGGCCGAGACAGGCTTCGGTGCCGGTGCCCGCGCAACCCGATCCTGATGTTGATGCCGACGTGTCGGCGCTGGCGGCGTTGACGGGCAAGCTGTTGGATCTGGTCGACCACAATATGTTGGCTCGGCGTTGGGTCGATGCCGGTGGACCGCAGGGGCGGCTGGGGTTGGCCGCCTCGGAGCCGGTGCCCACCGCCGAGGGCGGGCAGTATGCCAGGTTCGTCAACGGTTACCTGTTCCAAGCCCCCGACGGTCAGGTCTATGAAGTCGCCGGGCGCATCGGGCAACGGTTCGCCCAGCTCGGCGGGGACAACGGCGTGCTGGGCACGCCGCGCAGCAACGAGTACCCGGTCCCGGGTGGCGTGCGGGTCGATTTCGGTCGCGGGTCGTTGGTGTTCAACGAGGCGACCGGTGTCGTCACCACACTGGGGCTGCCCCAGCCAGGTTCCGATCATCCGAGGCCGCCGGCCACTCCCACGCCGGCAACAGCAGACACTCCACCAGCACCTGCACCGCTACCGGCAGAGCCCGCACAGGTTCCGGCTCCGGCGCTGGCTGATACGCCAGAAGTTGGGCCCGGCGAGGTGCCGGTGGCCGGACCGTGAGGTAGTTCGCGCGCTGCCATCAGCGTGATTCGGTGGTGACTCGCTCGCGTGGGGGTGGTGGCCGCCATCCGGTGGCGACGAGTGCTTCGGTCGGAGAGATGCCGATCAGATCGCGGCAGGTGCGAGTGAGGTGGGCGCTGTCGGCGAACCCCGCTGTGTGCGCGGCTTCGGTGAGGGAACCGCCTTCACGCACGACAGCGAATCCGAGCTGCAGGCGTACCCACCGCCGCCACGCCACATACGGCAATCCCACCTGCGCGGTGAAAATATGGGAGAGGCGGCTCGCCGAAATCCCGATGTCGGCGGCGAGTTCGCCCAGCGAGGGTGGACCTCCCACCCAGCAGGTCGCCCGGCGCAGCGCCTCGGCCACGACAGGGTGCGAGGCCCGGCGCACCGATCTGGTGACCGGACCGCCGCCCGGCGGAGCCGGTAGGGGCGCAGCGACGCTGACCCAGCTGGTGACTGCGTGGCGCGGTTGCCCGCCCAGTCGGGCCAGTGCCGCGTGGGCGGTCACGCTGTCGGGATCGAGGAACGCGAGGAATCCGCTGGTGCCCGGTTCGGTACTGACCTGGTGGACTACACCGGGTGGGATAATCGCGGCGAGCGCGGGCGTGGTGTGTCCGGCCGCGTCGGCGAGGGTCAGTCTCCCTCGTGCGACGAAGAGCACCTGCACGGCGGCGTGCGCGTGGGCAGCTGCGTCGCCGATCTCGCCGGTGAATGTCATGAGCCCGGGAGTCAACGAAACCCCGCCGGACCATCGGTGCTCGGGAGCGCTCACCTCCGCACGCGCCATGTCCGGTCGTTCCCGGACAGCAATCGACAACACGAGCACGGGCACAGACAGGTCACCTCGCGTCCTCCCTCTTGGTGATCTCGTGTGTAAACAGGGTGGTGGGCGGTCAGAGGCCGAACGCGCCGCCGCTGACGAGGATGACAATTCCGAGAACGACCAGAACGAGCGGAAAGAGTATGTGTTCCCACCGCTCCAAGATCTCGGCAATGCCCTTGCGGGTGGTGAGGAACTTCGCGGCGAGCACCAACACCCCGACCAACAGCAGGAACACGACCGAGTAGGCGAAAATCGCCGCCGTTCCCACGGTGGCGAAGACAGGGACATAGACGCCGATGTTGTCGCCTCCGTTGGCGAAGGTCACCGCGGCAACCGTCCACACCGCCACCTTCTTGCCCTCGACCCGATCGTCGTCGTCGTGGTTTCGCCACGCTCGCCATGCGGCGAGCAAACCGAGCAGCAGCGGTATCAGCCCGAAGTAGGCGATAGCGTGTTCCGGCAGCAACGCGGTCACACCGAGCGCGACGAGGATGGACGCGGCGAGGATCGCGCCGAAACCGAGATATTGCCCCGTTGCGATGGCGAGGGTGGTTCCGCGAGTCCCCGCGCCGCGGGCGAAGAACAGGGACAGCACGATGATGTCGTCGATGTTGGTCACCAGGAAGAGCCCGATGGCCTGCAAGATCGTGGTAACCATTGGCGTGGAGGCCTTTCTCGGGGAGCACACAGTGATTGGGCGGACGTGCGTTGTCGGGCTGCACCCTCGCGGCTGGCTACCGACTGTCTACCTCATCGCGGGCTGGGCGCCGGTGATGTTCGCCCCGGCGAGGGTGTCTGTTTGGGGAGCTTGGCGGCGATGGCCGCGGCGAGCAGGGCGCTGACAGCGGCGCTGGCCAGGAACACCGCAGATATAGCTTCGGTGTAGGCGTGGGCGCTGGTGGCGGTAAGGTCGGCACCAGCTGGGTCAGGAAGCCCGGTCGCGACCAGTTGTGCTCCAGCGATGTTGTCGCGTGCCGCGCCGACCACGGCCTCGGGTAGCCCGTTCAGGTGGGGGTCGAGGTCGCGGGTGTAGACGACGGTGAGCAGGGTGCCCAGGATGGCGACGCTGAACGCGGCCCCGACCTGTCGGATGGCCATCAGCAAACCGGCTCCCGCGGCGCTGCGGTGTTCGGGCAAGCTCGCCATGACCGCGTCGACCGCCGGTGCCAACGCCAGCCCTGCGCCCAAGCCGATAACCGCGAGGCACGTCGCCACATAGCCGTAGCCGGTGTCAACGGTGATACGGGACGCGAGCACGAAACCAGCTGACGCGATTACCATTCCGGTGACGATCGGGACTTTCGCGCCGACGCGGGTGACGATCTTGTCGACCGCGGCCGCGGCGACGATGATCGCCAGCACCAACGGAACCAAGCGCAGTCCGGTGCCGAAGGCGTCGTGATGGCGCAGGATCTGCAAGTATTGCGGCAGCACGAACAGCACTCCGACAAGGGTGAAGGTCCCCGCAGTAGCGGCCAGGGTGGGCCAGGTGAAGGCGGGATCGGCGAACAGTGCCAGATCGACCAGAGGGTGGCGGGCCCGCCGTTCCCACATCACAAATCCCACGATCAGCACCACACCGGCTGTGAGAGTGGCGAGCACGATGGGGTCGGCCCACCCGTACTCGGGTGCTTGGATGACGGCGAACACCACCGCCGCCGTACCGGGCACGGCGGTGACGATCCCGAGCCAGTCCAGCGGCGGTGCGTCCGGATCGGCCGACTCGGGCACCAACACCATGCAGGCAACCACAGCGGCGACACCGACCGGGACGTTGATGAGAAACACCGAGCCCCACCAGAAGTGCTGCAAAAGCCAGCCTCCGACGATCGGGCCCAGCGGCAAACCGACGCCCAGTGCGCCCACCCACACCGCGATCGCGCGACGACGCTGGTCTGGACCGAACAGCGTCGGCAGGATCCCGAGTGAAAGCGGCACGATGATCGCGGCTCCGATGCCCATGACCGCGCGGGCGGCGATCAGCGAACCGGTGGACCCGCTGTAGGCGGCCCATGCCGACGCGGCGACAAAGGCGACCAGACCTACCAGCAGCAGCCGTTTGCGGCCGTAGCGGTCGCCGAAGCCACCGGCGGGCAGCATCAGCGCGGCGAAGACCAGCGTGTAGGCGTTGACGATCCACTGCAGCTGGGTGGTGCTCGCGCCCAGGTCTTGCGCCAGGGTAGGCAGGGCGACGTTGAGGACCATCAGGTCCAGCCCCACGGTGAGCAGGGCCACGACCAGCGCCGCCAACCCTGCCCACCGACGCGATGGGCTCGGTTCAGTCCCGATTGCCGGTGTGGCGATCGGGTGAGAGTTGTTCTCGCTCATCGGAGTTTCCGATCAGGGTGGTGATGATCAGGGCGGTCGCGCCGAGCACGATGAAGGTGTCGGCCAGGTTGAAGGTGGGCCACCAGCCGGTATGCAGATAGTCGGTGACCAGCCCGTCGGGGGCTCGGTCAATGACATTGGCAGCG
This sequence comes from Nocardia neocaledoniensis, assembly GCF_029868625.1. Taxonomy (GTDB): domain Bacteria; phylum Actinomycetota; class Actinomycetes; order Mycobacteriales; family Mycobacteriaceae; genus Nocardia; species Nocardia neocaledoniensis_A. The sequence continues at coordinate 20,882 of NZ_JARWOJ010000418.1, read as the reverse complement.
GCACCACCCAAAATTGCGGCGAGTGCGACCCGGGTGAACAAGTTCGCGCGCGGTGCGACAACCCATCCGGCCACCGCGACCGCCGTGGTGATCACCGTGGTGATCGACAGCATCACCCAGGTCGGTGCGTCGGCGGCGATCGAGAACGCGGCGCCGGGGTTGAACGCCAACCGCAGATCCACCGGCCCCGCCTCGATCGGCGACCCGTCCAGCGCGGTCTGCGCCCATGCTTTGAGCGCGAGGTCGATCCCGGCGAACACGGCTGCGGCTGCGGCCCACCGCAGTCGCCGCCCCCACCGCGAAACGGTGGGAGCAGACGACGAGGTGGCGATCACGCGGAGGCTCCGGCCAGCGCCGGGGCGGGCTTTGCCGTCGAATCGGGCAGCGAGGCCAGGGACTTCGTGCGTCCTGCGCGGACACCGTTGGCGATCACGACGATCTCGGCGAGCTCGTGGACCAGCACCACCGCCGCCAATCCGAGGATTCCGAACAGTGCCAGCGGGATCAGGATCGTGATCAGCCCCAGCGACAAGCCGACGTTCTGCAACATGATCCGCCGGGCCCGGCGGGCGTGCTCGAGCGCGCGCGGCAGGTGCCGCAGGTCCTCCCCCATCAGCGCCACGTCGGCGGTCTCGATGGCGACGTCGGTGCCCATCGCGCCCATCGCCACACCGAGGTCGGCGGTGGCCAGGGCGGGGGCGTCGTTGACGCCGTCGCCGACCATCGCGGTGAACCGGTCGGTACGCAGTTCGGCCACGATGCGGGCCTTGTCTTCCGGGCGCAGGTCCGCGTGCACGTCTTCGATCCCGGCCTCGGCGGCCAGCGCGGCGGCAGTGCGCGCGTTGTCGCCGGTGAGCATCGACACGCGAATACCCAGGGCATGCAACCGGTCGATGACCTCACCCGCCTCTGGACGCAGTTCATCGCGCACAGCGATCGCACCGATCACCTGGCCGTCGAGCTCGATCAGCACCGCAGTCGCCCCCGCGTGCTGCATCCGCTCCACATCGGCAGCCAGCGCACCGGGTTCTATCCAGCCCGGGCGGCCCAGTCGTGCCGCCCGGCCGTCGACCAGACCGGTCAACCCGGCGCCGGTGACGGCCTCGACGTCGGTCGCGGGAGCGAAGGTGTCGACGGCGGCGAGGATGGCACGAGCGAGGGGATGCTCACTGCGCGATTCCAGCGCCGCGGCGACACCGAGCACAGTTTCCTGATCGACGCCGGTGACCGTCGAGATCTCGACGACAGCGGGCTTGTTCGCGGTCAGCGTGCCGGTCTTATCGAGCGCGACCTCACGCACCCGACCCATCGCCTCGAGCGCGGCGCCGCCCTTGACCAGCACACCCAACTTGCTCGCAGCACCGATCGCGGCCACCACGGTGACCGGTACCGAGATCGCGAGCGCACACGGTGACGCCGCGACCAAGACGACCAGCGCGCGTTCGATCCAGGTGACCGGATCGCCGAAGAGCGCACCGATCACCGCGATCGCGGCGGCCGCGATCATGATGCCGGGCACCAGCGGTTTGGCGATCTTGTCCGCCAAGCGTTGGGCGTCACCCTTGCGGGCCTGCTCGGCCTCCACGATCCGTACGATCCGCGCCAAAGAGTTGTCCTCAGCGGTCGTGGTGACCTCGACGGTCAGCACGCCGGTGCCGTTGATAGACCCCGCGAACACCTCCGCACCCGGCCCTGCCTCCACCGGTACCGATTCGCCGGTGATCGCCGAAACATCCAGCGCGCTACGGCCTTCGACGATCACGCCGTCGGTGGCGACACGCTCGCCGGGGCGAACCAGCATCCGGTCCCCCACCCGCAGCTCCGCCGGGCTGATCACGGTTTCAGTGCCGTCACGCAGCACGGTGGCCCGGTCGGGGACCAGGTTCAGCAGCGCGCGCAGACCGCGGCGAGTGCGGGCGACCGCGTACTCCTCGAGGCCCTCGCTGATGGAGAACAGGAACGCCAGCATCGCGGCTTCGCCGACCTCGCCCAGGATCACCGCACCGATCGCGGCGATCGTCATCAGCGTGCCGACCCCGATCTTGCCCTTGGCCAACCGTTTGAACGTCGACGGGACAAAGGTGTAGGCACCGACCAGCAGTGCGGCGATCTCCAAACCCAACTCCACGGGGCGTGGGCCGCCGGTCCAGCCAACGATCAGTGCCGCCACCAGCAGCACACCGGCAACTGCGGCAGCGCGCAGTTCACTGACCTCCCAGAGCTTTTCGGGTTCCCGCTCCTCGGTCTCGCCGTCTGCGGTGGGTTCGTCGTGGCCGCAGCCGCACGCGTCGCTCACGCTCGCACCTCCGCAGTGGTCTCCGTCGTCGGGGAGGTGGCGTCGGTGCCGTAGTTCGGGCACAACGCCACCGCGTTACCGGTCGCCGCGAGCAGGGTCTCCGCCGAGGCGAGCAGATCCATCAGCTCAGGACGGGCCAGGCTGTAGAACACCTGCCTGCCCTGCGGACGACCCACCACCAGCCCACAGTCCCGCAGGCACGCCACATGCGCCGACACCGTCGACTGCGCCAGACCGAGCCCGGCCATCAGATCCGCGACCCGCGCTTCCCCGGACGCCAACCGCTGGACAATCGCCAACCGCGTCCCATCCGAGAGGCTGTGGAACAACGCCACCGCCGGATCCAAGCCCTGCGTCTCGACGAGGCAACCCTCGCCCTCATTAATCGCCATACGACGATGATAGCGGCAGAGGGTATTGATATCGACCGCTTGCGTGATTAATCTCATTTCAACGATCACATCGTCATTTGACGATCAATGATGATCGGTTACGGAGGGAGAACACGTGAACCAGCAGCGGATCACCGTCACCGAGAGGTCGCGGCAGAAACCACTGCCACCTGGCTCGCCAGGGCTGCTGTATCGGTGGGGCGTTCTCATGGCCCGACGCAGACGCGCGGTCTTGGCGATCTGGGCGCTACTACTGGCGGTGTGTGCGGTGGCCTACCCACTACTCGAAAACCGGCTCGGTGCCATGGACTTCGGCGTCGAAGGCTCCGAGTCCACCGGGGTCGATCGTCTTGTTGCCCAGCACTTTCCACAGTTCGGCGCCGAGCAGGCGGTCATTGTGCTGAGATCCTCTGCCCTCACCGCCGACGACTCCGACTTCCGTGCAGCGGTGACTCACACAGTCACCGCGGCCAAGGAGGTGCCGGGCGTGGTCGATGTCATCGGCCCCTACGACGGGCCGCCCGGATCCCAGATCTCGGCTGATGGGCACGTCGCGATCGCGCTGGTCGGTATCGGCGGCGACATGGCAGAACGCGCGAGGGTCGCCCGCGACCTGCAGGGCGCTATCGCCACCACGGGCGACGACTCCGTCGAGGTGGGACTGACCGGATATTCGGCGGTGCAGAACGCGGCCACCGAACTACAGAACGCCGATCTGACTCGCGCCGAGGCGATCGGCATCCCGGTCGCGCTCATCCTGCTCGTCCTCGCGCTCGGCGCCCTGGTCGCCGCGGCGGTCCCGATCGGAGTAGCCATCGCGGGATTGCTGACCACTGTCGGGGTGTTGTTCGGTCTCACCACGGTGACCGTGTTCGATTCGCTGACCGTGGCCATGGCCACCATGGTCGGCCTGGGCGTCGGTATCGACTACGCGATGTTCATCGTCAGCCGTTTCCGCGAAGAACTCGCCCATCCCGTGGTCGCCGACCACGCCGCGATCGCGGCCGCGGTCGGCCGCTCACTGGCCACAGCAGGCAAGACGATTCTGGTCTCGGGCCTGGTGGTGATGATCTCGCTCTGCGCATTGATCATCATCCAGGCACCGATCTTCCGTGGCATTGCCATCGGCGTCGCCACCGCTGTCATCAGCATGCTCATCGTCGCCGTCACCCTGCTTCCCGCCCTGCTCGCAGTCCTGGGCCCTGCCGTCAACCGCGGCGCACTCCCGGCCCGCTGGCGCCCCGCCGACAGCGTCACCGACCTTCCTGGTGCCAGCCCGGGTCGCTGGGCGCGCTGGGCGTATCTAGTCATGCGCCGACCGGTCCTGTTCGGCACGGCCGCAGTAGCGGTGTTCGTCATCGCTGCATTCCCGGTATTCGGGATCCGCTACGGCCTCGATATGGGCACCAGCGCCCTCGACGACACCCCCACCGGACGCGCCACCACCGCACTGACCACCAACTTCCCGGCCGGAGCACTCTCACCAGTCGAAATCATCGCCACCGGCCCTGGCGACACCCCACTCAGCGGCGACGCGCCCGAACGGGTCAACCGATTCCTGACCGAGATCGCCGGCGACGAACGCATCGCCACCGTTCTCCCCACCCAACTCAACGACGGACGAGTACTGGCAATGGCGATCCCGTCAGTCGCGTTCGACTCCATGGAGGCCACCAACCTCATTCGCGACCTTCGCACCGCAGCGGCTGACGCGGCCGGAGTCGAGGTCCGCATCGGTGGCAGCACCGCCGAATTCGTCGACCTCTCCGACGAAATGACCACCAAACTGCCGCTCGTCGTCGCCCTCGTGCTGACTGCCTCACTGATTTTCCTCATCGCCGCGTTCCGCAGCATCGCCCTGCCGGTCAAGGCCATCGCGATGAACCTGCTCGCCACCGGCGCCGCCCTCGGCATCACCGTCGCGGTATTCCAATGGGGCCTCGGCGAAAACCTCCTCGACTTCACCAGTCCCGGCTTCGTCCAGGTCTACCTGCCCACCGTCGTGTTCGCCCTGCTGTTCGGCCTCTCGATGGACTACGAGGTCTTCCTCATCCGCCGCATGCGCGAATACTGGGATGCCACCGGCAACAACCAGCACGCAGTCGCCGCCGGGCTCACCCACACCGCCCGCCCGATCACCGCGGCCGCCGCGATCATGATCGCCATCTTCGCCAGCTTCCTCACCGCCGACATCCTCGAACTCAAACAACTCGGACTAGCCCTCGCCGTCGCCGTCTTCCTCGACGCCGCCCTGATCCGCCTCGTCCTCGTCCCCGCCCTCATGCGACTGCTCGGAGACTGGAACTGGTGGCTACCGACCCGGCACCGGATCCGATCCGACACAAGCGCACCCGAAACGTCGGCCGCCGCTGATTAGCACGGCGATCACGACAGGTTGGTGTCTTCGCGTTTGCTGACCGACAGCCGGGCGCGCACGGCCCAATGATCGTCCTCAGCGCCAACGGTCAGTGCGCCACCCGCGAGTTCAGCACGTTCCCGCATTCCGACGAGGCCGTGCCCATGGGGCACCCCGTGGGCACGCCCACCGTTGAGCACGACCATCGCGATACCGCCCTCATCACTGCTGATCCGAAACATCACCGGAACGTCGCGATCCGCGTGCTTCATCACGTTAGTGAGCGATTCCTGCACCAACCGCAACAGCGTCAGACGATTGATCGCGTCCAGCCCGCCGAGCTCGGCGTCGATCTGCGCGTCGACGGTGAATCCAGCACTACGGACGCGGGTAATGGCCGCGGCGATCTCGGTGGCCACCGCATCGCTGTCAACCAAGGCCACCACACCCAGCGCTGGATCGCGTAACCCGGTCAGGAGCCTGCGGATATCGGACAGCGCGTCGGCGGCGGTTGCCCGTACATCGTCGAGCACCCCGACGATGCGCGAATCCGCCCCACGAACAACATGTCCGGCGACCGAGATCCGCAAAATGATCGAAGCCATGTGATGAGCGACCACGTCGTGCAGTTCTCTGGCCATGGCTGCGCGCTCATCGATGCGCGTGCGCGCCTCGGCGTCGGCGGCCTGCCTGCGCAAGTTGTCGGCAAGATCGCGTTGACCACGCAGATACAAGCCCAACAACAACGGAACTCCTGCATAGGCAGCTACTTCGACTGCGATATAGGCACGCCCGATGGAAGTCTCATGCAAACCAACCCGCCCGAGCACGATCGCAGCCGCCCAACCCGCAGCTGCGACCACCACCGTCGCCCATCGATGCGTCCTGGCGATGACGACCACCAGCGCAACCGCACCAAGATAGGGCACCAGCCCCGACACACCCCACGCTGGTGCACGCAGCATCGGCACCGCCAACGACGACAGCACAACCGAGACCACCAACGGCCACCGCGCGACCGCCACGAACACCACTGCGGCGGCCAACGCCAGCAGCCAATAGTAGGTCGGCACCCGGTACTGGCCCGGATACGTGCTGGCCAACAACAGTATCGGGATCAACATCAACGGTAGCCACCGCAACAAACGCTGCAGGTCGCGGCGTGCACGCAAGTCGATCACACGCTCACCGTAGGCGAAGCGCTGCCGAGCAGCTGACAGCGCCGGAGCGACACACTGTTGTCAGCTCTTAACTCACCGCGCGATATGATCGGCACAGGCGGACCGGGGTCGCTAGACCGTGTAGGAATCCACGATGACCAGGCGTTTTCCGGTTGCCCATGTTTTGTGTGTCCTGCCGAGGGCACCACCTGCGACACCCGTTGCCGCAAGTCAGAACGTTGTGTCGGTGCAGCAGTGTGCCGTCGTATCCCGCCTGCCGGCCGGGGAGTCTCCGTCAGCTACGCAGCATGCTGGTGATCGACCGGAGGAAGGCGAGTGTCTCGGCCTCGCGGTTGGTCGACTCTCCGTCGGAGGTTCCGTAGGCCCGATTGGCGGAGAGCTTGACGATGACAGCGTCCGCTGTCGGATCGACATAGACGAACTGGTTGTATACGCCGATCGCGCTGAACTCACCCCGGTCGCCCGCGGGGACCCACCACTGATAGCCATAGCCGTAGTCGTCGAACCGGTGGGTCCCGACGATCGGCCGACCCGGCTGCAAGTGCCGAGCATCCGGGGTGACGGAGGCACGGACCCAATCCTCAGGGACGATCTGGTTGCCCTGCCACCTGCCCGAATTTCGGTAGAGTTCACCGAATTTCGCGAAGTCCCGTGCCGTCATGTTCAGCCCGGCGAACGCGACCTCCATGCCGGTGCTGTCGAGCAGCCAGTATCCGGGCGAGGTCATGCCGAGCGGCTCGAACAGCTTCTCCTGTGTGTACTCGGTGATCGACCGCTTGGTGGCACGCACCAGCAACGCGCCGAGTACCTGCGTGTCACCGGAGTTGTACCGGCAGACCGCGCCAGGTTCGTTGTCGCGCACCACGGTAGCGACGAACTCGTCGAGCGTGCCGAGCCCGGCCATCGCGGCATTCAGGCGAAACACGTCCGAGTCGACGTCGCTGTAGTCCTCGTTCCACCGCGCTCCCGAGGACATCTGGAGGACATCCTTGATCGAGACTCCGTCGTAAGCCGAGCCCGGCGCTACCGGTACGTAATCGCTGATCGGTGCGTCGATGCTTCGGATGTGGCCCTCGGCGACGGCGATTCCGACCAGCGCGGAAACCACGCTCTTCGCGACCGACATCGAGATCCACGGTACGTCGGGACCGCCGGTCAGCGCGTACTGCTCGTGCCGGATCACCCCGCCTTGCAGAACCAGGAGCGCTGCCGTGTCGGTCTCGACGAAGAAGTCTTCGAACGATTTCGACCGGCCGGCGAATTCGTAGCTTGCCGGAAGTTCCATCGGGTCACCTACCGGCCACTGCTGGGGTTCGGACGAGGCGGTCATGCGGGCGGACGGAACCACGGTGTGCATCCGACAGAAGTTCTCGTGCTGGGCGATGCCGGTGAACAGGCCCATACCTGCGAGTTCGGCGGCGTATTCGGTCATCGTTGTCCTTTTCGTGGGAGTGGACGGTGTGCTGTCGAGTCGCGGCGCGACCGACTCACCCGTGGCGGATCAGCAGCGTGGCAAGGCGCTGGCGGAGGCCGGTGAAGGGCGGCTGGATCAGGCGCAGGGTGTCGGGAGTCAAGGGCTTGCGCAGGATCGGTTTGTGGTGAGAGAAGGTGCGCCAGGAGTAACTGCCGTGATAGGCGCCCATGCCGCTGGCTCCTACTCCGCCGAAGGGCAGGCCGTTGGCGGCGACGTGGATCAGTCCCGCATCATGGACCACCGCGCCGGAGGACGTGTGGCGTTCGAACAGGCGGCGGGTGTCGGCCGAGTCGGAGAACACATACAGTGCCAGCGGCTTGTCCCAGCTGTTGATCAGCTCGACCGCGCGATGCGGCGAGTCGACGGCCACGATGGGCAGGATCGGGCCGAAGATCTCCGCACGCATGAGCGGATGCGCGGCGCCCGGTCCGAGACCGGGATGGTGCCCGGGCAGGGTCACCACGGTCGGTGCGAGGTAGCGGTCGGTGCGATCGTGGTCGCCGCCGACGAGGATCCGCGCGCCGTCGAGACTGCCGACGAGGCGGTCGAAGTGGCTTTCGTTGACGATGCGCCCGTAGTCGCGACCGGCCCGCGGGTCGGTGCCCCACATATCGGTGATCGCCTCGCGCAGCGCCTCGACCAGCGCGGGCACCCGGTCGGGGGTGGTCATCACATAGTCGGGGGCAACGCACGTCTGGCCGGCGTTGGTGAACTTCGCCCATGCCAGTCTGCGTGCGGCCGCCCGCAGGTGGGCGTCGTCGTCGAACCAGACCGGTGATTTGCCGCCCAGCTCCAAGGTGACCGGCGTCAGGTGCTCGGCCGCCGCCCGCATCACGATCCGACCCACCGTGCCGCTGCCGGTGAACACGATGTGGTCGAATCGCTGCTCGAGCAACGCGGTCGTCTCGGGGACACCACCGCCGACCGCGCGCACCGAGCCGTCGGGAAAGTACGTCGGCACCAGCCGGGTGATCAGCGACGAGGTGGCCGGGGCGAGCTCACTCGGCTTGAGGACCGCGGTATTGCCCGCGGCCAGCACGCCGACCAGCGGGTCGAGGAGGAGTTGCACCGGATAGTTCCATGGCGCGATCACCAGGATCACGCCCAGCGGCTCGGAGACCACCCGCGCCTTCCCCGGCAACAGTGCCGCCGGGACCGGACCGCGCTCGGGCCGTGCCCAGCGCCGCAGGTGGCGCAGCGTGTGATCGATCTCGGCGATCACCACGCTGATCTCGGTGAACTGTGCCTCGGCTCGATTCTTGCGTAGATCGGCCCACAGAGCCGCCTCGAACGCCGCCTCGTTGTCGGTGAGCAGCGTGCGCAGCGCCCGCAGCCGCTGGACGCGGGCATCCAGCGGCCGAGTCGCGCCGGAGTCGAAGACTCCGCGCGCGGTGACCACCGCCCCGACCGCTGATCGCAGCGGTTCGTCGACGGTCTGTGCCGGTGTATTCGCCAGGCCTGCCATGATGTCCTTCCGTCAGTTCCGGCGGGTCAGCGTCGCGACCACCTCGGCCGCCGCGCGGGTGCCGGATTCGATGGCGCCTTCGAAGTAGCCGGCATGGTCTCCCGCGGATTCGGTGCCTGCCCAGTGGATGTCGCCGCTCGGTGTCGTATCCAGCGGAAAGATCCCTTCCGTGGTCCCAGGACTCGGCAGAGCCAGGTAGCCGCCGCCGGTGTATTCGTCCAGATGCCAGGCCTTTTCGTGCCAGCTCACCGGTTCGAGCACCTCGGGGCCGAGGTGTTCGGCCAGTGCGCCGAGCAGTGCCGCGCGCCGTTCGGCGGGATCGAGGTGGTCGAGTGCGCGCGCTTCCGGTCCGCCCACCAGGACACACAGGTGCCCCGGCCCCGTCGGCGGGCTGGTGTCGAAGATCGCCCGGCCCGGCGCGTCGAGCACAAGGAACTCCCCGTTGCCGCGGTCGCGCCAGAACGGGCTGGTGTAGACCGCGATCGCCTTGTAGACCGAACCCATGAGGGTGGTGCGGGCGAGCGCCGCCCGGTGGGCGGGCAGCGGGGGTTCGAAGTCGATGCGTCGCAAGTTCGGCGGGGGGACGGTGACGATGACCTTCGAGGCCCGCACCTGCCCCGCGGTCGTGTCCACGGTGACCCCGTCCTCGCCCTGGGTGATCGAGGTGACCTGATGGCGCGACCGCACCCGGTCCCCGAGTTCGCCGGCGAGGCCGTCGACGATCGCGCCGAATCCCTCCACCAGGAGTGCTTCCTGGGCGCCGCCGCGGGTGGCCAGGCAGGTGCGCAGACCATCTTGGTGCCGGATCATCCTCGTCATCGCATGGATCGAGTACTGATCCGGATCCGCGGTCCAGGAGATGAGCGCGGCCAGCTCCAGCAGTCGGCGCGAGGTGCGCCCGGGCAGCTTGCCCAGCCCATCGGCGAGCGTCATCGTGTTGTACCGCTGGGGAACACCCACTCGGGCGAGTACCTCGACGGCGGCGATCACCACGCCGGTGAACAGCAGCGAAGGCGACCAGAGCGGCAGCTTCCGCGACCCGTCGAGCACGGCGGGCAACAACCCGGTGTGCATCGTGAACTTCTCGGCACCGAGCTCGGCGGCCAGCGCGGTGACGCGGTGGTGGTCGTGACCGATCCACTGCCCACCCAGATCCACCCGCGAGCCCAGCGCGGTCGTCTCGCTCAACGCGCGCCCGCCCAACCGGTCGTCCGCCTCGAGCACCACCACTTCGAGACCATGTCGGCGCAGCTCACGAGCGGCGACGAGCCCCGACAATCCGGCGCCGACCACCACCACCGGCACGGTCGCATCCGGCGTCCCTGCTGTGTCTGCTGATTCCTGCCTCATGCGCGACCCCTGTCCCGGCGTGATCCTGGTGCGGAAATATGTCGGACGTACGTCCGACATCCAGTAGGCCACAGAGTGCGCCCGATACACAAGACCTGCACTTCTACTTGCACAGCGCCGTCACCACTGGCCTACAATTTGTCGTACGGTTGACCGACTTAGATTCTATCGTCAAGACCGACACCGAGGAGGGCGGCCGGTGGGCCACTACAAGAGCAATGTGCGTGATCTCGAGTTCAATCTGTTCGAGGTCTTCGACCTGGAGGCGATCCTGGGGACCGGAGCGTTCGGTGATCTGGATGGCGATACCGTGCGGGCGATGCTGACCGAGGCCGCGCGACTGGCCGAGGGGCCGGTCGCGGAATCCTTCGCCGAGGCCGACCGCACTCCGCCGGAGTTCGATCTGGCGACACATACGGTGCGGCTGCCCGAGGCGTTCAAACGCTCGGTGCGTGCCTGGTCCGACGGCCAGTGGTGGCGGGTCGGGAAAGCCGAGGCGATCGGCGGTGTCCCCGCCCCGCGGATGCTGAGCTGGGCGATCAGTGAATTCGTCCTCGGTGCGCAGCCCGCCGCGTACATGTATCTGACGGGGCCGACCATGGCCGACATCGTCGCAGGCATCGGCACCGAGCAGCAGCGGCACTGGGCAACGCTTGCGGTGCAACGCGATTGGGGCGCCACCATGGTGCTGACCGAGCCGGATGCCGGTTCGGATGTGGGGGCGATGCGAACCAGGGCGATCGAGCAGCAGGACGGCTCCTGGCACATCGAAGGTGTCAAGCGGTTCATCACCTCCGCCGACTCCGACGACCTGTTCGAGAACATCGTCCACCAGGTCCTGGCCCGCCCCGAGGGCGCGCGGCCCGGGACCAAGGGGCTGAGTCTGTTCCTGGTGCCGAAGTATCTCTTCGATGCCGAGACCGGCGCACCGGGCGAACGAAACGGCGTGTTCGTCACCAACGTCGAGCACAAGATGGGCCTCACCGCTTCGGCCACCTGTGAACTGACCTTCGGCGGCCACGGCGTTGCGGCGAAGGGCTGGCTCGTCGGCGACGTGCACGACGGCATCGCCCAGATGTTCCAGGTCATCGAGGAAGCCCGGATGATGGTCGGCACCAAAGCGATCGCGACCCTGTCGACCGGGTACCTCAATGCGCTGGAATACGCCAAGCAACGCGTGCAGGGCAGTGCGCTGACCGAGGTCTTCGACAAGACGGCCGCGAAGGTCACCATCGCCCATCACCCGGATGTGCGTCGCTCGCTGATGACGCAGAAGGCGTACGCCGAGGGTCTTCGTTCGCTCTACCTCTACACCGCCGCCCACCAGGATCCGATTGTCGCCCAGCATGTTTCGGGCGCCGACGCCGAACTGGCCGCACGGGTCAACGGTCTGTTGCTGCCGATCGTGAAGGGTGTCGGTTCCGAACGCGCGTATCAATGCCTGACCGAATCACTGCAGTGCTTCGGCGGTTCGGGCTTCCTGCGGGACTACCCGGTCGAGCAATACCTCCGCGATGCCAGGATCGACTCCCTCTACGAGGGCACCACCGCCATCCAGGCGCAGGACTTCTTCTTCCGCAAGATCGCCCGCGACCAGGGCGTCGCACTGGCCCACATCGCCGGACAGGTCAGGCAGACCACGGTCGACAACGGCCGCCTGAAGACCGAGAAGATCCTGCTGGCCACCGCGCTGGAGGACGTGCAGGACATGGCGGGTCGACTCACCGGCCACCTGCTCGCCGCCCGGCAGACCCCCGCCGAGCTGAACAAGATCGGCGTGGAATCGGTCCGCTTCCTGTTCGCCGTCGGCGACCTGCTCATCGCATGGCGCCTGCTCGTCGCCGCCGAAATCGCGGTCACCGTACTGGATTCCGCCGACAGTGGCACCGACCACGCGTTCTACGAGGGCAAGGTCGCGGTCGCCGCGTTCTTCGCCAGGACGGTACTGCCCCGCCTGAGTGCCGACTGGGCGGTCGTCTCCGAGATCGACTCCTCGATCATGGAACTCGACGAAGCCGCCTTCTAGAGGGACGCGGCCTGACTGTCTACAGCGGCGGCGTGTGGGCTACCATTTTTGTCGGACGGACGTACGACTCGATTTGCCGTGGGAGGAACGCGGCTGGAGGAGGGGCACGTTGGCCTACGTGAAGGCAGCGCAGCGCGAACAGGACATCGTCGCTGCCGCCGTCCGTGTGCTCGGTTCCGTCGGCGTCGCCGGGACCACCCTGCGCGCCGTCGCCGCCGAAGCCGGAATCCCGCTCGGCACTTTGCATTACGTGTTCGCCTCCAAGGACTCGATGCTCCGTGCTGTCATCCACACGACGACCGCCGATGTCGTGGCGGCCCTCCAGGCCGACGCGGCACTCGACCGAGGCCTGGCACACGCGATTCGACACGGCGTAGAACGTGTGTGGCGGGGCCTGGTGGCAGACGCGCCAGGACTGCAGATCATGCAATACGAACTGGCCATGTACTCGGTCCGCAGCGAGGGCCCCGGCGGACTCGCGCAGTTGCAGTACGAGCGCTACACCTCGTTGGTCGCCGATTTCTGGGAACAGGCCGCCCGCGCCGCCGACGAACGATGCGCGGTGGATTTCGCGACCCTCGGCCGCTTGGGTCTGGCCATGATGGACGGTCTCATCATCCAGTACCTGGTGAATCCCGATCCCGATCGCGCAAAGCGTGACCTCGACCGAGCAATCGACATGCTCATCTCGTACGCGGATCCACGATCCATCGCCGGCTAGTACTCCAACAGGGCGATGGACACGCTTGATACTGATCCGCGCGACTCGGTGTCGGCCTCGGTCCGAGTGGAACTCTGTACCGCAGGCGCCGTGACCGGTCCTATGGCTGGAGCACGACCGCGCCCGCTGAGTAGGTCACTACGAGCGGGGCGTGATCGGAGAGGCGCTCCGCGGGAGACGGTTCCTTGTCCACGACGGCAGCAGTGGCGAGGCGGGCGAGACCCGGTGTCGTGAGTTGGTGGTCCACTCGCCAACCCACATCCTTGGTGAACGATTGACCGGCCCAGCTCCACCAGGTGAGTGGGCCCGGCCGCTCGCCGTGCACCTGTCGCACCACATCGACGAGCCGGCGCGTGCCGAGTAGCGAACTGAACCACTCGCGGTCGGTTGGCAGGAAGCCGTCCATCGTGCGGGCAGCGCGCCAGTTGGTCACGTCGTGCTGGGTGTGCGCGATGTTCAGGTCCCCGGTGAGGACGAACTCGCGTCCCGCGCTCAGGGCCGCGAGCCGGTTCCGATGCACTTCGCGGGCGAACGCCGCGAGGAACCTCTGCTTCCGTTCGTACTTGATCCCACCGTCGGGCTGTTCGCGCATCGATCCCGGGCGCTGGAGGTGCGCGGGCAGACCGCCCTTGGGGAGATAGAGGCAGGCCACCGTCACCGGGCGATCGGCCAGATCGACCTCGATATAGCGTCCCTGTGCGGCGAACTCACCGAGTCCGCGAGCCCTGGGTGGGTGGGTCACCCACGTCCGCACGGCCGCGGCGGGAACCCTCGTCAGTACGGCCACACCGTTACGGCCGGCCACGGAACCGACATCCATCGCCGCCGAATAGCCCGGAAAGGTCCCCACATCGGCTGCGGCACAACGCAGCTCCTGCAACGCGAGCACATCGACCGACCGCGCCCGCAACCACTGGTCGAATCCACGCCGCCGTGCCGCGCGGATCCCGTTGACGTTGAATGTGGCGACAGTGAAAGAGTCAGCGACCGAATCTGGAATCGCTTCGACGTCATCACTCGGCAATGCGTGCCCACGCATCCCGAACCTCACGTATTGCGGTCTCAGCGCTGATCTCCAATCGGGTCTGCCCGGCCAGTTGAGCGTTCCAGTCGTCCTCGTCCGGCGCGCGATCGAACAATTGCGGTGTGGGTAGACGGTTGGTCGGGCCGTACCTGCGGTACAGCGCTCCAGCGGCGCTGTCGATCGCGCCGATGTTGTTCAGCGCCCAGAGATCCCACAGGTCGCGTGATGCGCGGCGGTCGTGCCACGTCGCTGTCTTCCCCGCCACAAAGGCAGCCAGTGTGGGCACCAGAAGTTCGGCCGGGGGCACATCGCTGTAGCGCTGATCGAGATTCCGGAGTTCTGTCGGCCATGCCGGTCGGCCCCGGGCCGACAGCAACTGGATCTCGAGGGACACGCCCGACGGGGAGCGAAGCAGAGCGGCTCCAGTGTCCGGGACACTGCTCAACGACGCTTCCCACTCGAGCCGCCCGTGGCTCCGCGCAACAGATCGCGGCAATGTCGTGTCGAGGTCGGCCGCCAATGCGGTCCGGTTGCCCAGCGCGACCAGGTCGATGTCTTCGCTGAGCCGGCCGCTCGTCAGATGGGTGCGAGCAAGAGCAGTTCCGCCGATGAACAGCAGTCGATCCTGGAACCCGCGGCCGATCGCCGCCAGCAGGTGAGAGATCAGATGATCGCGCTCGACCTGCTCCGGGGAAACCCCGAATCGAGCGGCGACGCTGTCCCGGTTGCCGATACTCATGCCCCCACCCAATCTTCCGCACGTCGAAGTGCCGCGCCAAGGCGCTGGTCCGCGGCGAGCTGCGCAAGTCTGCTCGAATCGCTTCGGCGGTAAAGCGTTTCGATTGCCGGACGAACTTCCGCCTCCGCGTTGCCGAGGTCCGGGCGTCGGGCGAGATCGAGAACGGTCTGCTCCGGCGTCGTGACCAGCGCCGGGCCCAGCGGCGTCGTGACACGCTCCGCGTCGAGCGCCTCGGTGTCGCGACGGACGAACAGGACGTGCGCCGAACGATCGGTCAGCGCAATCGGCCGGTGCTGACGGGGAACCGCGACAATCGCCGTCGCCAGCGCACGGGGTACGGCTCCCAGCATGCGGGCCGCGCTGATACCCATGACTACGGCCTGGTCCGGCCCAAATATGGATGATGCGATACCTGCGGCCGCCGCCTCCAGGCCGGGCAACCAGGTCCGACCGATGTGGTCCGGCGCCACGATGATGTAGTAGCCGCGAGCGACACGATGCAGCACGCCTCGATCGACGAGCCGAGCGACCTCAGGCCGCGGCTGGGCGTAGATGTGGGCCAAGTCCTTCGGCCGCAGCGTTCGGAGCGGTGCCCGCCAGAGGTCGCTGGGCAGCACGGTGCTGCGATGCTCTGCCATCGGTACCCTCCATAACTATGCATTCAGTTGGCTTGTACCCAACCTAACGCATACTAATGCTGCATTCGGCGGATCTTCCGCACCAGGCGAGCACTGGATACGAACTCGAACGTCCGTACCGTGACCAGCTTGCGCGGATTGTCGCGTTCAGAGCAGCCGACCCGAAGCCGACACCGGTTCGGCAGATCGACGGAAGGGGTGTCGGCAGATCGACGAAACCGGACCCGGCAGATCGACGAAACTGCGTCAACTGACAGCGGGCCGGCCAGGGCACCGCGCGGTGTTCCGGTTCGCGGAACTACCGGGTGCCGCTGAGTAGTCGTACGGATTTCCAGCGCGGCAGAGGCGGCGAGCATGGGTGCATGACATCCACCATCACAGCTCGGAATCCGGCCGGGATCGACGCCAAAGCCATCACCTGGGCAGCGCTCGGGGCGCAACTGCTGGTGATGCTCGCGGTTACCGCTCTGCGGTTCTCGGCGGGCGGATGGCTGCTGGTGATCTTTCTCTTCGGTGGGTTTCTTGTGGTGTTCGCGCCGTCGGTGCTGGCTGTCGCGGTCACGGTGCCGGTCATGCGGCAGGGTGGGGCGCGGGTGCGGGTGGCGTGCGGGGTCGCGCTCGCCACGGTGTATGCCGCGTTGTTGACAGCGGCGGCGACCATGCCCGACTTCACCGATGTGGCGGATGAGAACGGGGTTCCGATCGTGGCGCTGTTCAGCGATTCGGGGACGTTGACCAATGCGGAGGCCGAGGTCTACCACACGATCAGCGGCGTGGCCGTCCTCTGCTACCTGGCGGCGACTGTGGCCACTGTCGTCCTGGCGCTCACGCTCCTGGCGATGCGGCGGTCGGCCGAACGCGGGCGGTGAGCCTCACGCCGTGGCGGATTCCGGGAGGTGGTGGCGGTCGGTGTGGCTGATGGTCAAGGCCGCGATGAGCACGCCCATGGCCACGCCGATGAGGGTGTCCATGATGCGGCTGACGCCGATCTCGGGGGTGATGGGGGTGCCGAGACCGACCATGAGCAGCGCCATCGGGGTGACCGCGAGTGAGGTGAGGGCGTAGCTGCGGGTGGCCATGATTTCGGCGGTCACCTGGAGGACCACGATGACCAGAGCGGTGGCCCAGTAGCCGAGGCCCGCGCCGATCAGCAGGGCACCGACGAGGGCGCCGCCGACATTGCCGAGCAGTCGCTGGATGCCGCGCTGCACGGTCATCGCGTAGGAGACGCCCTGCATCGCGGCCAGTGCGCCCATCGACGCCCAGAGCGGGTGGTGCAGGCCGGCCGCCGCGGCGAACCAGCCCGCGCACGCCGCGGCGAGGGCGATGCGGGCGGCGTTGCCGAGCACCAGGCGCGAACGCAGCCCGGACAGGCCCATCGCCACGAAGCCCTCGGGGCGTGGCAGCGCGGAGACTTCGGGGACGCGGTCGAAGATGACGCTGCGCCGCTTGATCTTTCGCAGTTCGGCTTCGTGGCGGACCACGTCGAGCAGTCTGGCCGGGTCGCCCGCCACCCAGTCGTCGACGGCGGCCTCCGCCTCGTCGAGCAGGGCGACGAGGTCGCGGTGGTGGTGCGAGTCGGCACCGCGAACAGCGCTGAGCGCCAGCTTCTCTCGGGCCTGCGCGATGGCGGCGCGGGCCGGTTCGACGGGCCTGCCGTCATCGAGCGCGGCGACGGCCGACAGCGCTCGCGCGACGGCGAGGCGGGCCGGGCCGAGCGGCAGCACCAGCAGGGGCACCAGCTGCGCGAGCAGGCCGATCCCGGCTCCGATCGCCGCCGCGACGCAGGCGTGGACGATATCGCCGGGCACCGCGACGGAGCCGACCGCCGCGGTCGCCGCGAAGACGAGGATCACCGGACCTGGCCCGGTGATCCGGAACGCCGACACCGACATCGCCGCGACGGCGGCCCCGACGGCCATGAGCGCGACCTCGGCCCACATCGGCACCCGCGCGAGCGCGAGCAGGCCACCACCGGCGACGAAGGCGACGACGAGCGCGCCGACCAACGACACCTTGGCCGTGACCCGAACCAGCGGCTCGTGTCTGGCGAACGCCGAGGCCAGCGCGCCGAGCACCGCGAAGCCGACGTATTGCCGTAGATCCAGCAGGCCGCAACCGACGAACACCAGCGCCGCGGCGGCGCCGACGCGCAGCGAGGCGGCCACGGTCGCGTCGGCGGGTCGCACCTCGAGCGCGCGCCGCCACGTCGACGCGGAGACCGAGTGCGCCAGGGCGCCACCGGAGTGCCGCAGGCGGGCGGTGGCGACACGGGGTGGGTTCAGCAGATCGGTGGGCACCTCTCCATCCTAGATATATTTCACTAGTAAAATACATCTGAAATAGTGTGAAACCGATCGCTAGGATGGAGCCATGGGCGACACCTCCCCCGACTTCGTCGACGGCGTTCGGGCCGAATGGGCTCGGGCGTATCCCGAGGTCGACACCTCCACGGTCGAGGTGATCGGGCGCATCAACCGGATCAGCGCGCTGGCGCTGCATCAGCTCGACCGCGCGCTCGCGCCCCGGGGTATCACCCGCGGCGAGTTCGAGGTGCTGTGCGCCCTGGCCCGCGCCGACCGTCCGCTCCGCGCCAGCGAGGTGACCGAGCGGACCATGACCAGCGGCGCCGCCACCACCAAGAACGCCGACCGGCTGACGAAGATCGGCCTGATCGAACGGCTCCCGTTCGAGCGGGACGGCCGAGTGGTGCTGCTGCGGTTGACCGCGGCCGGGCGCGAACTCGTCGACGTCGAACTGCCGAGCCGCGCGGAACGCGACCACCGCCTGCTCGACGGACTCGACGAGCAGGAGCGCCGCACCCTCGCCGACCTGCTGCGCCGGGTCTCCCACAACACCGACGCGGCCGCCCAGCACACCGCGAGCGCCTGAGCGACGACCCCGGGACTCGAAGCCGAGACCAGGAAGCGTTCGCGCTCAAGCACTTTCCGAGCGGAAGACCCAGTCGACGGCGGCGTCGAGGGTCTGCGCTTCGGAGTGCAGGAGCGATTCCTCGGCGGGGAGGGCGCGTTCGACCGCGAGGCCGTTGAGGACCGTGCACAGGAATCTGGCGCGCCGGGTGTTGTCGCCCTTGGGCAGGGCGCCCTCCTCGACGAGAACCGCGAGCCAGTATTCCGTGCGGCGGCGCGCCTCCCGCTCGATGGCCAGATACGACGCGCGCAGCTCGTCGGTCGGCTCGGGCGCGATGAACGATTCATAGACCTTGCCCCACGCCTGGCGCGCCTGCGCTCCGACACTGGTCAGCGCGAGGACCTGGCGCAGGCATTCCACCAGCCGCTCACGGGCCGGCTTCGAACGATCGCGGATCAGTTCGCCGTCGGACAGAACGACGTCGTAGATGGTGGTGAACACCGCGTCCTGAAGATCGCGCTGGGTCGGGAAGTGGTGCCGGAGCGAACCGGTGCTCACCCCCGCCCGCGCCGCGACCGCGCGCACCGACAGGTTCGCGCCCGCGTTCTCCCCGAGCATCTCGGCGGCCGCGACGATGATCTTCTCTTTGGAACCGAGCTCCCGTTCCGGCATCTCCACCATCCTCCCATCCTTCACCAACACAGTGTACTAGCACACTGTGCTAGTCTCGCGGCATCGGCTCTAGTACAGCGTGTTGGAACGGTACGACCCACGGAGGGTCCGTGCGAATCCGATACGGATCGGGCGAAAGGGAATCCCATGATCCGGAATCTCACGAACGGCCACCCCACCGGCGCCGCGGCGTTGCTAGCCGCCGCGATGCTCGCGGGTTCGCTTGCGGCAGCGCCGGTTTCCGCGGACGTGCCGCACCCTCGATGGGGCGCATGCCCCGCCGATGTCGCCGAGGCGGCGGCACCCGAGCTGCGGTGCACCACCGTGCCGGTGCCCGTCGACTACTCGGCGCCGGACGGCCCCACGATCGATCTGATGGTGTCGCGGCTGACCGCGACCAACCCGGACAAGCGGCGCGGGATCCTGCTGCTCAATCCAGGCGGCCCGGGCGGGTCCGGCTTGACCTTCGGCTCCGACCTGGTCGCGAACGGGCTTCCGACCGCGGTCTCCGAGAGCTACGACCTGATCGGCATGGACACCCGCGGCATCGGCCACTCGGCGCCGGTCAGCTGCGGCTTCACCACCGAGCTGAACTACACCGGCAACATCCCGCCGTACGCGGTGGACGACGCCGCCGTCACCGCACAGGCCGCGATCGCCGAGGACGTCGCCCGGCGCTGCGCGAACGACGACCTGATTCCGCATCTGTCGACGGCGAACATGGCCCGCGACCTGGACCGCATCCGCGCCGCGCTCGGCGAGGACAAGGCCGGCTTCTACGGGGCGTCCTACGGTTCAGCGCTGGGGGCCGCGTACACGTCGATGTTCCCGGACCGGGCCGACCGGGTCGTGCTCGACAGCAATCTCGCCGACACCCACCTGGACCAGGACGGCATCCGCCGGTTCGGCCTCGGCGCCGAGGACACCTTCCCCGACCTCGCGCGGCGGCTCGCCGAACGCGACGGCGAAGACCATCTCGGCGCGACTCCCGAGCAGGTGCGCGAGACCTATCTCGCACTGGCGCGGCGCCTCGACGAGACCCCGATGCCCAGCCTCGACGGCCGCGCGTTCCGGTTCATCACCTACTTCGGGCTCTACAGCCCCCGCCAGTACGACTGGATCGGCGACATCTGGCGGACCGTGCGCGACAACGACGACGCGGCACTGCAGCGCGAGCTGGCCGAGCCCACCGCCGAAACGCCCGAGGCCGTACCGCCCGCTCAGGGACCGCACCCGGCCGACAACAACTGGTCGGTGTTTATCGCGGTGACCTGCAATGATGTCGCCTGGCCGAAGGGCGCCGAGCCCTACCGCCGCGCCGTCGCCGAGGACCGCCCGAAATACCCGCTCTTCGGCGCGGCCAGTGCCAACGTCCTGCCCTGCGCCTTCTGGCCCAGCGCACCGGCCGAGCCGTCGGTACGCGTCGAGGACAAGGGGCCGCGCAATGTCCTGCTGGTCCAGAACCGGCGCGATCCGGTGACCCCGCACCGCAACGCGGAGCTGCTGCGGGCGAAGTTCGGTGACCGAGCCAGGCTGGTCAGCGTGGACCAGAGCGGCCACGGCGCCTACGTCAATCACGACAACGCGTGCGGGCGGGCGGCGACCACCGCGTTCCTGGTCGACGGCACGATGCCGGCGGCCGACGTGTCCTGCTGAGACCGCACTCGCGCGGCGGGG